>CAVLAW010000125.1:0-7171 GCA_963661155.1 Tidjanibacter massiliensis | reverse complement strand
CTGCTGGACCGTCGGCCGGCGGCGCTTTCCGGCGGGCAGAAACAGCGCGTTGCGATCGGAAGCGCAATCATGAGACGGCCGAAGGCCTTCCTGATGGATGAGCCGCTGTCAAACCTGGATGCAAAACTGCGTGCGCAGATGCGTGTGGAACTGGCAAAGTTACATAAAGAACTGAAGACGACGATGATCTACGTCACCCACGATCAGACCGAAGCAATGACACTCGGAACGAAAATTGTAGTCATGAAAGACGGCCTCGTACAGCAGGCGGACACGCCGGAGCAGATCTACCGCCATCCGGCAAACAAATTTGTGGCCGGCTTCATCGGAGCTCCGAGCATGAATTTTCTGGAAACGATGGTGACAGAAAAGAACGGAGCCGTTTATCTGGAAACAGACGGCGGTGTTTCACTTCGTGCAGCAGGAGAAAACGAGATGGTGCTTCGCCGGAATTACCTCGGAAAAATGGTGATCCTGGGACTGCGGCCAGAAGATCTGCAGGAAAAAGCGACGGCCCAAGCCCATCAGATCTGCAGCGAAGACAACAGAATCAAAGCGTTCGTCGAGCTGCGTGAGATGATCGGTGCAGAAGCATATCTCCATATGCATACCGGAAGAAATCAGCTCACAGCGCGGGTTCCGTCCGAAGCGCCGGTTGCGGTAAAAGAGTATCTTACCCTGTATGCCGATATGGAAAAAGCACAGATCTTTGATCCGTTTACCGAAGAAAATATATTATGTCCGCCGATAGAAAACCAAGAGCGTGCGACGGCGTAAGAAGGAGTAAAAAGTGAAAAAAGCAATCGAAAAGTGTAAAAAAGCAGAAGTCTATATGTACCTGATCCCGAGCCTGGTGATCTTTGGAATCTTTCTGTTTTACCCGTTTTTTAAAACTATTTACCTGAGTCTCTACAAGACAAACAAGCTCGGCGAAGCAAAACTGTTTGTGGGACTGGACAACTATAAAAACCTGCTGTCCTCCCCATCCTTCTACAACAGCCTCTGGGTAACCCTGGAATTTGTGGCGATCGTTGTAGTCGGCAGCATGGCACTCGGTCTTTTAGGAGCCGTTCTCTGCAGCAAGGCATTTCCGGGAATCCGCGTATTCAGTACCTCGTACGCACTCCCGATGGCAGTCGCATCGAGCTCCGGAGCGATGATTTTCAAAATCATCTTAAATCCGACGATCGGTATTGTAAACAAACTGTTGCATGTAAGCATCAACTGGGTCAGCGATCCGAAATACGCACTGATCTGTGTGGCAGTCCTCACCGCATGGCTGAACAGCGGCATCAACTTCCTGTATTTCTCCGCCGGACTTGGCAATATCGACGATTCGATTTACGAGCGTGCCTCCGTGGACGGCGCCAATGCGGTACAGAAATTCTTTAAACTGACCCTTCCGGGACTTTCCCCGATTATGTTCTACACCCTGGTTGTCAACATCATTCAGGCGTTCCAGTCCTTCGGCCAGGTAAAAATCCTGACCCAGGGAGGTCCGGGAGAATCGACCAACCTGATTGTATATTCGATTTACCGTGATGCATTTTTCAACTATCGCTTTGGAAGCGCAGCCGCACAGTCCGTCGTTCTGTTTCTGATTGTCATGGCGCTGACGCTGGTGATGTTCCGCATGGAAAAGAGAGGAGTAAAATACTGATGTCAACAATAGCAACGACCCTTGCCGGTCCGAAAACGTATTCCGCCGAGGAACTGCAGGCCCTGCATCTGGCGATGAATGCAAAAGCAAAAAGAAAGAAAATGATCCAGAAAACAGCGCTGATCACCATCAACCTGATCGTCTGCCTCTTCATGCTGTTCCCACTTCTCTATACGATCAGCGTAGCGTTCATGCCGTCCGGAGAGCTCTACACGATGGCGATGAACCTGATCCCGAAGCATCCGACTCTGGACAACTTCGTGGAAGCGTTTCATAAAATTCCGCTGTTACGCTTCGTCCTGAACTCCTTTTTCGTAGCAGGAAGCATTACCTTAGGACAGATCGTAACGTGTTCTCTGGCAGCCTTTGCCTTTTCTTTCCTGAACTTCAAAGGGAAAAATGTTCTGTTCATGCTCGTTATGGCAACCATGATGGTACCGGGCGAAGCAACCATTATCTCGAACTACCTGACCGTAGGAAGACTTGGACTTCTGGACACCTACATCGTTCTGATTCTGCCGTCCCTGACCTCGGCCATGGGAATCTTCTTATTCCGTCAGTTCTATATGACCTTCCCGATCTCCCTTTATGAATCGGCGAAGCTGGACGGCTGCGGAAACCTGCGGTTTATCGTAAAAATCCTGATGCCGTTAACAAAATCCGCCATGGGCGCGATGGCCGTTTATACCTTTATCAATGCATGGAATATGTACATGTGGCCTCTTCTGGTCACCGGATCCGACAGCAAACGCACCGTACAGATCGGTATCAGCATGCTGAACAGCGTCGACGCACAGTCCATCACCCTGATGCTGGCGGGCGTGGTGATGATCATCATTCCATCCATTTCCATCTTTATCGTAGGCCAGAAGGCCTTAATCAAAGGAATGTTTTCAGGAGCAGTCAAAGGCTGAGGTGTTACAGCTTGCGGATTCCGCAAACTGTAACAATTCGCAGCCCTCATTTAAAGTTTTGCTTCGCAAAAGGAGGGCTGCTCACGCCTGAATCACTTTCTTACGCAGCGAAACAGCAAGTGTTTCACTGCTGAATGAAAGTAACAAGAGCTCTTGTGGAACAGAAAATAGAATAGAAAATATCAAGAAAAACGAGGAGAAAAAAATGAAGAAAAAAGTGATTGCATCGATTCTTGCCGCTTCTATGGCAGCTATGGCGCTTGCCGGATGCGGAAGCGGAAAAACAACGGGAGAAGCACAGGATGCGGTTTCGCAGACTTCTGCAAGCACCGAGACTGGCAGTACAGCCGACGGAGCAGCTGCACCGGATTTGAACCAGGATACGAAGGGAACCACCATTACCTTCTGGCATTCCATGGGCGGTGTCAACGGCGAGGCGATGGATTACCTTGTGAATAAATATAATGAAGAAAACACCGACGGCATCACCGTTGAGGCTGTTTACCAGGGCGAATACGACGATACGATCAACAAGCTGAAAAGTGCGCAGATCGGAAACATGGGCGCAGATCTGGTACAGATTTACGATATCGGAACGCGTTTCATGATTGATTCCGGCTGGGTCATCCCGATGCAGGAGCTGATCGACGCGGACGGCTACGATGTTTCCCAGATTGAGCCGAACATTGCTGCCTACTATACCGTAAACAACGAACTGTACTCCATGCCGTTCAACTCATCCACACCGATCCTGTATTACAACAAAGATATGTTTGACAAAGCAGGCATCACCGAAATCCCGACCAGCCTGGAAGGAATCCTTGCGATCGGCGATGATCTGAAAACAAAAGGCGGAGCAGGTGAACCGCTGGCACTTTCCATCTATGGATGGTACTTTGAGCAGTGGCTCTGCAAACAGGGACTTTCCTATGCCGATAATGGAAACGGACGTGACGCAGCCGCAACCGCAGTCGAGTTTGATTCCAACGGCGGCGCACTCAACATCTTAAACGAGTGGAAAGCACTGAACGACGCAGACGTTGCACCGAACGTAGGCCGTTCCGGAAGTGATACCGCAACAACAGACTTTACCTCCGGAAAAGCAGCCATCACCCTGGGCTCTACCGCATCCCTGAAACAGATTTTACAGGATGTCAACGGCAGCTTTGAAGTTGGAACCGCATATTATCCGACGATCAAAGACGGCGATGAAGGCGGTGTTTCGATTGGAGGCGCATCTCTGTGGGCACTGAACAACAACGATGATGTCAAAGCAGCCGCAACCTGGAAATTCATCAAATTCCTGATTTCCCCGGAATCCCAGGCATACTGGAATGCGCAGACCGGCTACTTCCCGGTAACCACAGCCGCTTATGATGAGCAGACCTTCAAAGATAACGTAGCACAGTATCCGCAGTTCCAGACAGCAATCGATCAGCTTCACGATTCCAAACCACAGTATGCAGGCGCACTGCTCTCCGTATTCCCGGAGGCAAGACAGATCGTGGAGACCGAGATCGAGAACATGATCAATGGAAATGAGACACCGGAAAAAGCCGTAGAATCCATGGCTTCCCAGATTAACAGCTCCATTGAGGACTACAACCTGGTAAATGAATAATAGATATCAGGGTTTACAAGCGGTTCGTTTCGTCCTATAGTGAAGAGTAGAAAAAAGAGCGCCGGAGCTGCCGGAAAAAGGCAGGGTTCCGGCGCATCTGCAAAGAAAAACGAAACGAACCAGGGAGGATTATGACGATGAGAACAAAAGTATGGGCGCACAGAGGAGCCAGCGCATATGCACCGGAAAACACACTGGAAGCATTTCTTCTTGCGGCAGAGCAGGGAGCAGACGGCGTGGAGCTGGATGTGCAGCTGACAAAAGACGGCGAGATGGTCGTTGTCCACGATGAAGAGATCGACCGCGTCAGCGACGGAAGCGGACTCGTCAAAGACTATACGCTCGCAGAATTAAAAACCTTTCATTTTAATAAAACACATCCGGAGTACAAAGATGCGAAAATCCCGACGCTCCGCGAGGTATACGAAACATTAAAGCCGACGGGACTGACGATCAATGTAGAACTGAAAACCGGTATTTTCTGGTATGAAAATCTGGAAGAAAAAGTGCTCGCACTGACGAAAGAGATGGGAATGGAGGACCACGTGATTTACTCTTCCTTCAACCATTACAGTATCGCAAAAATTCTGGAACTGGACCCGAAAGCCAGCACCGGCATCCTCTACGCAGATGTTATTTATGATGTCGTAAATTATGCGAAAAAAATCGGAACGGGAGCCCTTCATCCGGCGACCTTTCATGTGCAGATGGCAGATTTTCTGCAACAGTATGTGGAAAGCGATCTTGCTGTGCATGTATGGACGGTCAATGACAAGGCAGAGATCGAGCGTCTGATGGATGCCGGTGTCGACGCGGTCATCACCAATTACCCGGATGTGGCCGTTTCCTGCCGCAGCGCGAAGTGATACCAATCGGTGAAAAAAAGCTGTTCCTCCTGGACATCGACGGAACCATCTGCGTGGGGAGCCGTCTGATTCCGGGAGCGGACCGGTTTTTAAACGGACTGTCCGAGTACGGCGGAGGTTACGTGTTTATCACGAATAATACGACGATGAGCGTGGCGGATTACCGGAAAAAGTTTGCAAAACTGGGCATTCTGACAGCGGATGAAAACTTTCTGACGGCATCTGTTGCGACGGCGCATTACCTGAAACAGAAGTATGGAACACGTCTCGTTTATGTGCTGGGAACGGATTCTCTGATCCGGGAGCTGGAAAGCTTCGGCGTGCGCACCACCCGCGATCCAAAGGCAGAGGGAATTGCGTGTGTGCTCGCGAGTTATGACAATGAGCTGACGTATCAGAAACTGGTGGATATCTGCCGTCTGCTTTCGGAGCACCCGGAACTCGATTACGCCGCGACGAATCCCGACTACGTCTGCCCGATCGAATTCGGCTACGTGCCGGACTGTGGTTCGATCTGCGAGATGATCGAACACGCTGTCCGCCGCGCACCGACCTATATCGGCAAACCAGGCACGCGCATGGTCGAGATGGCGCTTGCCATGACAGGGCGCAGCCGCGATGAGGCAGTTCTCGTGGGAGACCGTCTCTATACGGATATTGCCTGCGCCAATATGGCGGGAGTCTCCGCGGCACTCGTGCTCTCTGGAGAGTCTACCCGCGAGGAATTAAAAAAATCGCAGTATCTTGCGGAATACGTGTATCCGACCGTGAAGGAAATGTATGCGGAATGGGTATATGGACAGAGAAAGAAATGTTCTTGAAGAATAGGTATCTTTTAAGAAGGCTTCTATATAAATGGAGGTCTTCTTTTTTGTCAGGAGCGGCAGCTTTGCTAAGAAAATACTTGCCAAACTAAGGAGATTCCCTATATAATAATTCAGACTGTAATTTTAAGAAAAGAACCGGATTTGTATCATAAAGGAGAATTTTTATATGAGCATTTTAAATGTAGAACATTTGTCCCACGGTTTCGGTGACCGTGCGATTTTTGAGGATGTGTCATTTCGCCTGTTAAAAGGCGAGCACATCGGTCTGGTAGGAGCAAACGGCGAGGGAAAATCCACGTTTATGAACATCATCACCGGAAAACTGATGCCGGATGAGGGAAAAGTCGAGTGGGCAAAGAACGTCCGCGTCGGCTACCTCGACCAGCACACCGTTCTGGAAAAAGGCATGACGATCCGCGACGTATTAAAAAGCGCCTTTTCCTGGCTCTATGAGATGGAAGAGCGGATGAACACCATCTGCGATTCCATGGGCGATGCTTCAGAGGACGAGCTGAACCAGATGATGGAGGAACTCGGCGTGATCCAGGAGATGATGGACGCACACGATTTCTACATTCTGGATTCCAGAATCGAAGAGATCGGCCGTGCCCTCGGCCTGGAGGAGATCGGACTCGAGCGCGATGTCACCGAGCTTTCCGGCGGACAGAGAACAAAAGTCCTTCTGGCAAAACTGCTGCTGGAAAAACCGGACATCCTTCTTCTGGACGAGCCGACCAACTATCTGGACGTGGAGCACATCACCTGGCTGAAACGGTATCTCGAGGAGTATGAGAACGCCTTCATCCTGATTTCCCACGACATCCCGTTCCTGAACAGCGTCGTTAACCTGATCTACCACATGGAAAACAAAGAACTGAACCGCTACGTCGGCGATTACGATCATTTCCAGGAAGTCTATGCGGTTAAGAAAGCGCAGAAAGAAGCCGCCTACAACCGCCAGCAGCAGGAAATCAGCGAGCTGAAAGATTTCGTGGCGCGGAATAAAGCACGCGTGGCAACCCGAAACATGGCAATGTCCCGCCAGAAGAAGCTGGATAAGATGGATGTCATCGAGCTTGCAAAAGAAAAACCGAAGCCAGAATTCCATTTCCGCACCGCCCGCACCTCGGGCCGCTTCGTTGTGACTGCAAAAGAACTCGTCATCGGCTACGAAGAACCGCTCTCCAAGCCGCTGACCTTCGCGGTTGAGCGCGGAGAAAAAATCGTCCTCACCGGTGCCAACGGAATCGGAAAGACGACCCTCTTAAAGAGCATTCTCGGCC
>CAVLAW010000124.1:3302-7249 GCA_963661155.1 Tidjanibacter massiliensis | reverse complement strand
TACAGTACCGGGGAGATCCGGGAGCAGGCAAGTTACTATTCACTGATTATTGTAAAAGAAAAGGGGAAAAAATAGATGGTACATTTTATTGGAGCGGGCCCTGGAGCCCCGGATCTGATTACGGTAAGAGGACAGAAGCTGTTAAGTGAAGCGGATGTGATTATTTATGCGGGTTCTCTTGTCAACCCGGCGCTGCTGGATCTGAGAAAAGAAGGCTGTGAGGTATACAACAGCGCAACGATGACGCTGGAGCAGGTGATTGATGTGATGAAAGACGCAGAGAGCAAAGGTCTTACGGTAGCAAGACTGCACACCGGAGATCCGTGTCTGTACGGTGCAATCCGTGAGCAGATCGACGCACTCGATGCACTTGGCATTGCGCATGATGACTGTCCGGGTGTCAGCTCTTTCTGCGGGGCCGCTGCTGCACTTGAAATGGAATACACTCTGCCGGATATCTCGCAGAGTGTTGTCATCACCAGAATGGCAGGAAGAACACCGGTTCCGGAGCGGGAGAGCATTGCATCCTTCGCGGCACATCAGGCGACGATGGTTGTATTTTTAAGTACGGGACTTTTAGAGGAGCTTTCCCGGGAACTGATTGCCGGCGGATACACGGAAGATACCCCGGCAGCTATTGTCTATAAGGCAACCTGGCCGGAGGAAAAGACGTTTGTCTGCACCGTTGGAACACTTGCTGAGACAGCGAAAAAGAATCAGATCACCAAAACAGCGCTGATGATTATCGGAAATGCCGTTTCACAGGGAAATTACCGCAGAAGTGATCTGTACAATCCGGCCTTTACGACGGAATTCCGAGAGGCAGAAAAATAAGATGAAAATAGCCATAGCAAGTTTTACAAGAAATGGATGTGTATGGAATCAGAAGCTTTGTGCGACGCTGAAAAATCACAGATGTGAAGGATATGCACTGGAAAAATACGGAAAAAAAGCCGGAATTCCTGCGATTGCGCCGTCCCTTACCGAGTGGACGAAGCGTATGTTTGATGAAATGGATGCGATCCTTTTTATTGGGGCATGCGGGATCGCTGTGCGCAGCATTGCGCCGTATGTGAAGAGCAAAAAGACAGATCCGGCGGTGCTCTGTATGGACGAGCAGGGAAAATTCGTCATCTCACTTCTCTCCGGCCATATCGGCGGGGCGAATGAGCTGACGGAAGAAGTAGCTGCCATAACTGGTGCAGTTCCAGTGATCACAACGGCGACGGATGTGAACCATAAGCTTGCAGTGGATGTGTTCGCTGTGAAAAATCATTGTGAAATTTGTGAAATGGAGCTGGCAAAAGAAGCGGCGGCATTGCTGGTGGATGGAAAGAATGTCGGCTTTTGTAGCCGTTTTCCGGTGGAGGGAGTTGTGCCACGGGAGCTGATAGAAGATTCGGAGCTGTCGATGGGAATCTGCATTACCACATCGGAGCAGGATTCTCCGTATGAGAGAACGCTTCATCTGATCCCGAAGATCATCACGGTTGGGATTGGCTGCAAGAAAAATACGCCGTTGGAGCGGATCGAAGAAAAGGTGCTTATGGCACTTGCGGCAGCCGGCATTTCAGAAAAAGCGGTTCAGCAGGCGGCAAGCATTGATCTGAAAGCGGAGGAGCCGGGAATTCTGCAGCTTGTGGAAAAATATGGCTGGCAGTATCGTACCTTTTCCGCAGAAGAACTGGAAAAGGCAGAAGGGACATTTACTCCGTCCCCGTTTGTGAAGAAAATTACAGGAATTGACAATGTCTGTGAACGCAGTGCGGTTCTCGCCGGCGGCAGACTGATAAAGAAAAAAGAGGCGGCAGATGGTGTGACAGTTGCACTGGCTGCGGCGGACTGGAGGGCAGTATTTTGAGTACAATCTTTGTAGTGGGCATCGGACCCGGAGCATATGAAAAAATGACGATCGAGGCGGCGGACGCGCTGCGGAGCTGCGATGTGATCATCGGTTATACGGTGTATGTGGATCTGGTAAAAGAGCATTTTGCAGGAAAAGAATTTCTGACGACACCGATGCGGAAAGAAGTAGAACGGTGCCGTCTGGCATTTGAAACTGCGGCAGAAGGAAAACAGGTTGCCATGATCTGCAGCGGAGACGCCGGTGTCTATGGTATGGCGGGACTGATGTATGAACTCTCGGAAGAGTGGCCGGAGATTGAGATCAAGGTGATTCCGGGTGTGACGGCTGCGACAGGAGGCGCTGCTGTTCTTGGCGCGCCGCTGATTCATGACTTTGCGCTGATCAGCCTGAGTGACCTTCTGACACCGTGGGAGAAGATCGAAAAACGCCTTCTTCTGGCATCGGAGGCCGATTTTGTGATTTGTCTCTACAATCCGGGCAGCCACAAGAGAGCCGATTATCTGGAAAAAGCATGCGATCTGATGTTGCGCTATAAAGCTCCGGAGACGGTGTGCGGAATCGTAAGCCAGATCGGAAGAGACGGCGAGACGAGCCGAACCATGACACTGGCCGAACTTCGAAATACGAAAGTCGATATGTTTACGACCGTATTTATCGGAAACAGTCAGACGAAAGAAATCGGGGATCATATGGTAACGCCGAGGGGATATCGCTATGAATAAAGTAATAGTCTTTGCCGGAACAACGGAGGGGCGCGAAATCTGCAGTTTTCTGAAAAAATACGACGTTGCTTCGCTTGCCTGTACGGCGACAGAGTACGGAAAATGCCGGATTGAAGAGGGTGGTGCACTCACCGTCCGAAGCGGAAGGCTGACGGAAGAAGAGATGGAACAG
Source organism: Tidjanibacter massiliensis (assembly GCA_963661155.1). Taxonomy (GTDB): domain Bacteria; phylum Bacillota; class Clostridia; order Lachnospirales; family Lachnospiraceae; genus Fusicatenibacter; species Fusicatenibacter massiliensis_A. Next base: position 4,488 of record CAVLAW010000124.1, on the reverse strand, counting down.
CTTTTCTGCGAAGAACAGCCGGAAATCGTGATCGATGCGACGCATCCGTACGCTGATCTGGTGTCGGAAAATATTCGTTCTGCGTGTGAAAGAGCCGGAAAAACGTATCTCCGTCTGTTGCGCCCGTCACTTGCGGCCGATCCATCCTGCATGCTGGTTGATACGACAGAGGAAGCGGTATCGTATCTGACGGATACCAACGGGGCGATTCTGGTAACGACGGGAAGCAAGGAACTTGCAAAATTCACGGAGCTTCCGGACTATGAAAAACGTGTCTATGCCCGTGTTCTGCCGCTCCCGGGCGTGATCGCTTCGTGCGCGGAGCTTGGTTTTGACGCTGCGCACACGATCGGCATCCAGGGTCCGTTTTCACTGGAAATGAATGTCGCCATGCTGCAGGCTGTTCATGCATCGTGGATGGTAACGAAGGAGTCCGGCAGAAACGGCGGCTTTGAAGAAAAAATAGAAGCAGCCAGAAGAGCCGGTGTGAAGGTGATTCTGATCGGACGGCCGAACGAAGAAGAGGGCCTTTCGGAAAACGAGGTAAAACGGTATCTCGTCGAAAAATTCGGACTTTCTGTGAAACGAAATGTTGTAATCGCCGGAATCGGACCGGGTGCAGAATCCCAGATGACACTGGCGCTTGTCGAATCATGCAGGAATGCGGATGTGCTGATTGGAGCCGGACGCATGACAAAGGCGATGAAAAAATATCAGAAGCCGATGCTTGCGGAATACGGCCCGGAGAAGATCTATCAGTATCTGAAAGAGCATCCGGAGTTTGAAAATATTGTACTGCTGCAGTCCGGAGATGTCGGATTTTACAGCGGCGCGAAAAAGCTGCAGGCAGTCCTTTCGGGGGATGAGGATTTTTCCGTCCGCGTGGAACCGGGAATTTCTTCTCTCATCTATTTCTGCTCCAGAATCGGCGTATCCTGGGATGATGCCGCGTTTGTGAGCCTACACGGACAGAACTGCAACTTTATGGAGACGATCCGCAGAAACAGAAAAACACTGGCCATTGCCGGCGGAAAAGGCAGTGTGAAGGAAATCTGCCAGAAACTGGATGCATACGGCTGGGATCAGATTGTGCTCCATGTGGGAACGGATTTATCGTACCCGGAAGAAAAAATTGTGACAGGAACGGCTTCTGAGCTTGTACAGATGGAGTTTGCACCGCTGGCGG
>CAVLAW010000124.1:0-3292 GCA_963661155.1 Tidjanibacter massiliensis | reverse complement strand
AAATCCAGATCCGGAATCGGAGTTTACAGCCGGTTTGGCGGATGAAGCGTTCCTTCGTGACAAGGTTCCGATGACCAAACGGGAAGTACGGAATGCTTCTCTTTCCCATCTGCAGTTAGCACCGGATTCGGTTGTTTACGACATCGGTGCCGGCACAGGTTCTGTTTCCGTCGAGATGGCACTCTGCGCGGCGCAGGGAAAAGTGTATGCGATTGAGAAAAATCCAGTGGCTGTTGCACTTCTGCACGAAAACAAAAAGAAATTCGGTGTGGATCATCTGGAAATCATCGAGGGAACAGCGCCGGAAGCACTCGAAACACTGCCGGCTCCGACGCATGCGTTTATCGGCGGTTCTGCCGGAAATCTGAAGAAAATTCTGGAACTGCTGCTTCGGAAGAATCCGAAAATCCGTGTGGTATTAAATACGGTAACCGTGGAAACGCTGGCAGAGGCGGCTTCGTGTTTCAAAGAGCTTGCCTTTAAGAAGCCGGAGATCGTCTGCATTCAGGCATCCACAGCGAAAAAAGCAGGCCGCAGCCACCTGATGATAGCGCAGAACCCGGTTTATATTTTCACAGCCGAGGGAGGTGCAGAAGAATGAATGCACCAAGAATTATGCTGGCAGCAGGAAGGAGCGGAAGCGGGAAAACGATGATTACCTGCGGACTGCTCCGCGCGCTGCAGCAGATGGGAAAACAGCCGGCGGCATTTAAATGCGGGCCGGACTATATCGATCCGATGTTCCATGAGCAGGTGATCGGCGCACCGTCGCTCAATCTGGACCCGTTTTTTACCGATGAGGAGACGACACAGTATCTGTTTTGTAAACACGCAGCCGGCCATGATATTTCCGTGCTGGAGGGCGTGATGGGATATTACGACGGCCTTGGCGGAATCTCAACGAAGGGCAGTGCCTACGATCTCGCCGGTATGACGAAAACGCCGGTGCTTCTGGTCGTCGATGCGAAGGGAATGAGTGTCTCGGCGCTGGCCCTTATTCAAGGGTATCTGCAGTACCGGAAGGACAGCCGGATTGCCGGTGTCATCTTCAATCGGATGTCGGAGATGCTGTACCGGGAAATTGCGCCGCTGGCGGAAAAAGAACTCGGCATTTCCTGTGTCGGTTTTGTACCGGAACTGAAAGAATGCCATTTAGAGAGCCGCCACCTTGGCCTTGTGCTGCCGGAGGAAGTGGGAAACCTGCAGGGACAGGTCAATCTGCTCGCCGAGACACTGCAGAAAACACTGGATTTTGAAAAAATCTTTGCGATTGCAGAAAACGCGGAACCGCTTTCCGGAAAAATGCCGGAGGCACTGCGCACAGTTCTGGAAAGTGAAGCAGCAGAAAGCGTGCGTGCTCTGGCACCGCGTGTTGCAGCGGCAAAGGATGAGGCATTCTGCTTTTTCTACCGCGACAATCTGGAATTGCTGGAAGAACTTGGCGCCAGCATTGAATACTTTTCACCGCTTGCAGATCCGGAACCACCCAAAGATGCGGATGGATATCTGTTCTATGGCGGCTATCCGGAGCTGCATGCAAAAGAGCTTTCGGAAAATCATACCATGATCGAAACGATCGGCGAAAAGATCCGCCGGGGAATCCCGGTTCTTGCGGAATGCGGCGGCTACATGTATCTGTCGGAATCCATGGAGGATATGGAAGGAAAGGTGTATCCGATGGTACACGCTGTTCCGGGAAATGTTTACCGGACGAAAAAGCTGGGACGGTTCGGCTACATCACCCTGACACCGAATACCGAAGACTCGTTCCAGAACGGCGGCAGTCCGGTGCGCGGCCATGAGTTTCATTACTTTGACAGTACAGACTGCGGGAATGCCTGGCATGCGGCCAAGCCGCTGCGGAAACGGAACTGGGACTGCATTCATGCGTCGGAACGGATGATGGCGGGATTCCCGCATCTTTACTATATGGCGAGCCCGCATCTTGCACTGGAATTTCTGGAGCAGTGTGCAGCTTACCGAAAAGAACAGGAGGAAACGAGATGAAAACAGCATTACTGGCCCTGATCGTGGGCTATGGAATGGACCTGCTGCTTGGCGATCCCTCCTTTTTGTACCATCCGATCCGTGTGATCGGAAATCTGATTGCATGGCTGGAAAAAAGACTGCGGAAGCTGTTCTCAAAGACACCAGGAGGGGAACTGGCGGGCGGCGTGTGCCTTGTCCTTCTCGTCTGTCTGGCAGGATATGGCGTTCCGGCACTTCTGCTTTTTATCGCATTTCGAATTCATCCGGTGGTCGGCTTTCTTCTGGAAGTTCTCTGGTCGTGGCAGATTCCGGCGACAAAATGCCTGAAGGATGAGAGCATGAAAGTTTATCAGAAATTAGAGGAGAACGATCTTCCGGGCGCGCGCTATGCCGTCTCCATGATTGTAGGCCGCGATACCGAAAATCTGACCGGGACCGGTGTGACAAAAGCCGCCGTCGAAACGATTGCGGAGAATACATCGGACGGCGTCATTGCACCGCTCTTTTTTCTGGCGATCGGCGGTCCGGCGCTGGGATTTCTGTATAAGTCCATCAATACCATGGATTCCATGGTGGGCTATAAAAACGATAAATATCTGTATTTTGGACGGTGCGCCGCGAAACTGGACGACGTCGTCAACTACATACCGGCGCGGATCAGCGCCTGGCTGATGATTCTTGCCTCGGCATGTGAGCGCATGAACTGGAAAAATGCGGAAAAGATTTACAAACGCGACCGCTACTGCCACGCCAGCCCGAACTCTGCACAGACAGAAGCGGTGATGGCAGGAGCGCTGGAGGTTCAGCTTGCGGGAGATGCTGTTTATTTCGGCAAAGTTGTAAAGAAACCGACGATCGGCGATGACATCCGTCCGGTCGAGGCGGAGGACATTAAGCGGGCGAACCGCCTGATGTACCTGACCTCATTCCTCGGACTGGTATTCTTTGCGGGAATCCGCGCACTTTTCCAGTTCCTGTAAAACAGGATTTCAGAAACACAACGGAAAGAAGAAAGGAAGGCATACAGTATGAGACAAAATCCACATGGAGGCGACATTTATTCGAAAAAATGCAGAGTTGATTTTTCTGTGAATGTCAATCCTCTTGGGGCTCCGGAAAGTGTAAGAGAGGCAGTGCGAAAGAGCGCGGAATCCATCGAGCAGTATCCCGATGTGCAGTGCCGGGAACTGACCCGGGCATTAGCGGAAAAAGAGGATCTTCCGGAAGAAAATATTCTTTTTGCAAATGGTGCGGCAGAGCTTATTTTTGCACTGACCCAGGCGATCCGGCCGAGAAAAGCGCT
>CAVLAW010000123.1:0-7319 GCA_963661155.1 Tidjanibacter massiliensis | reverse complement strand
CCTCGTTCCTTTATGATATTTTTCACAAATGTCTTGCATTTATGAAATGATTATACCATCTGTTCCCCAAAACGACAAGGGCAAAATTCGTTTCGATTTACCTGTGGTATTTCATCGGATCAAAAAAACTCTGCCGGATTTTTAATGCCCGACAGAGTTTTTTATATTTTACCGAAAGAAGATGCAATCGGCAGATTCTTCCTATCTTATGTTCTTCAGATCTGTGCTACGACAAAAATATCATAGATTGCTTTGATGGCAGTTTCGAAATCGCGATTCTCCACACCGATGATGATGTTGAGTTCACTCGATCCCTGGTCGATCATCTTGACATTGACATGTGCGTGTGCCAGTGCGGAGAAGATTCTTCCGGCTGTGCCTCTCGTTCTTCTCATGCCGCGGCCTACAACGGCGATCAGTGCCAGATCGGACTCAAGCTCGATGGAATCCGGCTGTACGGCGCGGTGCAGTCCTGCGATGATCTGCTGCTCTTTCTCTGCGAATTCATTCTGATGCACAAATACGGTCATCGTATCGATGCCGGACGGCATATGCTCGAAGGAAAGATCGTTGTCCTCAAAAACGCCGAGTACCTTTCTGCCAAAACCGATCTCCGTGTTCATCATGCTCTTCTCTACCGTGATCGAAGCGAAGCCTTTCTTTCCTGCGATACCGGTAATCGTGAATTTCGGTTTGCTGCAGGTGTTCTCAACGATCATGGTTCCCGGATCCTGCGGTGCGTTGGTGTTCAGCACGTGGATCGGGATTCCCTCCTGGCGGAGCGGGAAGATGGAGTCCTCATGAAGGACAGTTGCACCCATGTAAGAGAGCTCACGCAGCTCGCGGTAAGTAATCGTAGAGATAACTTCCGGGTCTTTGACGATGCGCGGATCGGTTACGAGGAAACCGGAAACGTCGGTCCAGTTCTCATAGATATCTGCGTGTACGGCTTTTGCCACAATGGAACCTGTGATGTCAGATCCGCCGCGGGAGAAGGTTTTTACGCTTCCATCCGGTTTTGCGCCGTAGAAACCAGGAATGACTGCGTTGTCCAGACCTTTTAAACGCTCGGAGAGCACTTTATCGGTCTTGTCTGCGAGGAAGTTTCCGTTCTCATCGAAGCAGATGACTTCTGCAGAATCAATATAAGTATATCCCAGATAATTTGCCATCACGATACCGTTCAGGTACTCTCCGCGGGATGCGGCATAGTCCTCTCCGGCTGCTGCTGCAAAGTTTTCTGCGATTTTTTCAAATTCCGGGGAAAGATCCAGGCCAAGGTTCAGACCGTCGATAATCTCCTGATATCTCGCTTTGATGTTCTGCAGTTTCTTCTTGAAATCTCTTCCGGCAACTGCAGTGCGGTAGCAGTCATACAGCATATCGGTTACTTTTGTATCCGCAGAATTACGTTTTCCCGGTGCGGAAGGTACCACATATCTTCTTCCTTCGTCTGCGCGGATGATGTCTCCGACCTTCTTAAACTGCTCTGCGCTCGCGAGGGAGCTGCCGCCGAATTTTACTACTTTCTTCATAATAATCTCTCCTTGCGTTCTTTCGGATATCTTTCGAACCCTTTTTCTTCAGCCCGTCACTTTAACGTTAGAAAGCTGTTACGTACTAGATTAGAACAAAAAGCCCTATGAGTCAAGAACTTTTTCGCTGTTTTATTCGTTCCACAGATAAATCTCCGGTTTTTTCTCCATTTCATAAGAGAATGTCTCTCCAAGGCCGTAGACTGCCTGGCTTAATACGTATTCTCCGTCATTCGCATAGATTTCAATCATGTTCGGATCCACAAAAATCTCGAGAAGATCGCCCTCTTTTAACTGCGGTGTCTCCGCATGGAGCCATCCTTTTGCGCCGGACGGATAGACGCTCGTGCGGTCTGCACAGACCTTGCCGCTCTGCCTCCAGATTTTATATCCGCCGATTTCCAGGCTCTCACCCTCTTTTAACTCCGCGCGGATCATGGCGCACTCTCCGCATGCCGAAGCGAGGGAATCCGTCTTCTTGCAGAAGCCGTCGCGGATTGCATGAAGGACGCGGAAATAAATATGATCGTTCTGCACCTCCACCACGCGCGGCAGACAGAACATGCCATGCCAGGTACCGTCTACCGGTTCCGGCATCCGAAGCCATGCGATCGAGATCCGGTTTCCGTCCGCATCCATCATCGTCTGCGGCGCATAGAGATCTCCTCCGCAGTCCAGAAGCTGCCAGTTCTCCGGAAATTCTATCGTACACGTTTTCTCATCAAAGTCAGGCAGCATACAGATCGCCTGATCCGCATAGCCGTCGGTGTCCTCGATCAGTTCCATCGGAGAGAACACGAAAACGCTGCGTCCGTTGACGGTAAAGAGATCCGGGCACTCCCACATCCAGCCAAGTTTCTGCTTCGTCGTCGCCTGTCCGGCCAGATGCCAGTGGAAAAGATCCTCGCTCTTATAAAACAGCGCCTCTCCCTTGTGATCCTTTGTCGTGCTTCCGAGTACCATGTACCACGCATCGCTTCCCTTCCAGACCTTCGGATCGCGCGTGTGCGTGTTGTCGCCAATTTCCGGATCGGTGATGGCCGGAATAATCACCTCTTTGTCCCCGAACACATCAAAATGCATGCCGTCCTTCGAAGTAAGATGAAGCTGCGCCGATGTAAAATCCTGATCCAGGCAGACATGAATGTCTTTCGGATTCACCTGATTGTAGTGAACACCCGTGTAAAAGAGGTGCATCACACCGTTCTCCTCCACCGCACTGCCGGAAAAGCAGCCGTTCTGGTCCTCCGAAAGACTCGGGAAAAGGGCAACACCGACATGCTCCCAGTGGATCAGATCCGGACTCACCGCATGGCCCCAGTGCATCGTGCCCCAGCGCGGTGCATACGGGAAATGCTGATAAAAGAGATGATACTGTCCTTTGTAATAAATCATGCCGTTCGGGTCATTCACCCAGTTACCCGGCGCTTTTACGTGTAATCTGTTTTTCATGTGTTTTGTTTCCTTTCTGTCTCGTTCCTGTTGTTTTGATAAGAAAAGCCGGGAAAAGAAAGCTTTTTTTCATTCCGCCCTCCTTTTCCCGGCTGTCCTGTCATTTCTGTTATTTACTTATTTGACTGCTCCGGCTACGACACCGTTGATGATCTGTTTCTGCAGTACCACGTACAGAATCAGGATCGGGATAACGCAGAGCAGAAGACCTGCCATGATAGTTCCGTAATCTCCGGAGTAGGTTCCGTAGAAGCTGTAGGTGGAAAGCGGCAGAGTCAGCAGCTTTTTGTCGGTCAGTACCAGAGACGGCAGAAGGAAGTCATTCCAGAATGCCATCGCATTCATGATTACCATGGTGGAGATGATCGGCTTTAACAGCGGGAACACGATGCGGAAGAAGGTCTGGGTGTGGGTACAACCGTCGATGTAAGCGGCCTCCTCCAGTGCCAGCGGAATACTTCCGCGGATGAATCCGTGGAACATGAACACGGACATCGCCATCGAGAATCCGGTGTGCATGAAGATCAAGGTCAGTCTGTGGTTCAGAATATTTAAGGTTCCGCCGTAAACGCTGACGAGCGGGATCATGATTGCCTGGAACGGAATGATCATGGACGCTACCATCAGTGCGAAGACGATGTTGGAAACTACGTTTACATTGCGGACAATGTAGTAAGCAAGCATGGCTGCCAGTACGGTAACCAGAATGGTTGCAGTTACGGTTACAAACAGAGAGTTCTTGAACGCGTTCAGGAAGTTCATCTGATTAAATGCTTTTACAAAGTTGTCAAAGGAAAGACCCTTGATCGTGAACAGCCAGGAGAACGGGCTCTTGATGATATCCCGTTTCTGTTTCAGGGAGTTGATGATAACCATCACAAATGGGAACATAAATGCGCAGAATACAAGGATAAGAAGGATCATGGAAACTGCATCGGTTACTTTTTTCTTTGTTCCGCCAATTTTTTTCTGATTCATTATGCTTCAACCTCCCTCTTTTTGGTGGTGTATACCTGAATACCGCTGATGCAGGCTACAATCAGGAACAGGATAAAGGCTTCTGCCTGGCCGACACCGAACTGTCTCGATGTGAACGCTTTTTCATATACATGCATCGCTGCCATCTCGGTTGTTCCATACGGAGCACCGCCGGTTAAGGACAGGTTGACATCGTATACCATGAAGGCACGAGACAGGGTCAGGAAGAGGCAGATGGTAACGGAAGACATCATCAGCGGAAGGATGATATTTTTCATTTTCACCCATCCGGATGCACCGTCAATGCTTGCTGCCTCGAGAACATCCTCGGAAAGGCCTGTAAATCCGGCAACGTAGATCAGGATCATGTATCCGACGAGCTGCCATACCGAAACAAGAACGAGTGCTGCAAACGCTTTATTTGGTGTGGAAAGCCAGGAAATCTCAAACAGGCTCCAGCCTGTGCTCTCACCGATGCTGACAAAAACACGGGAAAATACGAACTGCCAGATGTATCCGAGTACGATACCGCCGATCAGGTTCGGGGTAAAGAATCCAGCGCGGAAGAAGTTCTGTCCTTTGATTCCGCGGGTCAGAAGATACGCCAGTAAAAAGGCGATCACATTGACCAGAAGGACAACGGCGATGACGTATTTAAAGGTTAACAGCAGGGATTTCCAGAACTGTGCGTCGCGCATAACGGCTGCGAAGTTGGAAAGGCCTACAAAGTTTTTCACGCTGGAAACACCGTTCCAGTCGGTTAAGGTCAGGTAAATACCGTATACAAACGGTACCATGACGACTGCCAGGAAACAGAACAGACCCGGCAGTGCAAATACACAGAAATCTTTTCCTTTGTTTCTTGATTTCATTTTTCGATCCTCCTTACTTCTGCTCATCCCAGTATGCCTGGATGGAGTCCATCAGTTCCTCACGATCGCTTCTTCCTGCCAGATATTTCTGCATTGCCGCACCAAGCACTGCCCAGTGGTCGTTCGGTACGATCGCAGATGCGTTGAATGCTTCGCCGTTCTGTACTTTCTCATAGATGTCACGGCTTAACGGATCGCTCGGCTGGTTCGGATTGTTTTTGAACGGCGGGATCAGGCTGCAGGTCTTTACAACCATCTGCTGTCCGATTTCACTGTATACGAGCCAGTTCAGGAATTCTTTTGCGGCTGCTTTCTGATTGTCAGTTGCCACGATGTTGTCCAGCATAATCTGTTTGGACGGGGATGCCTGGATTTTGCTGTTGACGAAGTCGTCCGGATCGTTGTTCATAAAGTATGGAAGGAAGCCGTACTCATCGGTCGTATCAGCTCCTGCCTCCTCGAGGTTCGGCCATGCCCAGTTTCCGTTGAACCAGAATGCGGTCTTTCCGTCTGCCAGGTCAATCGCCATCTCATCGTAATCAGCACCGAGCGGGTCGCCTTTTGCTACGTTGTACTCTTTTAAGATATCAAATGCATTCAGGAACTCGTTCATGCGGTTGTAATCCGGCAGATATAACTCGTCGTTCTTCAGCTTATTGATTACTTCTGCTGCACCGTCGGAGGTTCCGTCGTAGGTCTCGTAGATGTACTGTAACTGATGTGCACCAAGGGACCAGTCTTCTTTTGCCATGGAGATCGGGTTTTTCATGCCATTCTCCCGCAGGCTTTCAAGAAGTGCTTTGAAATCGTCCTGGGTTTTGATCTCGGACGGATCAAATGTGGTACCTAAGGTATCTTCGATCACGCTCTTGTTGTAGATGATACCGCGGCCCTCGATACAGAGCGGGAAGCTGTAAACTTTTCCGTTGATTTTCGTCAGATACTCTTCTGCCTCGCCGGTCCATGCTTCATCGCTTAAGTCGGCTGCTTTTTCCTCAGCCAGCGCGATAACGTCGGTCGTATCGAGAATGGAAAGTGTCGGCGGATTTCCGGAGTTGTAGAGGCTGACTACCTTGGTGTACGGGGAGTCGCCGTCTGTTACCGGCATGATTTCAATATGTACGCCTGCTTTTTCTTCGAATACCTTTGCAATCTCTTCCAGTGCAGTCTGAATCTCGGCTTTCGTGTTCATGATTACGATGCTCGTTCCGTCAAGGGATGTATCGTAATTGAAGGTATCGGTGGTCATGTCGATCGGCTCTTCTTCTTTTACTGCGTTCGGATCATCCGGATCGCTTGCAAAGCCGAAGGTGCATCCGGTCAGTGCTGATGTAAGGAGCACACCGGACATTCCAAGAGCTGCCGCCCTGGCGCTTAATTTCTTTCTCATGAAAAGTTCCTCCTGTTATCTGTAGGCAGATATGTCTGTCCCTCGTTTGTGTAACCGGTAAAGTAACCGGTTACTTTCGTTGTCTTTATGATAGCATTGACAAGCGATTTCGTCAATATTTTCTTTGCTTTTCGTGATTTTTCATAATTTTGTTTTTGGCTTTTGTGAAACATTTACAAAACCGGTTACTTAACCGATTCCTGCTTGTCCGGACGGGCCGGAAATGATATACTGTATCTATGTATCTTTTGATTTTTTCTGAAATCTGATATGAGGAATGGAATGTTTTCGAAAGGAATGACCCAATATTATGGCACGAAAAAAGAATGTAACCTTTAATGATATTGCGCAGTACACTCATTTTTCCAAGACGACAATTTCCCGGTACTTCAACAACCCGGATTCCCTGACACCGGAAAATCAGCAGATTATCGCGGATGCGCTGGACAAACTGAACTATAAAGAAAACAAAGTGGCAAAAATTCTCGCAAACGGCCAGACGGAATTCGTCGGCGTCCTGATCCCGAGTCTTACCATGAACTATTATTCCGAGATGCTAAACCAGCTTCTTGCTTCTTATGAGAAATACGGCTACAAATTTCTCGTCTTCGCCGGAAACGGCCACAACGAGACGGAGCGCCGCTACATCCAGGAGCTGATGTCGTACAAGATCGAGGGACTGATCGTCCTCTCCCATACACTCTCCTCCCGCGAACTCTCCGATCTGCAGATTCCTGTTGTCGCAATCGAGCGTGAGGATCAGTTTATCAGCAGCGTCAACACGGACAACTACCTCGGTGCGTACGAGGCGACTTCGCTTCTCATTCACAATCACTGTGATGTTCTGCTTCACCTGAACTCGCCGACCGCGGAGAATGTACCTGCTTACCGCCGTCTCGCCGGTTTCCAGGATGCCTGTGCAAAAGCAGATGTTCCAAATGAGATCATTATCCGTGATTTCGGTCTCTCCTATCAGGAATCCATCACGCCGCTGCAGGAAGTTTTTGAAATGATTGAGACGAAATATACCGGAAAGAAAAAAGGCATCTTTCTCTCGAACGATGACCATGCAAATATTCTCTTAAATCTTCT
>CAVLAW010000122.1:0-7339 GCA_963661155.1 Tidjanibacter massiliensis | reverse complement strand
ACGTACGTAACGAAATCTTTTAAGGATTCGTTCTGGTATACATCGTAAGCGATGACTTTCATGCCGAAGCCGCGGCAGATTCTTGCCATCGCCGCACCGATCTTTCCGGTTCCGACGATTCCGGCTGTTTTCTGATAGAAGTTGAATCCCATCAGTCCGCCAAGACTGAAGTCGTTCTCTCTTACTTTGGTATATGCTTTGTGCATGTGGCGGTTGACCGTCATGGCCAGTGTCATCGCATGCTCGGCAACAGCCTCCGGGGAGTAACCCGGCACACGACGTACATCAATGCCGCATTTTGCGGCTGTCTTTAAATCTACGTTATTGAAACCTGCGCAGCGCATCAGGATCAGTTTGACGCCTGCTTCATGCAGTGCTTCTATGGTTTTCGTTCCTACATCAGAGTTTACGAATGCACACACGGCATCGTATCCCTTTGCCAGGGAAGCGGTTCTTGCAGCAAGTCCGGTTTTTAAATATTCCACTTCAATGTCCGGAAACTGCTCTTTGGTTCTGTCAAAAGATTCTCTGTCGTAGTTCTGGGTATCGTAAAATAAAATTTTCATAATGTTTTCCTCCTCGCTTTGCGGTCATCTTATTGTTCCCGCTTACAGGCATTACTATACTTCATTGTTAAAACTTTGTCAATGATTTATTTGTTAAAACTTTATCAATTAGCGAATTTATTTTCACCATCTTACATAACGGCGCAGTTTACTGAATTACCTCGTCAAGAAACCGCGAAGGCTCGACTTTTTTCTCAAACCGCTCCTCCACATAGCAGAGCGTCAGCTCCTTTCTCGCCCGCGTCATACCGACGTAGAACATCCGCCGCTCTTCCTCGATTGCCTCAGAGAGAACTGCCTTCTGATACGGCATCACACCTTCATTGACATCGAGAAGATAGACCTTATCGTACTCCAGCCCCTTGACACTGTGCAGTGTGGAAACCGTCACGCCCTCGGCACTCTGGGCCCGCTGTTTCTGCTTTTCCTTCATTTTCTGCTGATATTCCTCGATATGCTGAAACCAGCCCTCGATGCTTTTCTGGCTCTTCGCCGCCTCCTGCAGCTCGTCCAGAACGGAAATCAGATCATCCTCTTTCAGATGGCGGTATGCGGCGTATTCTTTCACATACTGCTCATAGCCGACCGCATAGCGGATGTAATTCACCGCACCGAACGGCGATAAATGCGTCAGCGTCGTGATATCCTGCTCCAGCTTGCGGATTCTCTGGCACATCCAGTCTTTTTCTTCGTAATACTCCAGAAGCGCATCAAACGAGACGGTCGGTTCCTCGAAGGCGTCCCGCGAAAGATAGCGGTTCGGGCGGTTTGCGATCTTCAAAAACTCACCGCGCTTCCGGCTTCCCATCGCAAGATTCAGATACGTCAGAAGATCTTTTGCAATCCAGTGGTCGTAGAGATCCGGCAGGGCATCCCGCATCTGGAACGGAATCTGTGCCCCCATCAGCTCCTCGACGGCTGTGCGGCAGCCAAGATTCGTGCGGAACAGAAGCGCCATTTCCTCGTACGGACAGCCGTTTTTCTCCGCCTCTCGCAGTTCTTCTGCAACGGCGCGCATCTCCTCGCGCGGATTTTTGTATCCCTGGATCGCAACCGGCGCACCCTTCTCGTTGTCGGTGGAGATCGCCTTTTCATACCGCTTTTTATTGTGATGAATCAGGCACTGGGACCGTTTTACGATGAACTCTGTACTGCGGTAATTCTTGTCGAGCACCACCTGCGCCGCCCCTGGGTAATCCTTCGGGAAATTCAGCATGATCTCCGGCTTTGCCCCGCGGAACTGATAGATCGACTGGTCATCATCCCCGACAATGAAAAGATTGTTTTCCGGCTTTGCCAGCATCCGCACAATCTCGTACTGCACGGGGCTGATATCCTGAAACTCATCGATCAGGATATACTGAAATTTCTGCTGCCAGGCACGTAGCACCTCCGGCCGCTCCAGAAAGAGGCGCTTGCATTGCACCATCAGATCGTCAAAATCGAGCTTTTTGTTCTCTTTGCGCCATTTCTCATACGCTTCATAGATTTCCCGGAACTTTTCCTGGGGCATACACGCAGAATAGTAATGTTCCAGCGGAATCTGATTATTCTTCACCGTGCTGATCTCCCGCGCCAGATTTTGCTCGAGATCCTCTTCTTCGAGATTCCGCACGTAATGATTGACCAGCTCGCGCATCAGCCGTTTTTTCTCTTCTTCGCTCAGGATATTGTTTCCCGACATGCGGTAGGTATGGCGCAGGATCGCGTAAAACACGCCGTGGAACGTTCCAAAGGTCACCTGGGTACTTGTTTTCCCCATTGCCTTTAAATACCGCTCCTTCATCTCTTTTGCCGCCGCACGCGTAAACGTTACGACAAGAATACGAGAGGCGGAAATGCCGCTTTTTACAAGCTGACAGGTCCGCCCCGTAATCACTGCGGTCTTCCCCGACCCCGGTCCTGCAAGGACCATCATGGGGCCGATGGTGTGAAGCACCGCTTTTTTCTGTGAATCGTTATAAATCATTTGGATAATTTCTCAATTGCTTTGTCAATCCGGGCAAGAGACTCCTCTTTTCCCAGAACCTCAAGAATTTCGGTTGCGCCTGCCGGTGTCATCTGTTTTCCGGAAAGAGCGGTACGGATCGGCCACATGATATAACCGGTCTTGTATCCTTTTTCTTTTCCGAATGCGCTGAGCATCTCGAACAGAGCATCGTTCGTGAAGTCTTCCTGTGCTTCCAGAAGCGGTTTTACTTCCTGCAGAAGTGCAAGGGAAGTCTCCTCGTTCGTTTTCATCTTTTTATGGGTGTACATCGAAGTGTCGTACTCCGGAACTTCCTCGAAGAAGTCGATGAGGTCTGCGATATCCGGGAATACCTCGATTCTCGTCTTCACCATTGCTGCGATCTTCTTGAAGTCGAGCGGACGGTGAATGGTCTCCTGGATGTATGGAAGTGCCATCTCGTAGAACTTCTCGTCGTCCATTGCCTTCATGTACTCGCCGTTCATCCAGCGGAGTTTGGTAATATCAAAGACAGCCGGAGATTTGCTGATGTGATGGTAATCGAATTCTTTTACCAGCTCCTCGAGAGAGAAGATCTCACAGTTTCCTTCCGGGCTCCATCCAAGGAGTGCAACGAAGTTGACGATCGCATCTTTTAAGAATCCCTGCTCGATCAGATCCTCATAAGAAGAATGACCGCAGCGTTTGGACAGTTTCTGATGCTCCTCGTTGGTGATCAGCGGACAGTGTACGTATACCGGAACTTCCCAGCCGAATGCCTCGTAAATACGGTTGTATTTCGGAGAAGAGGACAGGTACTCATTGCCGCGGACAACATGGGTAACGCCCATCAGATGGTCGTCGATAACGTTTGCGAAGTTGTAAGTCGGATATCCGTCGGATTTGATCAGGATCAGGTCCTCCAGCTCCTCGTTGTTTACAGTGATGTCTCCGTAGATCTCATCGTGGAAGGTTGTGGTTCCTTCGGTCGGCATATTGAAGCGGATAACGTATGGCTTTCCGGCTGCCAGATTGGCCTCTACTTCTTCTTTGGAAAGGCCAAGGCAGTGTTTGTCGTAGATAGAGATTTCTTTTCCGCCCACATTACGTTTGCACTGGCTGAGGCGCTCTGCGTCACAGAAGCAGTAATAAGCGTCGCCCTGCTCTACAAGCTGTTTTGCGTATTTCAGGTACAGGCCTGCTGCATTACGTTCACTCTGTACGTACGGGCCGCAGCCGCCGTCTTTGTCCGGTCCCTCATCGTGTACCAGGCCGGTCTCTTTTAAGGTGCGGTAGATGATATCGAGTGCCCCCTCCTGGAAACGCTCCTGGTCGGTATCCTCGATACGGAGCATGAATGTTCCGTTATCGTGTTTTGCGATCAGATACGCATACAGGGCGGTACGCAGGTTTCCTACATGCATCCGGCCTGTCGGACTCGGTGCAAATCTTGTTTTTACATTACTCATTTTCTTTTTCTCCTGATTCTTTTGTCTCCCGGAAACGTTTTATTTCCTTCACTCATTTATTTAGAATGGAAAACAGCCCGGCGTTTCTTCCGAGCTGCACCATTTTAACCTATGCCAGCGGCGGTTCTTTTTCTTTAAACCTCTACGCCATGCTGTTTCATATATTCCATAAAATCGCCGACCGTAGAAAGATCTGTCAGTTCGTCTGTGTCGATCTCGATTCCATATTCATCTTCTAATGCCATAACCATCTCATAGAGATCGAGGGAATCTGCGCCCAGATCGTCTTTAAAAGAGGTATCTTCGTTGATGCTGTCTGCATCACAGTTGAGCTGTTCTACTAAAATTTCTTTTATTTTTTCTAACATCGTTTTTGCTCCTTCCTGCCTCACCCGGCAGCCAGTATTTCTTTCGAAAAAAGTGTATCTGTTATTCCGGAATTTGTCAATAGATTTTTCTACTTTTACTGTTCTTCTGCCGGCTGCTCCTTTTCCTCACTCCTTCCGTCGCGGAATACAATGAAGCGGGAAACGCACAGGGCGACGCCGATTTCGGTCAGGATAAAGAGCACCGACGTTCCTCCGTAGCTGATAAACGGAAGCGTAATTCCCGTCGCCGGAAGCACTTTCAGAACTACGCACAGGTTCAGAACTACCTGAATGGAAATATGTGCAAAGACGCCGCTCACCATCAGCATTCCGTAGGCATCCGACGCATTCTGTGCAATCACAAACAGGCGGTACAGCAGGTATCCGAACAGCAGCAGTACAAGAAGCGCGCCGAACATGCCAAGCTCCTCGCAGATGATGGAAAAGATCATATCGTTCTGCGCCTCTGGAATTGTCGTAATCTTCTGCGTACTGTTGCCAAGTCCTTTTCCAAGAAAACCGCCGGAACCGATCGCATAAAGACCCTGCAGAATCTGATAACTTCCTCCGGAAAGCCATTCATAGATACGGTTGGACCGGAAATCACCGCCTATTTTTTCAAAAATCTGCAGATTATTTTTCAGAATACTGATCACAAAAATGCAGAATGCTGCCGCGCCCGGAATCGCATAGACATAAAATTTCACTGCCGGATCCGCCAGGAATAAAATAACACAGGCGATCAACGCCAGAATAATGGCGGTACTCAGGTTGTCCGTCAGCAGCCACGCAGCAAGTGCCTGCAATGCGCCAAGGCCAAGAACAATCACCCTTGCGCGCATCGTCCGCATATTTTTTCCCATTTTCAGAATAATGTACGGCAGATACAGAATCAGCCCCAGCTTTCCAATCTCTGCAGGCTGCAGACTGACTCCGCCGATCCGGAGCCATCTTCTCGCCCCGTAGGCCTCATAGCCGAGCGGCGTAAATTTAACCGCTGCCATCAAAAGCAGGCTTCCCCAGTATACCAGTGCTGCAATCCGCTGGAACCATACGCTGTGGTAATCTACAAATTTCGACAGTACAACAATCACCACCAGAACAATAGCCGAAAGACCCGCCTGATGCGTGAAATAATACATATCATTTCCTTTGAAGGTGCTGGCCGCCTCGTACGCACTCGCACTGTAAAGCATAATCAGACCGAAGCTGACCATCAGAATCGTACTGGCCAGCAAATTATAATCATAAAAGTCCGAAGGAAATTTTTTCTTCTTCTTTTTCTTTTTTTCTTTCTCCTGGGATGGCATGTTTACTTTCTCTGCCATGAAGTGTTCCACCTCCATTGTTTTTCAGCTCTTATTTCATTACTTCAAAGCATAACTCAACAGGCTGACAAATCCCGGATTTCGGTCGGTCGTTCCGAGGATAACCTTACGCACCAGTTCCGGATCGTCTGTGATAATGTTGTCCACGCCGCAGTTTACCATCCGCTGCATATCTCCCTGATAATTCAGCGTCCATGCGCAGACTTCTTTACCAAGACTGTGCGCATGCTCGACGAAGCCTTCCGTGATGTACGTATATTTCACGGAGAAGAAGTCCGCCGCATCCATGTCCTCAAGACCTCCGTACGACATTTTCATCGTGTAGCCGGTCTTGATATCCGGGTTGATTTTCTTTGCCTGCTTGAGGAAATTGTAGTTCATGGACGTCAGCACGCACTGGTTTACAAAATCGTTGTCCTCAATGATCTTCACAACTTTTTTGACGATATTCTGGTTATGCCCGTTGTATTTTACTTCAATATTCAGATTAATTTTTCCTTTTGCGTAAGCGATGACTTCTTCCAGCTTCGGAATCTGTTCGCCGCGGAATTTTTTGTTGAATCGCACGCCGGCATCCAATTGGCTGATCTCATCGTAAGTCAGGGTCCAGATGCTGGCGTTCAGTCCCGTTGTCCGCTTCAGGTTGGTGTCATGCAGAAGGACGATTTCCCCATCGCTTGTCTCCTGCACATCGATCTCCGCGTAGTCGGACATACTGTCCACTGCGTATTTGATCGCACTCATCGTGTTTTCCGGCGCTTTTCTTGCCCCGCCCCGGTGCGCCGATACCGAAATGTACTGGGAGGAAGCCGTCGCCTGCGGGCTTGTGGCGCGCATGGCATATACAACATAAACCGTTTCTCCCGCAAGCAGAATGACCGTAACAACTACTGCTGTTATTGGTCCGCAGAAGGTGCGTACCAGCCAGGAACGCGGTTTTTTCGTCGTCCTGCTCTTATGGTAGCCCTTTCGGGATGAACGGATAAAAATCAGATACAGATACGTAATACTGCCGACAAGACCGAGTGCTCCGCCGACATGGCTCATCGCTGATTTGACCCAGTCGCCGTAGACGATGACGGTACTGACGACGGTAGACGGCGTTTTCATCAGTTTTGCATAGGCAACGACTGCCGTTCCAAGGATCAGGTACAAAAGCGCTGTAAGCAGGAAAATCATCACCTGGAAGGAAAAGTTGATGCCAAGTTCGCGGAGAACACGGTTTTCCAGGGCTTTACGCACCCGCATGTGGGTGTTTTTTTCTTTTTCCGTCATCATACAGCGGAACGGGATCGTATAGGAAAATGCAAATGAAAACAGCACCAGAGCGACGGTCAGTACGACCGGAATCCAGTAGGCCGGGAAGGCATTGAAGATTTTCGTCAGAGACACCTGAAGAAGCTTCATGCTCCGGATCGCGCTGTAGCTGCTGTGGAGCCAGAGATACGGGAAACTCGCCGCCATATAGATAAACCAGCTCCAGGGGCGGGCACGCACGAACTGCACGGCTCCTCTTCCGCCGACAAGAATCATGACCGGAACGGAAATTTTCTTTCGTTTCCAGGCTGCTTCGAGCGCCGCCATGACGGCGTAGATTTCAAACAGCATACTGAAAAATAGGACGAGAAGAATTCCGAAAATCAGAAGAAGGGTCAGCGGA
>CAVLAW010000121.1:0-7372 GCA_963661155.1 Tidjanibacter massiliensis | reverse complement strand
GCGTGATTTTTATGGATACATGGGATGATTTGAACCTTTTCCGGAGAAACATCATCTATTTTCAGGATTCCACTGGATCCGATTCGAATTCTGTCTTTCTCCCGGCCTACCTTCTGCCGTGTGACAAGATTTTCGGTAAAACGCGTGCTCTCAGAGGCATTTCCCAGGCAGTCTTCGATCTGAAGCGCACCGTTTTCCCCGCAGAAGACTGCAGTCCGCATCAGCTTTTTCCCACTTTCTTTCTCGTATGCCCCTGCAAAAGAAATCGAAATTTTTCCTGTCTCAGAGCATTTCACTGTATCGGCACGATACGTTTCTCCTTCTTTCTGCTCCTCTCCATCAAGGATCGGAACGCTGTGGCCGCGCGAGCTACAGCAGAGGATGGAGTATCGCTCGGGCCCAAAATAGTCTTTTGTGTATTCGCCGGCTCCCAGATCGCTGATGATTTCTTCTTTTCCAATAGAATACAGAAAACTGCCGACATCGTTATGGTTATGCGGTTCTCCATTGTTTCCGCCTTTGATTGCAAACGCCGTCTGCTGCTTTCCTGTCGCAATCGCCCATTCGGCATCTGGCAGATAAAAAAAGGTACCGTTGGATGTCTGGCCTTCGAATACAGTTTGCTCCTGTCTTTCTTTCAGAAAATTCAGATATTGCTTCGTCCAGATCCAGTCCCGGTACGCCGCATTCCATCGGTGACACGGATCTTCCCCGAAATGCATCGCCTGTTCCAGCGGCGGAATTTCCACGTTCGGATCCAACATAGCAAAATGGCAGGTAAGCCCCATGCGGTAACGGCCTTTGCTGTCTCCATCGGAAAAGCTTAACGTGTTTCCGCCCGGAAAATAGCATTTCTGCTGAAATTCCATGATTTTCCGCTGTTTTTCTCCCTCCAGCAGATCGATTTTTCCACCTGTTTTTTCTTTCAGAAGTTCTGCAAACATAGAAAAATAACTCATGCCATATTCCCAGTATCCAAGACCTTCCATGCAGGCGCCATCTTCACTGAAACTTGCAAGAAAGCAGGAAAGATCTCGGATTACACGCGTCAGAATCTGTTCGCAGTTTTTCTTGATACTTACCGAATCTGAAAAAAGCAACGGTACCAGCACAGATGCATAGCAGGCGGCCGCCCCCACGGATCCACAGCAGACCGCGTTCCAGTTGCTTTTGCTCTGTTCCCACCAGAATCCATCCTTCCCATGACGAAGAAACGGTTGCAGCACTCTCCTTCTGCTCTCCTCCCAGATCCGCCGCAGCAGATCGGAACGCAGATCGTTTCGAAGCAGAAACGCAATCTCCAACAGCGACTGTGCCGTCTCGCACGCGAAAAGATCCAGTGTAATCTCCCACTCCGCATCCTGTTCCCGGTCCACATGCGCTGGCAGCGCCCAGCAGGTTTCCTCACAAATCTGCTCCAGAACCCATTCCAGGCTGGAAATTTCTGCAGGAATACCCTGCTCTTTTGCAAGCAGGGCATTCAGTGCGAACACAACAAGATATTTCCGGCGTCCAAAATAGGCATCTTCATACCTCAGCCGATTTCCCGTCTTTTCGAACAGAGAAAAAAGTTCCTCTGTCAAAACTGGAAAATCAGAAAGTGAAAGTGTTTCTGTTTCTCTGGAAAGTTCTGATTCATATTGGAAAAGGTATTGCTGTAATTCCTGTTCCGTTATTCCACTCATACGCTGTTCTCCCCAAAATCAGACAATCACATCCATCATTTTTCCATCTTTGTCAAACTCCAGCGGTGCCACACAGGTTTCCCGGTGAAATCCCTTTCCTTCCGGATACTGTTCCAGCGGCGTGCCGAAGCGATGGTATGCAATCCAGTATGTATCCTTTCCCGGAACTTTACAGATGCTGTGATGTCCCGTTCCCAGGACGCCCTTCCGGACATCTTTCTGAAGAATCATCTTTTCAAACTGAACTGGTCCGTACAGGGAATCGGATGTTCCATAATTTACATGATAATTTTCGCTTCCCGTATCATTGCAGGACCACGTAAAATGATAAACACCATCCCGTTTCAGAACCGTGACAGCCTCGCGGAAATCATACAACCCTTCCAGATTTTTCAGGGTCTCCGGAACAATGTGCATCATATCCGGCTTAAGCTTTGCAATCGCCGCATGGCCGTTTCCAAATAAGAGATATGTTTCGCCATTCTCCTGATAAATCGACGGATCAATCGTCTGACACATCTGGATCTGATACATTTCCATCATCTCCATGGTAATCAGCGGTTCTGCCGCAGGAGAAAATGGTCCCGCCGGATGATCGGAAACGGCAGCTCCAATGCAGGAGGAACCATCGAACCGCTTTCCGCAGAAATAATAGTAATACTTTCCATCTTTCTCCGCAATACACGGCGCCCAGGCACTTCCTACTGCCCACGGCACATCGCCATCTGCCATATCGAGAATATCAGCCGCCTTATGAAATTCTTTCAGATCCTTCGAGGCAAAAACAGAAAATTTTGTGCCGGACCAGTCGGTAAAGCCGTCCGTTGTCGGGTACAAATAATACGTTCCGTCAAAGCAGGCAAGATCCGGGTCTGCAAAGAGTCCTTCGATAACCGGCTTCTTATGATCGAAAAACCGTTCCAGCAGAGCAAGTTCTTCATCATTGATGGCAAGGACTCCTCCGTGGCGTTTTTTTTTTTTTTTTAGATCATATTCTTCTTCTGTTAAAATTCGGAATTCACCGGAGGAAAGATCCTCTGTCAGAAGAGGAAGGTATCCTTTTCCCGCTGAAAACTGGTCCGCAATCAAACACCAGGTCTTCTGATCCGGCAACAGATAGCATTCCGGTCCTTCTACGCCGAGCAGCGTGGAAAGTGTTTCGGATGGGATCTCCTGAAACGTTCCCGTCAGAGAATCGCAGGATTCCAACAGCAGACATTTGTTTGTCTCATCTTTGGAAATCCGATAGTATACGCCTTCCGACTCGACCATGGTCGTATCAATCACGTGTTCATCCCGTTCCATATAGATAAATGGCTCGGAGAACGTCTGAAAATCGGAAGTCCAGGATGCATAGATCCGCTGTTTTGGTTCTGTATCCCCGGAAAGTTTTACCATAGAAGCCCAGAATACCAGAAACTGCTCTTTCTTCGAGTCGTAAATTCCTTCCGGTGCCCAGACACATCCTGCGCCCGGAACCCCTACGGTGCACGCACGTTCCTCGCTCCAGTGAACGAGATCTTCCGATTCCCATACGATCAGATCACGGCTTCCGCGGTACTGCGCCGCATCCCAGCCCTCTCCGGCCTCGATGCGAAGATCGGTTGCAATCAGATAAAATTTTTTCTGCTTCGGATCACGCAGCAGAAACGGATCACGGACGCCCTGCATTCCGAGATGGGAATACAATACTGGCTTTCCATCATTCAGATCCTTCCAGTAAAGTCCGTCGCGGCTGATGGAAAAGTAAATCTGCTCCCCGTCTTTTTGTTCTCCCGTAAAATGTACGAATAGATAACCTGCCATTTTTCTGTTCTCCTTGTCTGTTCTTTCTGGCCTGCCAAACAGGACCCGATTCTTTGCGGTATGGATCGGGTCCTGTTTTCAAAAAATTTTCTTTTTGTTTCGCACTGTACTACTGGTAGATTCTATTGTCAACTTGTTTTTTCTCTGTTTTTTTCGTATACTGAAAATAGTTTTTAATAAATTTGAAAAGGAAGGACAGATTATGATAAAAGCTGTTTTATTCGATATGGACGGTGTCCTGTTTGACACCGAGATTGTGATGAAAGAAGGCTGGCTGAAAGCCGCGCGGGAGCTGAGTTTTACGCTTACAGAGGAACATCTTTCCCAGATGCGCGGCAGTGCGCTCCCGCGGAGTCGAAAATTGTTTGAGGAGTGGTTTCACGGAAAAGTAACATACGATGAAGGGCGTGCGATCCGTTCGGCGTATCTGAACGATTTTATTCAGCGCAACGGCATCCCGGAAAAGCCGGGTCTTCATGAATTTCTTTCCTGGCTGAAGGAACATTCGATTAAGGTTGCGGTTGCTACATCCACGACACGGTGCGTTGCACAAAGGTACTGGAAACAGTCCGGCATTGACCAGTACATTGATGCTTCGGTTTGCGGCGATGAAGTGGTAAACAGCAAACCGGACCCGGAGATTTTCTTGAAGGCCGCTTCTCTTCTGAACGTTCCGATTACAGAATGCATGGTAGCCGAGGACAGCATCAACGGCCTGGAAGCCGCCCGCGCCTCCGGCGCCGTCTCCTGCATGATCCCGGATCTGACACCGTACACGGAAGAGCTCGCACCGATCTGCGATCATGTAAGCCCATCACTTCTGGACTGTAGGAAAATTATTCTGGACTCGCAGGAAAAATAATCAATATGAAAAAAGTGCCGGTCAGGATTTTTTATCCCGATCAGCACTCTCTATATCCATTTTTTCTTTTATTATTCCACATCTACCGGCGAATCATAGGATTCCATGACGCTGTAGATCTGCTCTGCTGCTGTTGTGCGGAGCTTCTGCTGTGTGCCCTGATTTGCACATTTTTCATATTCACGCATGAAGGCTGTCGCTGCTGTATCGACATCTTCGGCATTTTTCAGGCGGTCCAGAAGATTCGGGTTGTAATCGGACAGGTAGGCGAGCAGGCTGTCGAGCTGACCAGAAAGGCTTCCGAGGCTCTTTCCGAGGTCGATGGTATAACGGCACAGATACTCTTTGATTGTCGGATCGGTAAATCCGCAGAGACCGTAGCTGTATCTTCCGCCGCTGTAAAGGCCGAAACGGGAGCTGCGGATGACTTCGTCGCGGGAGATAATTCCGGCGTCGACAAGGTTCGTGTACTGCTCTCCGCTGAGGCTTGTGCGGCTGGTGGAGCCGTACTCAAGCAGGGTCGGATTAAGATCCGTCGATGCCTCATTTGCGATATTTCCCATGATGCCGGCGGCTCCTTCTTTTGTGAAGCCGTGCATCAGGAAATAGTTCCAGATCTTTTCGGCATTTGTCTCGCCGAGTTCATCGTCGGCTGCAAAACGTCGGATCGTCAGAATCGTATCGCAGTCTACCGGGCGGTTGCAGGTGATGCCGACGTTCTCGTTCAGTGCCTCTACGATCTTGCCCTCTCCATCATACAGGGCTACATGACCGTTATAGCAGATGACATCACCGGCACGTGCCTCGTCCAGACTCGTGACTTCGGTTCCAAGACTGCGCCAGCCGTCGGATGTCCGATATTCTCCATCGTACGCACCGCAGCGGGTCAGAATCTGCCATACAAAGTGGGAACAGTCAATGCCGTCTGTCAGGGAGTTTCCGCCCCAGACGTACGGTCTGCCGACAAACTGCTTTGCAAATGTGATAATGCCGTTTCCGGTGGAAGTTTTTACCTCATAAACGGTCTCTTTTTTATAGCTGAAGGATGCATTTTCAGACGGATCAATGACTTGGTCCGCCAGTTTCATCTGGTCTTCTCCTGTGCTGGTCACATACTCCAGTGCTTCTTTTCCCTGCTGCAGATAATCAGTGCGGACAAATCCGCGGACATCGCCGGACTCAATATATACCCATTCCTGATCTGCATCGGCGATCACGAAGCAGAGTGCCTTTGCCGGGAGTGTTCCGACAATCCGCGCGCTGGTGGAACCGCTCTCACGGACGTTTAATTTTGTATCTACTTTTGCATAGGCATACGCTTTATCGAT
The DNA here is from genome assembly GCA_963661155.1 of Tidjanibacter massiliensis. Lineage (GTDB taxonomy): Bacteria > Bacillota > Clostridia > Lachnospirales > Lachnospiraceae > Fusicatenibacter > Fusicatenibacter massiliensis_A. The sequence continues at coordinate 1,691 of CAVLAW010000121.1, read as the reverse complement.
CTGTGCAAAGTCTGCGCGGAGATCTTTTTTCATGGAACCAATATATTTTCCGTAATCAATCGTCTGAATCCAGTCGTCCGCCTGCGTTTCGTCGCTCTTTGGTGTTTCTGTCGGCGTTGGTGCCGGTGTATCACTTGGCTTTGGAGTTTCCGTCGGAGTTGGCGTTGGTGTCTCACTTGGCTCCGGGGTCACTGTCGGCTCTGGTGTTTCTGACGGAGTCGGTTCCGGCGTATCACTTGGCGTTGGATCCGGTGTCTCACTCGGTGCTGGATCTTCCGGTGTCTCCGTCGGGGTTGGAACTTCTGCCGGATCCGGAGTTTCCGGTTCTGCCGGGGAAGTGGTATTCTCATCCGAAGACGGTGCTGTCACATCTTCCGGTGTCTCCGCTGCCGGAGCAGCCTCTTCCGCATTCTCCGCCTCGTTCTGCACAGACAGCTTCTCATCCTGCTCCTTCTGCGTTTCCTGCACTGTTTTCACGTTCTCCTCTGCAAATGCCGATGCCGCCGTACCGAGAAGCATTCCGGCTGCCACGCCGAATGCGGTTACTGTTGTGCCAAATTTTTTCTTTGAAATCATATATGTTGTGCTCTCCTCTCTGCTGTTTGTCGATTTCCGCCTGTCTTTCCCTTCGATTTTCGTCTGTACAGGCCGCTCGGATCAAGTATCGAAATAGGATCGTTCCTGTGAATTCTGGCCTGTTTTTCCAAAGTTAAACATAATAACAACAAAATTTCACATATTGTCTATATTGTACCACAGACTGCAGCAGATGCAAAGAAACAAATGACATATTGAGGAATTTTTCTGTTTAACGTGTTAAATTGAGATAAATTCTCTGTAAGTTTCAGGAACCGGACGGAATCCGGAGCAGAACCTGCTTTCCGTCCTGCTCCGCCACGCCAAGAACAGGAATGTGTTTCTTGCGAAGCTGGTGCATTACTGGATAGGCCGCAAAGAGATCACCGCTCACGCAGACGGCTTCCGGCTTTTCTTTCAAGAGATCAGCGATATATTCACGCAGCAGCGTCTTCCATTCCGCTTTTTCCAATGCCGACTCTCCATAACTGCCCTCCATATTCAGTTCCGGGCAGGCCATGAGATGTTTGTGAATGATTTCGGCGTGCTCCATCCCCGGCATCTGACGCAGAAGCTCGTCTGCATCCTCGTTTCCCACGCTGACCAGAACCGGTGCTTTCGGCATTCCTGCAAGGCTGATGCGGCAGGCAGAAACAGCATCTTCCAGATTTTCTGTTGTCAGAAGGAATCCTCCTTTATGGCAGAACGATGCACCCGCAAGACCGGTCGCTTCCTGCAGTGCTTCTTTTTCCAGTCCAAGCCATGCTTCCGGGAAATCATACTTATAATTGGACGAGTTCTCCTTACGCACCGGCTGAACGCAGTATCCGCCGCGGTTGGACGGGAATACCAGAAAAGCGATTTCCGTTGCGGAGAGCTGTTTCTGGCAAGGGAAAAACTCGGAGAGAATCAGAATCTTTTCTTCCATCGTTCCTGTCTTTCCCTCAGCTGCAATTCGCTCCCGGTGCGCTGCCAGAAGATCCGCAAACTGCTTCTCCGCCCGTTCATCCGCGCGGAAACGCTCCAGCTTGTGTTCTAAAATTTTTCCGGCAACTGTCACAGCTTCAAAGAAGGCGTCATCGCTTCCAGCATTGTCATCCCAGACCGGGTTAAAC
>CAVLAW010000120.1:0-7503 GCA_963661155.1 Tidjanibacter massiliensis | reverse complement strand
TGGTCAGGAGGTCATTATTACACCGCAGGTCACAGGATCCAGTGAGGGATACTCCTATCGCGTGGAGAAATTCAAGGATACTTTTACATCCAGCGCACCGGAAGTGGTCACAAGCGGGAATGGTACCCTGCGTTTCAAGGCGGTCAATGAATATTCGTCCGGCACTGGCACAGAGGTTTTCTATAGGGTGACTGTTTCCAGCCGCGAGGTGCCGACAGTACAAACAGTCATGGAATTTGTGGTCGAACCTAAGTACGTGGCTCCGGTTGTTAAAGAGGATTCTGACAGGGTGAGCGGCGAAACGGCCAGCGAACAGACTGAAACGGGGAACAGCGGTTCGCAGTCTGGGAATGCGGCATAGACCACGAAAGGATATCAGCTGCTTCCGGGCCGGAACAACCGGCCCGGAAGCATAGCAAGGAGGATGCAGCGTGAAAAAACGGCTTATGATACTTACGGTGCTGGCATTATCTCTATTGCTGACGGCCTGTGGGAGCAAGGTGGGCGGAGAGAATTCTTCTCACCCCTATAGCTGGAAAGAAAAGAGTGATGGCAGTGTTCAGTTGACGATCAAGAATGCACCGGAAGATGGCTATTCCTGGCTGCTTGATGGAGCGGAAAGTGGACTCGTCGAGGTTGAACGGATAGATGACGGCGCGGGGGAAAAAGCGGTTTTTTCTATAAAAGGCCAAGGCGTTGGCGGCGAAATCGTACGGTTTAGCTGCCGACGGGACACGGCTCCATTTGACGCAAGCTTTCAGCTTAAAATGATCCTGGATACCTCGGAAGAAGGAAAGCTGAAGGTCACTTCATCGGAGTACACACAGTCCTCCTCTACCGGATCTGTCGGTGAGGAAGGAAAAGCCACCTGTATGTGGTATGTGGGAGATGACGGCTTTCTGCGGATCTACCTGGATAGCAATGATGACGCATATGCCTGGAGCGCGATGGACTTCGACCGTTCTTTGATTTCTCTGGGCGGACCGGATTATGACGAAACTGGCTGTACCTACTGCTTAACAGGTCTTGAAGCAGGTGAAACAGATCTGCTGCTATATGATTTGGATCAGGATTACGGTTTCCGTTTGACACTGTCGATTGATGAAAGCAAGAGTGTTGCTGTGGAGGATGGGAAAGCAGGAATATTTGCGGTTGCGTTCAACCAGATCCCGGGCATGGATGATGTTACAGCCCTGCTGGGAGAGTTGACGCTTCCGGAGAATGTGCGGATACTGCGATGCGGAACAGGAAACCTGGATGGCAGTGCGGAAAAAACTTATGCGCAGCTGAAGATACGATTGAATGATGAGGAATGGGAACTGCTGGCTACAAAAAGATACTCCTTGCAGGAACTGATTGGCCTGTGCGGCAATACATCGGCTGGAACCGCACAGAGACAGGTGTCAATCGATGGTTTTCCGGCTGTTTTATGCGGCGCCGGGTCTGCAGAGACTCTGTTTTGGACAGATGCACAGGGACGGAGTTTTGCTTTCAGCGCTCTCTCGGATGAAGGCGTGGGTCAGGAAGCACTGCTCAGCACTGCGGAAAACCTGTGTGCGGCACTTGAGGGGGAAACGTGAGAATGGACGAACGAACAAAGGAGATTCGTCAGATACTGTTGGGGCGGTTCCAAAGGAAGGAAGATGGAAGTTTGGCCGCAGCTCCGAAAGGGAACCATTGGCGGCCGGGAGGATTTCAGGGCTTGTCTGTTGGCTGGGGCGCGGTTCATTTTCTGGGAATCTCACACAGAAAATTGGATTGCTCTCTTTCGTCCGGTGTGCAGAAGGCTCAACTGGATGCGGCAATGCAAACGCTTGGACAGGTTGTGCAACTGGAAAAGTCGCCGGGAATATCCGCCTGCCTTTGTCAACACTGGATGGCCGCCCCGGTCCTGCTTACGGCTGCCTGTGAGGGAACCAACATCGAGATGTCTGCCTATACGACCAGGGGCGTACTGGCCTCCCTTGTTTGTCGCAGAACCCTGCGGATGTTGGAGAGCAGACTGACAGGCACAACGAAGACGGAAAACGGGAAAGAAGAGACCGCAGGAAGGAAAAAACGGGAAAAGCGATCGTCTTCAAGGAAGCGCTGAAAATGCCATGAGTCCATTCCTTAGACGGACAGCGCCGACAGACGGTCAATTGCAGATCTACTTTGTGAGCGCAATGACGGAACACGCAGCGAGCGAGAAAAAGGTTATTCGCTGTGGCCGAAAAGATGTACCGTATTCACTGCAATTTGAACTTCAAAAACGGGTTCGATCTTCCGGCGGTGTCTTGCGCCATATCGCAGTGCATGGTATACTGAAGTGAGCATGAATAGCAGACTTGAAAGGCCGGAGCAAGCAGCAACATTCGTCACGCAGAAGTATGGTTCGCAGCGAGCCAGCGGAGCAGACCGATGCAGTGTCGATGTACTTCCGCTGCAATCAAGAATACACAGTTGAAAGAGACTGAAAGGAGGCGGGCGCTCCCTCCCATTATCGATCGTGGTGAGGTTACGCACTTCGGATATTTATGAAGCGTTTTTTTGGAGATTTAAAAATGAGTTGGCTTTCCGTGGTCTTATTTGCAGTTGCTGCGGGTGTTTATACTGGTGCTGTCATGTTGATCGGTGTGTTGAAAGATACCTCCTTTCAGGATATCGGGATCAGTTATGAGTGGTGGGTCATCTTTGCGGTCATCATTGTGGTTAATTGCAAAAAGAACTGGGAAGCTATGCTGAAGTGCTTTGTGTTCTTTCTTATCAGCCAGCCGCTGGTATTTGCGGTCGAGGTGCTGTTTGGCTCACTTACAACGGAGATGGCTTGCTATTATTACCGCGCCATCTGGTTTCCAATGACGCTTCTGACATTGCCGGGCGGCTTTATCGCGTACTACTGCAAGAAGCAGGATGCGCTGGGAGCCGTCATTTTGGGACTCGGGAATACAATACAGGCGGTGTTTGGCGTCTACTATTTGGGGCAGACAGTTGTCAGTTTTCCGCATCATCTTTTAAGCGGTGCGATCTGCTTTGGTTCGATCTTTCTGATGAGCATTTGGATACAGCATGAGAAAAAGAACTGCTTGATCTCACTATTGGTTCCACTGGTACTGACGGCAATTCTTCTGGCCCTTGCAGGGTTGACGGGAAGGGTCATTATCTGAGTGGAGCTATGATTTGCTCACTGCGTCTGGCATGTATGACTGATTAACGAAGCGGATGAAAAATCAGGATTTTTGCTTGAAAGAATGGAGAATCCGAATGAAAAAGAGTATTGCGCTGTTGATTGTTGGCATCTTATTGGCTGGGCTGGCCGGTTGCCGGAATAGCCAGAATCAGGCTGAGGAGATGGAAGAGAACGTAGAGTCTTCCGCTGCTGACGTGAAAACAGTTTCCAATGAAAACGTGGAGATGGATTATATTGTATTTGGCAGCGGGAAAAAAAGTTTTGTGATTCTTCCGGGATTGTCTGTACACAGTGTGATGGGCTCGGCCGACGCCATTGCAGATGCGTATAAGAATTTTTCCGAAGAATATACGGTTTATGTTTTTGATAGAGCCAAGGACATACAGGATGGATATACTGTCAAAGATATGGCCGATGACACCGCAGCGGCGATGGAAGCGCTGCATATCGCAGATGCCGATGTATTCGGTGCATCGCAGGGTGGGATGATAGCGCTGTATCTTGCCATTGACTATCCGGAATTAGTTCATAAAATGATTCTCGGTTCGACGCTTGCAAAGCCGAATGATACCTTTAGACAAGTGACAGAGGAATGGATTCGGCTGGCAGAAGAAAAGAATGAAGTTGGATTGCTCGAAAGCTTTGCTGACCATGTTTACTCTGCAGCTACACTGGAAGCATACAGGGATACTCTGATTTCGTCCAATTCGGGTATTAGTGATGAGGAGTTTGAGCGGTTTCTGATTCTGACAAAAGCATGCCGGACCTTTGACTGCTATGACAAGCTTTCCTCTATCAAGTGTCCCGTCCTTGTGCTTGGTTCGGAAGGTGACCATGTTGTAACCGCAGAGGGATCAACGCAAATTGCCGAGGTACTCGGCTGCGAGCTTTATCTTTATGATGATCGCTATGGACACGGCGTTTATGATGAAGCGTCGGATTATAAACAGAGATGCTTGGATTTTTTTGAAAGCGAATGAGTGTATGACATGTGTTGCACACTTGATGATATTGCCAGGTCAGCCTGGCATTGCGTATTTTGATTGTTGAAAGGGGACAAGCACATGAAATCAATTCGGGTACCGGCTGAAGTCAATCAGCTTGCGGAGATCAATCGCTTTATTGGAGAGGAACTGGAAAGGTATGGCTGCTCCGCAAAGGCTCAAATGCAGGTGGAATTGGCTGTAGAGGAAATTTTTGTAAATATTGCAAGCTATGCCTACCATCCCGAAGTTGGCGAGGCGGAGATCGATGTAGATGCAGGCGGAGATCCTCCAACGGTAACGATTCGCTTTCTGGATCACGGAGTACCGTTTAATCCGCTGGAACGCACGGATGTAGATATAAGCAAAACGGCGGAATCCCGTGATGTTGGTGGTTTGGGAATCCTCCTTGTGAAGAAAAACATGGATGATGTGATTTATTCTTACGAGGATGGGAAGAACATTCTGACCATCTGTAAAAAGCTTTGATGAACCCCATCGCGGTGACGAGGCATACACAGTATGAAGTGCAATAAAGCAAAGAAAGCAACTCAAATAACGGATAGATATAAGATTCGCTTTTCCATGGGAATGAAAAGCGTTTTGAACATCATTCTGATTGCTGCCATGATCGGCGGCGCAGCCGTGGTTTTCAGCTATCGGGCGTACCGGGATAATCTGGATAGTCAGATGATCAATACGGCGAATAACCTGGCGATGGCAACTGCGGCGCAGGTCGATCCTGCGTCTATCGACCGCTATCTATCCAGCGGCGAGACGGATGCGGCGTATGAGCAGGTGCAGGAACGGCTGTTGGCGATCCAGGAAAATTATGGAGTCGTGGCGATCTGTTGCCTCAAGCCCACGAGCGATGGCTTCTATGTGGTCTATAATACCGACCAGAGGCCGGATGCTTTGGGCCTTGGCGAGATACAGCAGTTCACCTTTCCTGAATTTATCGAAGTACAGGATCGGCTGCTCGCCGGTGAGGATGTCGCTCCGATCCGGCAGGAAAGCCGGGGAGCTGGTGCCGTATACTCCCTCGCCGCGATCCGGGATGAGAGCGGCGTGACCCAGGGCTACATGGCAGTCATTTTCTCCATGGAGGACACTGAGACAGCTGAACATAACTTCCTGTTCCAGCTGCTGCGGATTCTGCTGGTCGTTACGGTATTCTTGGGAGTGCTGTCAGCCCTGTTTTCACAGTTTCTCCTGGTGAAACCGCTGAACCGCCTGTCTAATATTGCGGATGATTTCGTCCAGAAGCAGAAGAATGGACTCATCAAGCTGGATCAGAGGATCATTGATGTTCCGCAGCTCCATAGAGGTGACGAAATGGGGCGTCTCTATCACGCTGTCCGGCAAATGGAACAGAGTATTTATGACTATATCCGCGATCTGACCGCGATCACGGCAGAAAAAGAGCGGATCGGCGCGGAGCTTTCCGTGGCTACGGAAATACAGGCCAGCATGCTGCCCTGCATCTTTCCGCCATTTCCTAACCGGACGGAATTTGACATCTATGCTACGATGACACCGGCCAAGGAGGTCGGCGGTGACTTTTACGATTTCTTCCTTGTGGATGATGATCATTTGGCTCTGGTTATTGCGGATGTGTCTGGCAAGGGCGTCCCTGCTGCGCTGTTTATGGTCATTACCAAAGTCCTGCTGAAAAACAGCGCACAGAGCGGCAAATCCCCCAAGGACATTTTGGAGCAGGTCAATGGACAGCTTTGCGTCAACAATCCGATTGACATGTTTGTGACCGTATGGCTGGGCATTTTGGAAATTTCCACTGGAAAGCTCACCTGCGCTAATGCTGGACATGAGTACCCTGCACTTTGCCGGGCAAACGGGCGGTATGAGTTGGTCAAGGATCCGCATGGCCTGGTATTGGCTTGTCTTGAAGGCAGCCACTATGAAGACTATGAACTGCAGCTTGCCGCCGGCGATATGCTGTTTGTTTATACCGACGGTGTGGCGGAGGCAACGGATTCCGACAATCAGCTTTTTGGTACAGAGCGAATGCTTGCAGCTCTAAACCGGAATACTGCGGCGCGTCCTGAAGAACTGTTGCCCCGGATCAAAGAGAATATAGATGCTTTTGTCGGTGATGCGCCGCAGTTTGATGACATCACGATGCTTGGTATTCGGTATTTGGGCGCGAAGCCACCTGAAGAAACAAACTGATATAGATGCTTTCATGGATGATGACCATCCCATTATGGCAGCAGGAGGACTACATGATGAATGGCGGTTCTCTTTTTTGCGATACGACTTGGGCCGTGAGATGCCCCTCGCCTGCGGCTGGCCGCCGCGAATAGGGGCAAATAGATGATGACAGGAGATCTGCACACAATGAAAAAAATCTTATCCCTGCTCCTTGCGTTTTCGTTGACGCTTTCGCTTACTGCCTGCGGCGGAACGAAGCAATCGGGAAATACATCTGATACGCCGGATGCATCTACAGCAGATAATGGGGCACTGCACTTTGCGCTCGGAACGCCGCTGACAAAGGAGTCCGAGTACAGAGATGACGATGGTACAGTGCTGCTGACTGTAAAATATGAACTGCCGCAGCTTGAGCTGCGCACAGAGGATGATGCATCCTATGAACTGGACGCTTCTGCACAGGCTGACATCTGCCGAACCTTCAATGCTGAGATGCAGAAAGTGGCGGAGCAGTTTGAATCGTCTGCACAGGAGACGCTGGAATCTGCAAAAGAGGATTATGCAAGCCTCGATGAGGAATTCCGGGCAGAGTGGATGAACTACGCCGAGGAATTGACCATTGGGACAACCTATCAGACTGACGGCCTTTTGAGTGTTCTCGGCAATGGCTACTTCAATGGCGGCGGCGTACATCCGACTGCTTACACAAGAACATGGAACTTTGATCTCACAACAGGCGAGTTCATCACGTTCGATTCTCTGACCGGGAGTACAAATCCGCTCAGTCAGACGCTGGTCTATGCGCTTACTTCCACCATCTTCGATGAGATCGACGAGCAGGGCCTGAGCGAAAATTACTTTGATGATTATGAATCTTCTGTCAATGACCTTTCTACGAACGCAAATTTCTATTTTCAGGATTCCGGGATGGTCATCGAGTTCGATGTCTATGTACTTGCTCCCTATGTCTGCGGTCCGCAAGCCTTCGATATTTCCTATGACAAGTTCTATTATGCGCTCGGCGAACACACACAGTCGCTGTTCGACCTTCCTCAGGACACCGTAATCGTCTCTGATTATCTCACAACGCAGGTGCTCTGGTCGTGGTTCAATATGTCCATGCCGCCGCTGGCCAGCGACACGCCTGAAATCACGACGGCCGATGGTGTGGAGCGGTAC
>CAVLAW010000119.1:0-7548 GCA_963661155.1 Tidjanibacter massiliensis | reverse complement strand
GTGTCGTGAAAGATAAAGAGAAAGTGGCCCTGCGCGGCGCTTTCCTGTTCCCGGATGTGTATGAGATCGGTATGTCCCACCTGGGCATTCAGATTCTGTACGATATGTTCAACAAACGTGAGGATATGTGGTGCGAGCGTGTCTACTCCCCGTGGCCGGATCTGGATCGCGTGATGCGGGAGCAGCATATTCCACTCTTTGGCTTGGAATCCCAGGAGCCGGTAAAAAATGAGGATTTCCTGTTCATCACCCTGCAGTACGAGATGTGCTATACAAACGTTCTGCAGGCGCTGGATCTTGCCGGAATCCCGCTGCATGCGGCAAAGCGTACCGACGAGGACCCGATTGTCATCGGCGGCGGCCCGTGTACGTACAACCCGGAGCCGATCGCCCCGTTCTTCGATCTCTTCTATATCGGAGAAGGAGAAGTTGTTTACGATCAGCTCTTTGACACGTATCTGGAAAACAGAGAAAACGGCGGCTGCCGTCTCGATTTCCTGAAAAAAGCATGTCAGATCCCGGGTATTTATGTTCCGCAGTTTTATGAAGTGACATACCACGAGGACGGAACCGTTGCGGCATTCACACCGACGATCCCGGAAGCACCGGCAAAGATTAAGAAACAGCTCGTGATGGATATGACGCAGGCGACCTATCCGGAGAAGCCGGTTGTGCCGTTCATCAAGGCAACGCAGGATCGTGTCGTTCTGGAGATCCAGAGAGGCTGTATCCGCGGCTGCCGTTTCTGCCAGGCAGGTATGGTTTACCGTCCGACCAGAGAGCGTGATGTGGAGAAATTAAAAGAACTCGCCGCGCACATGCTGCGCAACACCGGACACGATGAGATTTCCTTAAGCTCGTTAAGTTCCAGTGACTACAGCCATCTTCCGGAGCTCGTCAACTATCTGATTGACAGCTGTCCGGAGAAGGGAATCAATATTTCCCTTCCGTCCCTTCGAATTGATGCGTTCTCGCTCGACGTCATGAGCAAAGTACAGGACATCAAAAAGAGCAGCCTGACCTTCGCGCCGGAGGCAGGAAGCCAGAGAATGCGGAATGTAATCAATAAAGGTCTGACCGAGGAAGTGATTCTTGACGGAGCCGGAAAAGCGTTCGAGGGCGGCTGGAATAAAGTAAAACTGTATTTCATGCTGGGCCTTCCGACCGAGACCGAGGACGATATCAAAGGAATCGCGCATCTCGCCGAGAAAATTGCAGAACGCTATTATGAGATTCCGAAGGATCAGAGAAACGGAAAATGCCAGATTACGGCAAGTTCTTCGTTCTTTATCCCGAAACCGTTCACCCCGTTCCAGTGGGCACCGATGAACACGGAGCAGGATTTCCTGAAAAAAGCATCCATCGTAAAAGCCGAGGTTCGTGCACAGTTGAACCAGAAGAGCATCCGTTATATTTATCATGAGGCAGATATTTCCCTGCTCGAGGGATTTCTCGCGCGAGGCGACCGGAAATGTGCCGAAGTCATCGAACGGGCGTACAAAAAAGGTGCGATTTTCGATGCCTGGTCGGAATATTTCCGCAAGGATGCCTGGGAAGAATCGTTTGCAGAGACAGGCATCGACATCATGTTCTACGCCTGCCGCGAGCGCAGTACCGATGAAATCCTTCCGTGGGATTTCCTCGATATCGGTGTGACGAAAAAATTCCTGATCCGTGAATGGGAGCGGGCACAGAAAGAAACCGTTACCCCGAACTGTAAGATGCAGTGTTCCGGCTGCGGAGCAAAATCATTCGGAGGAGGTGTCTGCTATGAAAATCAGAATTAAATTTGCCAAAACAGGTGTGATGAAATTTGTAGGCCATCTGGATGTCATGCGTTACTTCCAGAAAGCGATCCGCCGTGCAGAGCTTCCAATCGCCTATTCCGAGGGCTTCAGTCCGCACATGCTGTTGTCGTTTGCATCGCCGCTTGGCGTCGGCATCAGCAGCACCGGAGAGTATTTTGATATGGTGCTCGCCGAGGATATGAAAACAGACGATATTGTAAACCGCCTGAATGCGACAATGGTAGAAGGCATGGAAGTGATTTCTGCCCGCCATGTGCCGGATGGAAAGGCAAGCAAGGCAATGTCTCTCGTTGCCGGAGCTGACTATCTCGTGCAGTTCCGCGAGGGAAAAATGCCGGATATCGATCTGGAAACAAAAGTGCCGGAATTTTTCGCACTGTCGCAGATTGAGATCATGCGAAAGACAAAACGAAGCGAGAAGCTGACGGATATCCGCCCGTGGATTTACGATATGAAAGTAAAAGAAGGCGGTGTCTGGATGCAGCTTTCCACCGGAAGTGTTTCAAACCTGAAACCGGAGCTCGTGATAGAAGCGTTCTGCAAATGGTGCGGTGTGGAAATTCCGCCGTTCGCATGGACGATTCTGCGAGAGGAGGTTTACGCAGACATCGGAACCGAGGAGGAGCGAAAATTAGTTCCGCTTGAAGCTTTAGGAGAAGAAGTTGAGTGAAAAAATAGTCATTGCGAATCTGCCGTGGGATGGAAAAGAGTACCTCGTGCACACGCTGTTCGAGGACGAAAGTCCGGTTGAATTCACGGCCCTTTGCCGGGAGAACGAGACACTGCTTGGCAATGTTTATGTCGGGCGTGTGGAAAAACTGGCTCCCGGCATCCGCGGCGCGTTCGTCTCGTTTGCGGAGCAGCAGAACTGTTTTCTTGATCTGTCCCGTGTGAAAGAAGGATATCTGTTAAAGAAGACACCGGGAGCAGAGCTTCGCGTCGGGGATGAAATCGTTGTGCAGATCCAGCGAGAAGCGCAGAAGACAAAACTTCCGTCAGCGACGGCGGAACTTTCCCTTTCGGGAAGTGCGCTGGCCCTTTACTATGGAAAACCGGGGATCTCGTGTTCGGGGCGTCTTGCGCCGGAGCAGAAAAAACGGTTAAAAGAACTGGGAAGCCGGTTGCTTCCGGAACTTTCCGGCGGAGAACTGTCGTTTGGCGTGATTTTCCGCACATCATCGGCCGAAGCATCGGAAGAGGAAATCCGACAGGAGTATCTGGAACTGTCCGAAAAACTTACACGAATTGTTCAGTATGGAACGATGCGCAGCCTGTATTCTTGCCTTTATCGTGCATCCGATGCAGTGCCGGAGCTGGTCAAACGGTATGCGCCGACGATTTCAGAGTTCGTGACAGACGACAGACAGACGTATGAAATCTGCAGCGAATATCTGACGCATCATGATTTTAAGGACTGCTGTCTGACCTGGTATGAGGATAAACTTACTACACTGGCAAAGAAAGAAAATCTCGAATACCACGTAAAACAGGCACTCGACAAACACGTGGAGCTGCCGTCCGGCGGATTTCTTGTGATCGAACCGACCGAAGCGCTGACAGCCATCGATGTGAACAGCGGAAAGCAGCTCGGCGGACGGAAGAAAGAGTTTCTGTACGGCGTAAACCAGGAGGCAGCACGGGAAATTGCCCGCCAGATCCGTCTCCGCGGGATTTCCGGCCTGATTCTCGTTGATTTTATCAATATGCCGGGAAAAGAACAGGAAGAACGCCTTATGGGATTCCTGCAGAGCCTGGTGCGTGAGGATCCCGTTCCGACGAAGGTCGTGGATATGACAGCACTTCACCTTGTGGAGCTGACAAGAAAGAAAATCCGCCGGCCGTTAGCGGAGCAGATGGGACGCGGACATCAATAATACAAAGGAGAAATGGGTATGGAACAGCAAAAGAAACCAATTCATCTGAATGAAAATGACACACCATATCTTTATGAGCCTTTTCGAAACACCATGCCGGGAAAAGGACTGCGCCCGGTAAAAAAAGAGAACACCTTGAGAGCATGGCAGGGCCTGCTGGTGTTTGCTTTTCTGATGGTTGCTTTCAATATCATCGGAATCCCGCTGGTAGCGTTCGGCGGGATGTACGGAAACGCACTGGATGAGATTCTCGTATTCCTGATCGGATCCATTCTTGTGGTGCGTGCCCTTCATGTTCCATTAAAAGAAGTCTTTACCGTGAGAAAACCGGACGGAGCCGGAATCCTCGGAACCGTTCTGATGTGGTACGTGACGTACCGCGGCGTGCTCGCCCTGTTTCTTCTGATGGAATGGATTTTCCCACAGGAATACGCCAGTCTTTCCAACTCCATGGACAGCAGTATGGCAGGCCTTTCCTATTTCGGAGAACTGATCGTCGTTGCACTGACACCGGCCATCTGTGAGGAAGCGCTGCACCGCGGTCTTCTGCAGTACAGCCTGCGCGGGATCAAAAAGAAATGGGTGATCCTGCTTCTGATGGGCGCTTACTTCGGCGCATTCCACATGAGCATCATCCGTTTCCTTCCTATGATGATGATGGGAATCGTCCTCTCTTATGTGCGGATGAAGACGGACAATATGTTTTACAGCTCGCTGTTTCACTTTGTCCACAACGCATCGACGATTGTGGCGAGCTTTGCGGCGAGCTTTCTGTACATGTTTTCGCAGGGGGTAGCGACGACGGGCAGCAGCTACGGAACAGAGATTTACATTGGTATGTACCTGATTGAGGCGGCGCTGATGCCGATTGGCCTTTACATGGGAAGCCGTCTTCTGACGTATCAGCAGACAAAGAAAGAGGGCTTTTTCCCGAAAGAGGGAAGAAAAAAGACGATTGCCAAGATCGTGATTCCTACAGTCCTTCTGATCCTCGCAGGACTGATTTTTCTTGGCATCGGCATGCTATAAAAAGCAGCAAAAGCTGTTTGGTCAATTTTGCGGAAATGTCCAAGCCGGGTAGAAAACAGAACCGATTTATGATAGAATAACAGAAAATAAAGCGTTACACATATTACAGAAAGGAAAAGCTGTTTGTTGAACAAAGAAACAGCAGGAATAAGAACTATGGCAAGAACAGCTATTGCTACCGACAGCAACAGCGGTATTACACAGAGTCAGGCAAAAGAGCTGGGCGTTTTTGTCCTTCCGATGCCGTTCTTCATGCGCGGAAAAATCCATTTTGAGGATATCGACCTGACACAGGAGCAGTTTTATCAGATTCTGGCGGAGGACGCGGCAGTTTCCACATCCCAGCCGTCCCCGGGAGATCTGATGGATTTCTGGAACAAGATTCTGGAAGAGTACGATGATATTGTTTATATCCCGATGTCAAGCGGCCTTTCCACTTCCTGCGATACAGCAACCGTACTGTCCGAGGATTATGAAGGAAAAGTCCAGGTCGTCAACAACCAGAGAATTTCCGTTACGCAGAGACAGTCCGTTCTGGACGCCAAGAAAATGGCAAACCGCGGCGTTTCAGCAAAAGACATCAAAGCGATCCTGGAAGAGGATGCACTGGATGCGAGCATCTACATTATGGTAGATACCCTGAAATACCTGAAAAAGGGCGGCCGCGTCACACCGGCAGCAGCGATGATCGGAACGGTGTTAAACATCAAACCGGTGCTGACCATTCAGGGTGAGAAACTCGATGCGTTTGAAAAAGCACGCGGCGTGAAACAGGCGAAGAAGGGCATGATTAAGGCCATGAAAAAAGATCTGGAAAAACGTTTCTCGAAAGAGTGCGCAGCCGGCATCATGGGACTTCACATTGCCTATACTGCAAATGATCCGGAAGTCATTGAAGGATGGATTTCCGAAGTAAAAGAAGCATTCCCGGATTTCGAAGTGGATGCTTACCCGCTGTCCTTAAGTGTTGCATGCCATATCGGACCGGGCGCACTTGCGATTGCATGCGAAAAAAAATCTGCAATTTCCTGAAAAATCCTATTGACAAACGGAAAAAGAGATGATATATTGTAGAAGTATGCCGCACAGAGAGGTAAAAGCGTCGAAAGACCACCGAATCTGGCGAGTAATTGATAGGGAGGTGCCATATGTACGCAATTATTGCAACAGGTGGTAAACAGTACAAGGTAGCTGAAGGCGATGTTATCCGAGTAGAGAAACTTGGCGTTGAAGCTGGAGAAACCGTAACTTTCGATCAGGTACTTGCAGTAAGCAATGACGGACTGAAAGTTGGCGAGGACGTTAAAAATGCATCCGTAACCGCATCTGTAGTTGGAAACGGTAAAGGCAAAAAAGTTATCGTTTACAAGTACAAGAGAAAAACTGGTTATCATAAGAAAAACGGTCACAGACAGCAGTACACTGAAGTGAAGATTGAAAAAATCAACGCTTAAGTCTTATGATTTGTATAACCGTAACAGAGTCTGACGGCGAGTACATCTCCGTGGAATCAAACGGTCATGCAGGCTATGCAGAGGAAGGGCAGGATATCATCTGTGCCGCTGTCTCCGCATTGATTGTAAACACTGTAAATTCCGTGGAAACATTGACAGAGGATCTGATTATAAGTGAGGCCGGAGATGGATACGTGTATTTTTCATTCCCGAATGGGTATTCTGAAAATACCGCACTTCTTGTAAAATCACTTTTACTGGGTCTTGAAAGTATCCGCCGCGATTATGGAGCACAATACTTAGAGATCGCATTCAAGGAGGTGTAATACCATGTTAAATATGAACCTTCAGATTTTCGCTCATAAAAAAGGAGTTGGTTCTACCAAGAACGGTAGAGATTCCGAGTCCAAGAGATTAGGAGCAAAAAGAGCTGACGGACAGGTTGTAAAGGCTGGAAACATTCTTTACAGACAGCGTGGAACCAAGATTCATCCAGGCGTTAACGTAGGAATCGGAAAAGACGATACCTTATTCGCTATGGTTGACGGACGCGTAGCTTTCGAAAGAAAAGGACGCGACAAAAAACAGGTTTCCGTATATCCGGTAGCAACAGAAGAGTAAGACAAAGGTGCGGCTTCAAATCTTCAAGAGGTTTGAAGCCGTTTTTGTTAGGAAAGAATAAATAAAAGGTCCAGCGGACCGATTTGGATTTAGATAAAACAGGACAGGAGAATACCATGTTTGCAGACAGAGCAAAAATTCTGATCCGCTCCGGCAAGGGCGGAGACGGACATGTCAGTTTCCGCAGAGAGCTTTTTGTGCCGAACGGCGGGCCGGACGGCGGCGATGGCGGCAAAGGCGGAGACGTTATTTTTGAAGTTGACGAAGGACTGAATACACTGGTTGATTACCGCCACAGAAGAAAATTTTCTGCTACCGACGGCGAGCCGGGCGGAAAACGCAGATGCCATGGCGGAAACGGAGCAGATATTGTTCTGAAGGTACCGGAAGGAACGGTTATCATGGACGCTGCGAGCGGAAAAGTTATCGCAGATATGTCCGGTGAGAACCGCCGCCAGGTTGTATTAAAGGGCGGAAAAGGCGGAAACGGAAATATGCATTACGCAACCGCCACCATGCAGGTTCCGAAATACGCCCAGCCAGGCCAGCCGGCACAGGAGCTGGAAGTTCGAATGGAACTGAAAGTCATCGCGGATGTAGGACTTGTCGGCTTCCCGAATGTTGGAAAATCGACACTTCTTTCCCGCGTGACCAATGCAGAACCGAAAATTGCAAATTATCATTTTACCACACTTTCCCCGAACCTCGGTGTCGTTGACCTCGAGGGCTGCAGCGGCTTTGTCATCGCAGATATCCCGGGAC
>CAVLAW010000118.1:0-7694 GCA_963661155.1 Tidjanibacter massiliensis | reverse complement strand
CAGTATATGTGTTCCGAAACAGGTCAGCAGAAAGTGATCGATGCCATTCAGAACGAGCATCTGACCGGCGTTGTCATCTGTTCCTGCTCTCCGCGTATGCATGAAGGAACGTTCCGCAAAGCAGCAGAAAAAGCGGGTCTGAACCCGTATCAGCTGGAAATTGCAAACATTCGTGAGCAGTGTTCCTGGATTCATAAAGACATGGAAGAGGCTACCGAGAAGGCCGTTATCTTGGCCCGTGCAGCCGTTGCAAAAGTTATGCTGGATACCCCGCTTACCCCGGGCGAGAGCCGCGTTGTAAAACGTGCGCTGGTCATCGGAGGCGGTATCGCAGGTATTCAGACTGCACTGGATATCGCAGATGCAGGCTATGAAGTAGATATCGTAGAGAAGACCCCGAGTATCGGCGGAAGAATGTCACAGCTCGACAAGACATTCCCGACCCTCGACTGTTCTTCCTGTATCCTGACTCCTCGAATGGGAGAAGTAAACGCCCATGAGAAGATCAACATCTATACATACAGTGAAGTAGAGAGCGTAAGCGGATTCGTCGGCGACTTCAAAGTAGACATCAAAAAGAAAGCAAGATACGTAGACATGGACAAATGTACCGGATGCGGACTCTGCCAGGAGAAATGTCCTTCCAAGAAGAACCCGAGCGAGTTCAACAGAGGCCTGTCCAACCGTACTGCCATCTACACACCGTTCGCACAGGCAGTTCCGAACGTACCGGTTATCGATACAGCAAACTGTATCCACTTCAAAACCGGAAAATGCGGTATCTGTTCCAAAGTCTGTGCAGCAGGCGCCGTAAACTACGATCAGAAAGATGAGATCATCACCAGAGAGTACGGCGCAATCGTCGTAGCAACTGGTTTCGATACCATCAGCCTGGACAAGTTTGATGAATATTACTACAACCAGAGCAAAGACGTTATTACCTCCCTCGAGATGGAGCGTCTGATGAACGCTGCCGGCCCGACAGGCGGTAAAGTCGTCCGTCTTTCCAACGGCGAGCATCCAAAGGATATCGTATTTATCCAGTGCGTCGGCTCCCGTGACGTAACCTGCAGAGGAAAGGGCTACTGCGCCAAGATCTGCTGTATGTACACTGCAAAACAGGCCATGCTGGTTCGTGACCATTATCCGGATGTCAACGTACACGTCTTCTACATCGACGTTCGTACCCCGGGTAAAAACTTCGATGAGTTCTACCGCCGTGCGGTAGAAGAGTTCAGCGTAGACTACATCAAAGGCCAGGTAGGAAAAGTATCCGAGGCTCCGAACGGACGTCTTCTGGTACAGGGATCCGATCTGCTTGACAACCGTCAGATCAAGATGGAGGCAGACCTTGTTGTCCTTGCAACCGCTATCGAGCCGAGTAAAGATGCAAGAAAACTGGCTACCATGCTGACAGCAAGTATGGATACCAACGATTTCTTTACCGAGGCACACGCAAAACTGCGTCCGGTAGAGTCCCCGACTGCAGGTGTCTTCCTTTCCGGCGTATGCCAGGGACCGAAAGATATCCCGGAGACCGTTGCACAGGCAGGTGCCGCTGCTGTCAAAGTAGTCGGACTGCTTGCAAAAGACAAACTGACCACCAACCCGTGTACAGCAGAATCCAATCCGCTGTTCTGTAATGGATGTGCATCCTGTGAAAAAGTCTGCCCGTACGGCGCTATTTCCTACGAAGACCGTCAGGTCAACGACCATGGAATCCGCGAAACCAGACATGTGGCAGTCGTTAACAGTGCTCTTTGCCATGGATGCGGTGCATGTACCGTTGCATGTCCGTCCGGCGCTATGGACCTGAAAGGATTCTCCAATAGACAAATTCTCGCGGAGGTAGATGCAATATGCCGATAGATAACAACGAAAACAAAGAATTTAAGCCAGTCATCGTGGCATTCTGCTGCAACTGGTGCTCCTACGCAGGAGCAGACCTGGCAGGTTCCAGCCGTCTTTCCTATCCGGCAGACGTAAAGATCATCCGTGTTCCATGTTCCTGCCGTGTCAATCCGCTCTTCATCTTAAGAGCATTCCAGAGAGGCGCTGACGGAGTCATCCTCTGCGGATGTCATCCGGGAGACTGCCATTACAGCACAGGAAACTATTATGCAAGAAGACGTATGACCCTGCTGTTCTCCATGCTTGATTACATGGGCGTTGAGAACGGACGTACCCGTGTGGAATGGGTATCCGCCGCAGAAGGTGTGAAATTCTCCCAGACCATGAACGAATTCATCGAGCAGGTGACAAGTTTGGGTAAGAATGTCAGATTGGAGGATTTACGATGCAAGAAAAATTAGTATCCCGCGCAAAAGAGCTTCTGTCTGACGGTACCGTAGTCCGTGTTCTTGGCTGGAGAAAAGGCGACACTGATTTCAGCGCAGAGCCTGCATTCTTCGAAACCGCCGAGAGCCTTTCCGAGTTTACCTACGACGGATTCTGCGGCGCTAACTTAAGCAAATATATGATTAAAGCATCGAAAGAAGAAGGAAAAACACTCGTTTTCTTAAAACCGTGTGACACCTACAGCTTTAATCAGTTAATCAAAGAGCATCGTGTGGATCGCGAGAAAACCTACATCGTCGGCATCGGCTGCGATGGAAAACTCGATATCGAAAAGATCCGTGAAGCAGGATGCAAAGGTATTACCGCTGTAACAGAAGACGGCGATACCATCAAAGTCGCAACCGTTTACGGCGACAAAGAGCTTGCAAGAGAGGATGTTATCCTCGAGAGATGCAAGGCCTGCAAGGGCGGAAAACACGTTGCTTACGACGAGCTGGCTGAGAACTGCGACGAGGAGAAACCGGCAAAAGAAGGCCGTTTCGAACTGGTTGAAAAACTCGAGGCCATGGCTCCGGAAGAGCGTTTCACATTCTGGCAGAACGAACTGTCCCGCTGTATCCGATGCAATGCCTGCCGTAACGTATGTCCGGCCTGCAGCTGCATCAAGTGTGTCTTCGACAACGACCGTTACGATACCGCACAGAAAGCAAACACCACGACATTCGAGGAGCAGATGTTCCACATCATCCGTGCATTCCACGTTGCCGGACGCTGTACCGACTGCGGCGAGTGCTCCCGTGTATGTCCGCAGCACATTCCGCTGCACCTTCTGAACCGTAAATTCATCAAAGATATCGACGAATTCTACGGAGAGTATCAGGCAGGAGCCGATACCGACAGCCGCGCACCGCTCACCAACTTCACACAGGAAGATGTAGAGCCAAGTATCGTTAAGGAAAGGGGTTAAGGGATGTATCAGATTAGCAGAGAAAAAATGCCGGAGCTCCTTGCCGCTGTTGCAAAGGAGATGGATCTTTTCCTTCCGGTACAAAACAATGGAATTACCAATTTCGGTTTCTGGACCGAGGACGCAAAAGTGGATCTCGATACCTTAAAAACCGTAAAATCCCCGAAAGATGCCTTTTTCCCGCAGAGTGAAGTGCTTTACTCCTGCTACCAGAAGGCAAACAAGACCAGCATCGAGCCGGCAGTTTTAAAAGACGCACCGTTCGCCATCTTCGGCGTTCGTCCGTGCGATGTCCGCGCTTTTGATGTTCTGGACCGCGTATTCTTAAGCGAGCCGGCTGACGTTTACTATGCAGCCAGAAGAGAGCACGGAATTGTTGTTTCTCTGGCCTGTCATGAGCCGGAAGACAGCTGCTTCTGCAAAACCTTCGGCATCGACGCTGCAGAACCGCAGGCAGACGTTGCCATGTGGCAGATCGGTGATGGTTATGCATGGGAAGCAAAAACCGAAAAAGGTGAGAAGCTGACCGAGCTCGTAAAAGATTACCTGACCGAGCAGGATCTCGCAAAAGAGGTTGAGGCTGAAAAAGAAGCCATCCGTACCCTGATTGACAAGATGCCGAACAGCAATCTCTCTCTTGAGGGATGGGGCGTAGGCAAGACAAAAGAGCGTTTTGACGATCCGAAGTGGAAAGAACTTTCCGATGCCTGCTTAGGCTGCGGAACATGTACGTTCTCCTGCCCGACCTGCCAGTGCTACGACATCAAAGACTTCAACACCGGAAGCGGTGTACAGCGTTACCGCTGCTGGGATTCCTGTATGTACTCTGACTTCACAATGATGGCAGCAGGAAACAACCGTACCACACAGCTCCAGCGTTTCCGTCAGCGTTTCATGCACAAGCTGGTTTACTTCCCGGACAACAACAATGGAATGTATTCCTGCGTCGGATGCGGACGCTGCGTAGAGAAATGCCCGCAGTCGCTGAACATTGTCAAAGTCATCAAACGCATGGGAGGTACCAAGTAAATGTGCAATTGTAGTTGTGGAAGCGAAGAAAAGAAAAACGCTTTGCTGCCGCAGGTCGGTATCATCACAGATATCCGCCGCGAAACTCCGGACGTAAAGACATTCCGTATCGTTCGTCCGGACGGCTCAAAGCTGTTTGAACATATGCCTGGCCAGTGCGCAATGCTCTGCGTACCGGGCGTCGGAGAGGCGCTGTTTTCCATCACCTCCTCCCCGACAAACAAAGAGTACCAGGAGTTCTCCATCAAGGAGTGCGGTACTTTAACGAATTATCTTCACAATATGTCTGTAGGAGATGAGATCCTGGTCCGCGGACCGTACGGAAATCATTTCCCGGTAGAAACCGTATTAAAAGGACAGGATCTGCTGTTTATCGCCGGAGGTATCGGACTTGCGCCGCTGCGTTCCGTTATTAACTATGTACTGGATAACCGTGACAACTACGGTACCGTAGATATCGTTTACGGTTCCCGTTCCAAAGACGATCTGGTACAGTTAAAAGAGATCCAGGAAGTATGGGCGAAAGCAAAAGACGTCAACGTACACCTGACGATCGACCGCGAGCAGGAAGGCTGGGATGGCCATGTAGGATTCGTTCCGAACTATGTGAAAGAACTGAACATGTCTGTTGACAAAACAGCTCTGATCTGCGGACCGCCGATCATGATCAAATTTGTTCTCCAGGGACTTCAGGAACTGGGCTACGAGAAAACACAGGTTTACACCACTCTGGAGCTTCGTATGAAATGCGGTATCGGAAAATGCGGCCGCTGCAACATCGGAGATAAATACGTCTGCAAAGACGGCCCGGTTTTCCGCTGCGACGAGATTGACGAATTACCGAACGAATATTAAACGGAGGTTGAAGAAAATGCAGGAAATGGTAAATATTTACGTTTACGGCAAGAAGTATTCCGTACCTGGCGATCTGACCATCATGACCGCTATGGAGTACGCCGGATATCAGTTAAAACGCGGATGCGGATGCCGTCACGGATTCTGCGGCGCATGTGCGACCATCTACAGAATCAAAGGAAAAAATGAACTGAAAACCTGTCTGGCATGTCAGACACAGGTAGAAGACGGCATGTATATCGCAAGCCTTCCGTTCTATCCGATCGACAAGAGAACATACGATATCGAAGAGATCAGCGCAGAGCAGAGAGTCATGATGGATCTGTATCCGGAAATCTACAGCTGCGTTGGATGTAACGCATGTACCAAAGGATGTCCACAGAGCCTGAACGTTATGCAGTATATCGCATACGCACAGAGAGGTGACTTCAAGAAATGTGCAGAAGAGTCTTTCGACTGCATCGGCTGCGGAATCTGCGCATCCCGTTGCCCGGCTGGAATTTCCCATCCGATGGTAGGAGAGCTTGCAAGACGTCTGAACGGAAAATACATTGCTCCGAAGTCTGAACACGTAAAGAACCGTGTCGCAGAGATCAACGAAGGAAAATTCGACGATCTGATCGAGCAGGTTATGAACAAACCGATCGAGGAAATGCAGGAACTTTACAACAACCGTGAGATCGAGAAATAAGGAGGGGAATTCGAATGTACACACTGGCTAATATGCAGGAATCCATCAAAAAGGTGGAAGCTACCAGAGCCCAGAGAATGGCAAATGAGCCAAGAAGAATGACAGCGGATGAGAAAGATGCCCTTCTTGCAGCATATCATCCGGATTATAAAGAGGAAGGCTTCATCACCCTGAAAGTCGGCCCGAACAAAGGCGAGAAAGTTCCGACAGAGCTCGGCTATCTGCTGGAGTCCAACAGCCGTATCTTAGGTGTTGATATCGACCTTGACAAAGTAGATTACGACGTAGACGTACTCGTTATCGGTGCCGGCGGAGCAGGTGCTTCTGCAGCCATCGAGGCACACGAGGCAGGCGCAAACGTTATGATTACCACCAAACTCCGTATCGGTGATGCAAACACCATGATGGCTGAGGGTGGTATCCAGGCAGCAGACAAAGAGAATGACTCTCCGGCACAGCATTATCTGGATGCATTCGGAGGCGGACACTTCGCTGCAAGACCGGAACTGCTCCGCAAACTCGTTATGGAAGCTCCGGATGCTATCTCCTGGCTGGAGAACCTGGGAGTTATGTTTGATAAAGATGAGAACGGCCGTATGGTAACCACACACGGCGGCGGAACTTCCAGAAAACGTATGCACGCATGCCGTGACTACTCTGGAGCAGAGATCATGAGAACTCTGCGTGATGAAGTGATCAACCGCGGTATTCCGGTTATTGAGTTCTCTTCCGCAGTAGAACTGATCAAAGACGACAAGGGACAGGTTGCAGGTGCTGTTCTTCAGAACATGGAGACCGGCGAGTACCAGGTAGCAAAAGCAAAAACTGTTATCATCGCAACCGGTGGTGCAGGACGTCTTCACTACAACAACTTCCCGACATCCAACCACTACGGTGCAACCGCTGACGGTCTGATCCTCGGATACCGTGCAGGTGCTCCGCTTCTGTATCAGGATACCATTCAGTACCATCCGACCGGAGCTGCTTACCCGGCTCAGATCTTCGGTGCTCTGGTAACTGAGAAAGTACGTTCTCTGGGCGCAATGCTCGTAAACGTAGACGGCGAAGCATTCATGCATCCGCTGGAAACCCGTGACGTATCCGCAGCAAGCATCATCCGCGAGTGCTCCGACGACCGCAACGAGGGCGTTGAGACTCCGCAGGGCAAGGCTGTATGGCTGGATACTCCGATGATCGAACTGATCCACGGGGAAGGCACCATCGAGAAGAGAATTCCGGCTATGTTCCGTATGTTCATGCAGTACGGCATTGATATGAGAAAAGAGCCGATCCTGGTTTACCCGACCCTTCATTATCAGAACGGCGGTCTGGAAATCAACGGCGAAGGCTTCACCAACACCGTAAGCAACCTGCTCGTAGCAGGAGAGGCTGTTGGAGGAATCCACGGAAGAAACCGTCTGATGGGCAACTCCCTTCTGGACGTTATCGTATTTGGCCGTGACGCTGGTAAGGCTGCAGCAGCCAAAGCAAAAGACGTAACGCTCGGCGAGATGAATCTGGATCATGTTGAGAAATACGCTGAGACCTTAAAAGAGGCAGGCATCGATACCGGTATGGTATCTCCGCAGCTTCTGCCGGATTATGCAGGAAAGAGACACCTGTAAAATTCAAGAAAAACGCGAAAAAGCGTGCCAAGGGGAAGCATTTCGTTTCCCCGGCACGCTTTCCGTGCTGAAAATCCATGTGGATTTTTGGTACGATAAAATAGAAAGAAAGGTGGAGAACCCCATGCGTGAAATTCAGGCTAGTACCATTACGGATGTGGTAGAGAAACTTTGTATCGAAGCAAACTATCATCTTCCGGAAGACGTAAAATGTGCCATCACAGGCTGC
>CAVLAW010000117.1:0-7763 GCA_963661155.1 Tidjanibacter massiliensis | reverse complement strand
GATTCGGCGTAATACGTGACAAAAAGCAGAAGACTCCACAGAAAAAAGGTGCTGTGGAGTCTTTTTCGGCAGATACGGTAACCGATAGACAGAAAATAGTAAAAAAGACAAAGAAAAAGCCTAAAATTTGTTGAAAAATACAGTATGTAACCGGTTGACATATAATTGTGGCAAAGGTATACTTCAAAGTAAGGAAACGAACACAGAATGTACCGTTGCCAGAACGGAAAAAACGAGAAACAAACATGAGGAGAATGAACGATATGACAGTGGAATATCAGAGAAGACTGGAAAAACACTATGACGAACTGAAATGGCTCTACTGTGAGCTGTATCCGAATGGACAGGGAAGATTTGATGAACTCTGTGCAAACATGGAGCAGTGGTACAAAGAGCGGAACAAAAAATGGAAAGCGCTCGACCGCAAGAGAGAAAAACAGAAAAACTGGTACAAGAGCCAGAAAATGCTCGGCATGATGCTGTACATCGATGCATTCGCGGACAACATCAGCGGCCTGGAGAAAAAACTCGATTACTTAAAAGAGTGCAACGTCAACTACCTGCATCTGATGCCGTTCCTCGCTACCCCGAAGGGAAAGAGCGACGGCGGCTACGCGGTTGCCGATTACCGCACCGTACAGCCGTCCCTTGGAACGATGGAAGAGCTGGCAGAGTTTTCCGGGAAATGCCATGACCAGGGCATGAGCCTCTGCATGGATTTCGTTATGAACCATACCTCCGAGGATCACGAGTGGGCAAGACGTGCGCTCGCCGGAGAGAAAGAGTATCAGGACCGCTATTTCTTCTTCGACAACTATGACATTCCATCCGAGTACGAGAAAACCTGCCCGCAGGTATTCCCGACAACGGCGCCGGGCAACTTTACCTGGCGTGAGGACTGCCATAAATTTGTCATGACTACATTCTATCCATACCAGTGGGATCTGAACTATGCAAACCCGGTTGTCTTTAACGAGATGGTCAACAACATGCTCTACCTCGTCAACCAAGGAATCGACATCGTCCGCATCGACGCTGTTCCGTATATCTGGAAACAGCTCGGCACCACCTGCCGCAACCTTCCGCAGGTACATACCATTGTCCGCATGATGCGTATGATCGCCGAGATCGTCTGCCCGGGCGTGCTGCTGCTCGGTGAAGTTGTTATGGAGCCGGAAAAGGTTGTTCCGTATTTTGGAACGATCGAGAAACCGGAGTGCCACATGCTGTACAACGTAACGACCATGGCATCCACCTGGCACACGATTGCCACCGCAGATACCCGTCTCTTAAAACATCAGATGGATATCGTGACGAGACTGCCGAAAGACTACGTATTCCTGAATTATCTGCGCTGCCATGATGATATCGGCTGGGGTCTGGATTACGAATGGCTGAAACAGTTCGGAATCACCGAGGCACCGCATAAGAAATATCTGAACGACTACTTCCGCGGATATGTGGAGGGAAGCGACGCGAGAGGAGAGCTCTACAACGACGATCCTGTTCTACAGGATGCCCGTCTCTGCGGAACGACAGCATCTCTCTGCGGACTTGAGGCAGCAGGTTTTGAGCAGAATGAGGCAAAGACGGCACAGGCCATCCAGCGAATCGAGATGCTGAACGCCTACCTCTTCATCCAGTCCGGTATTCCAGTGATCTACAGCGGCGACGAGATCGGCCAGATCAACGATTACTCCTACAAGGAGAGCGAGGATTACGACCGCAGATCCGACAGCCGTTATATCCACCGCGGCCACTTCCACTGGGATCTGGAGCCGGAGAAAGATAAGAAGGGAACCGTACAGAATCAGATCTTTGCTTCAATGAAAAAGATGGAGGAACTCAAATTCAAATACCGTCCGTTCGAGGGAGAGGCAGATGTCTGGACCGAGGAAACATACGATACTGCACTTCTGTGCATCTGCAGAAAATCCGGTAACGAGATGGTGACGGGCCTCTTTAACTTCAGCAACGAGGACCGCACCGCATGGATCGATATGGGAGAGTTCACCTGGAAGGATCTTTTTACCGGCGAAAAACGTGTTCTGCGCGGCGTTCCGGTTCCGGCGCGCGGCTACGCATGGTATTACCGGAAATGGGACTGATTCAAAACGTTTTGTACCTTGCTAAGGAAAGAAAAGTATGATATGCTTTGTAAGCTATCCTGAAATGGGATACGATCACGAAAACAAAGAAAAGGCGGTTTTGCCAGTATGATCAAAACAATCCGCGGTTTTATGAAGCGCCTGAATGAGGATCACGTCGGCGCATATGCATCGCAGAGTGCTTATTTCATTCTTCTTTCCTTTATTCCGTTTGTACTTCTGCTTGTTACGCTGGTCACGTACACGCCGCTTACACGCGACGATGTCTACAGCGTTCTGGTTAATATGATGCCCACGGAGTTCCAGAGCTACGTGGGCGGTATTGTCAATGAAGTCTTTTATCAGTCGTCTGCTTTTATGCCGATTACGATCATTACAACGCTGTGGTCGGCGGGAAAGGGTATTGCAGCCCTGACGAATGGACTGAACAGTATTTATCACGTAAAAGAGACCCGAAACTATATTGTAAACCGGCTGCGGGGCATGGCGTACACATTGATCTTCGTTGTCGCGTTTCTCACCAGCCTTGTGCTTCTGGTCTTCGGAACACGAATTCAGAATAAACTGACGGAGCATTTTCCTGTGGTTGCACGCGTTACTTCCTCGATTATGGGCATGCGTACGCTGATTACAACCGGTGTGCTTGCGATTCTGTTCCTTGTGCTCTATAAATGCATCCCGAACCGGAAAGCAAGCTGGAAAAGCCAGTGCCCGGGAGCGCTGATTTCCTCCCTTGCCTGGTCCATTTTTTCTCTTGCGTTTTCCCTGTATCTCGATATCGCATTGAAAACCTCGAACGTATACGGGAGTCTGACGATGGTCGTGTTTATCATGATCTGGCTTTATTTCTGTATGTGGATTCTTCTGATCGGCGCGGAAATCAATGCTTATTTTGAAGATAAACTGCGGAAACTGCAGAATGCGGCGATTGAGCATTTTATGGAAAACAAAGAGATGAAGAAAGAAACGGAAAAATAATCTGCTTGACATCTGTGGAGCAAAAAGGTACAATAAGCATTGTTTATGAAGTTTTTATAAATATTCAAAAGAAAAATGCTGTGAAGATGTTCAGAGAATTATTTTTTCCGCCAGAGAGAGGGAGTCATCGGCTGCAAGCTCCTTCAGGTTCAGAAATAGTTCAAATTTCGCATCGGAGCAGATGTCCAGAACGCAACATGCTTTGCCAGTAGGGACAGACGTGTGGTGTACGTTACAGCACCGGTTATGAGTGTCTGCAGGAAATCAATCTGCAGAAATCAGGGTGGTACCGCGAAATTTCAGATCTCGTCCCTTTTTGGGACGGGATTTTTTTTCGCGAGCAACGAGCCAAACAGCCATGCTCGCATGGATATTTGGTGACTGCCGCGAAAATCAGATACGCTGTTGTTTGCAGCAGAGTATCTGATTTAATATTCAACGTTATCACAAAATAAGCAAGAAAAAGAAAGTAGGAGAGTCAAATGCAGGAAAAAAGTGTATTAACCGGCCATCTGTCTGAATTAAAACAGAAGATTGAAAATGGACTGGAAGAGCTGAAAAGCTCCAAAGAACTGTATGAATTTAAGAGCGAGTATCTGGAAGGAAAGAAGAGTAAGATCAGCGGGCTGATGAAAGAGATGAAAAACATCGCTCCGGAAGAGCGCGCAAACTACGGAAAATCCGTCAACGAATTAAAAGAGTGGGCGCTTGGCCGTTTCCAGAAAGTGGAAGAGGAGATGAAGGAGCGCGAGCTGCGGAAAAAATATGAGTCCGAGAAAATCGACCTCACACTGCCGGCAGAAGAAGTTACCATCGGAAATCTTCACCCGGTTACCCTGATCCGCAAACAGCTCATCGACATCTTTGCAGGAATGGGCTTTGAGGTATACGAGGGAAGAGAGATCGAGACCGATTACTACAACTTTACTGCACTGAACACACCGCAGGATCACCCGGCAAGAGATATGCAGGATACCTTCTATCTCTCCCCGGAATTCCTGCTTCGTACCCAGACATCCGCAGGTCAGATCCACGTTATGGAGAATAAGAAACCGCCGATCAAGATTCTTTCCCCGGGACGCGTATTCCGTTCTGACGACGACGCAACCCATTCCCCGATGTTCCATCAGATGGAAGGACTTGTTGTCGACAAAAACATCACCCTCTGCGACCTGAAGGGTATGCTGGATGTTCTCGTTCAGAAGATCTACGGCGAGGGAACGACAACCCGTCTTCGTCCGTCTTACTTCCCGTTCACGGAGCCGTCCGTTGAGGTAGACTGCAGCTGCTTTGCCTGCGGCGGAAAAGGATGCAGCCTCTGCAAGGGAACTGGCTGGATCGAGGTTCTTGGCGCCGGTATCGTAAACAAACGCGTGCTGGAAAACTGCGGCATTGATTCAGAAGAGTACAGCGGATTCGCTTTCGGTATCGGCCTGGAGCGTATCGCCATGCTGAAATACGGAATCAACAACATCAAACTGTTATTCGGTTCCGATCTGCGTGTTTTAAATCAGATTAACGAGAAATAGTTTGAATTTGGAGGTTAATATGTTAGTACCGTTAAGTTGGCTGAAAGATTATGTAGAGATCGATGTTACCCCGGAAGAACTGGAGAAAAAACTGTTCGACGGCGGATTTGAAGTAGAAGAGCGTTATCAGGTGGGAAAAGACATCAGCAACGTTGTTGTCGGCCTTGTAGAGAGCTGCGAGCCGATTCCGGAGACCCATCTTCATGTATGCCAGGTAAATGCAGGAGAGCACGGAATAATGCAGATCTGCTGCGGCGCAGACAATGTGCACACCGGCGGAAAATTCCCGGTAGCCCTTCCTGGCGCAACCGTTTATGCAACAGCAAAGGATCATAAGACCATCGAAGGTGTTATGACCATCAAAAAAGGAAAATTAAGAGGATATGAGTCCTGCGGAATGCTCTGCTCCGGCGTAGAACTCGGCCTTACCGAGGATCTGTATCCGGGCGCAGGCTACAACGGACTGCTCGTTCTGCCGGAAGATGCAGAACTTGGCGCAGATGTCAAAGAACTGACCGGCCTTGACGACTGGATCTTTGATATTTCCCTGACCGCAAACAGACCGGACTGCCAGAGCATCCTCGGTATCGCAAGAGAAGTTTCCGCGATGCTGGAGAAACCGTTAAAAATGCCGGCAACCGATTATACCGAAACCGACGTGGAAAAAGAAGGCTTTTCTGTCCGCGTGGAAGCTCCGGAACTCTGCCCGCGTTACAGCGCACACTACGTATACGACGTAAAAATCGCCGAGTCCCCGGCATGGATGAAACGCCGTCTGGCACTCGTCGGCATGTCCGCGATCTCCAATGTCGTTGATATCACAAACTACGTTTTAAAAGAGATCGGCCAGCCGATGCATGCCTTTGACTGCTCTTATCTGGAAGGCAATGAAATCTGCGTCAGAAGAGCAAAAGAAAATGAAAAGATCGTGACCCTCGATGATCAGGAGTACACGATGAACGAGAACAACCTCGTGATCTGCGACGGTGTGAAACCGGTAGCCCTGGCAGGTGTCATGGGAGGCTTAAACTCCGAGATCCGTGATACGACCGAGGCTGTTATGTTTGAGTCCGCAAAATTCGCACGCGACAACGTCAGAAAGACAGCACGTGCCCTTGGAAAAGCAACCGATGCAAGCGCAAGATACGAGAAAGGCGTAGATGAGTATTCTACCGTTCTCGGTATGAAACGTGCCCTGCATCTGATGGAAGAGCTTGGCTGCGGTAAAGTTTCCCGTACTCATTTCGATGTTAATACCGGAAACTCCATTGATCCGACTCCGATGACCGTCAGCGTCAGCAAAGTAAACGGCGTACTCGGTATCGAGGTTCCGGAAGCAGAAATCCTTCGTATTATGAAGAACCTGAACTTTGCACCGGAAATCAACGGTGATGAGCTGACCATCCAGATACCGGCTTACCGTGAGGATATGCTGCCGGAGGGCGAGAACGATGTTGAGCGTTATCCAGATGTGGCAGAGGAAGTTATCCGTATGTACGGCTACGACCACGTAACCGATACCTTCCTTTCCGCTGCGCAGGTAACCATGGGCGGCTACAACGAGGAGCAGAAAGGCGAGCTGGCACTGAAGAATACTTTATGTACCATGGGCATCTACGAGTGCATGCATTACTCCTTCTTCTCTCCGTCAGACCTCGATCTTCTGAAATTACCGGCTGATGCAAAAGAGAGAAATGCCATCGAGATCATCAACCCGATCAACCAGGATCTGTCCCTGATGCGTACCACCCTGGCAGCTTCCATGCTGAACGCCATTTCCAGAAACGAAAAACAGGGAACACTCGAGGGAAGACTGTTCGAGGTTGCAAGCATCTACATTCCGGAGTCCCTGCCTCTTACTTCCTACCCGGATGAGAGAAAAGTTCTCTGCGTTGGTACTTTTGGAAACAACGAGAGCTTCTACACCATGAAGGGCATCGCCAATACGATCGCAGAGAGCATGGACATCGAGTTCACCTACGAGCCGGTTCAGAAATCCTTCCTGCATCCGTATCAGGCAGTCAAAGTATCCTGCGAGGGCGTAGAGCTCGGATACTTCGGAAAAGCAGCATACGACATCCAGAACGAGCTGAGCATGCGTACCTCCGCTTACATCATGGAGCTTGACTTAAAAGAGCTGTCCAGATGGTACGGCAAGAAACGCGTCTTCCAGCCGATCTCCAAATTCCAGGAGGAAAAACGTGACCTGGCATTCGTGATGGACAAAAACATCAGCTGCGGCGAGGTAGAGAACTGCATCCGCGAGGCAAACAAATATGTAAAAGAAATCCGTCTGTTCGACGTTTACGAGGGCGGCCAGATTCCGGAGGGCAAGAAGAGCATGGCATTCACTGTCACCTTCGCACCGAAGGAAGAGGCATTCGACTTCGAAAAAGTACAGAAATTTGTCGAGAAAATCTGCAAGAAACTGCAGAATGAGTTCAACATCGAACTGAGAGGCTGATTTTTATGAAACTTTATATCATACGCCACGGCGAGACCGCGTGGAACGTAGAAGGCAGACTGCAGGGCCAGTCGGACACCGAGCTCAATGAGAACGGTGTCCGTCTGGCGAAGGTCACGGCGGAAGCAATGAAGGATATTCTGTTTGACCTTGGCATCGCAAGCCCGCTGCGCCGCGCAAAGCACACGGCAGAACTTGTCCTTGCTGGCAGAAACGTGCCGCTTACCACAGATGACCGTCTGATGGAGCTTTCGTTCGGCTCCTGGGAAGGCCTTGGCTGCCGGGCAAACAATTTTGAAATTCCATCCGACCATTTTGAGGATTTTTACAAGGATCCGTTCCACTTCCGCCCGGCGGGAGACGGCGAGACGATCCAGGAGGTCTGCGACCGCGCAGAAGCATTTTATAAAGAGCTGATCGCAAAACCGGAACTCCAGGACAAGACGATCTTGATTGCAACGCACGGCTGCTGCATGCGTGCCCTGCTGCGGAATGTCTACGAAGATAAAAATGACTTCTGGCACGGCGGCGTGCCGTACAACTGTGCGGTCAGCATCATCGACGTGCAGAACGGCGTTTCGACGCTGCTTGCGGACAATAAAATCTATTATGATCCGTCGGACTGCGTAAACTTTTATAAAGAAGTAAAATAAAAAAATGATATCTGAGGCAGACTCAAAGAGA
>CAVLAW010000116.1:0-7801 GCA_963661155.1 Tidjanibacter massiliensis | reverse complement strand
GAGTGGTAACGGCAAGTGAAGTGTTGAGGTCGGCATCGAGTGCTTTCTGGAATTTCTCTTTTAAAGCAGTCATGGCAGATTCATCAACCGGTCCGTTCTCCGGATTTAAAGCGGCGATGCGGGCGATCAGCTTGTCGTAAGCGATCTTTGCATTGTCCAGATTCTCCCAGGTGAAGACGAGTGCCTTGCGGTAATGGGACTGCAGGCAGAAGAAACGGTAAACGAGCGGATCGTAGCCTTTTTCTTCCAGAAGGGAGACGGTCAGGAATTCACCTTTGGACTTCGACATCTTACCGGTCGAGGTGTTCAGGTGATGCACATGGAACCACTGCGGGCACCATGCGTGGCCGAGGTAGCTCTCGGACTGTGCGATCTCGTTGGTATGGTGCGGGAATGCGTTGTCCACGCCGCCGCAGTGCAGGTCGAGGTATTCGCCGTTGTATTTCATGGAAATACCGGAGCACTCAATGTGCCAGCCCGGATAGCCGATGCCCCACGGGGAATCCCATTTCAGCGCCTGGTTTTCGAATTTTGATTTGGTGAACCAGAGAACGAAATCGTTTTTGTTGCGCTTGTTGGTATCTTCCTCTACACCCTCGCGGACACCGACAGCGAGGTCATCCTCGTCGTGATCGTTGAAGACATAGTAGTGGTCGAGACGGCTGGTGTCGAAGTAAACGTTTCCGCCGGCAAAGTAAGCATAGCTGGTGTCCATCAGCTTCTCGATGATTTTGATATATTCGTCAATACATCCCGTTGCCGGCTGTACGACATCCGGGCGTTTGATATTCAGCTTTTTGCAGTCAGCAAAGAACGCATCGGTGTAATACTGTGCGATCTCCATGACGGTTTTGTGCTCACGCTTGGCACCTTTGACCATCTTGTCCTCGCCGGTATCGGCATCGGAACTCAAATGGCCGACATCGGTGATGTTCATGACGCGGTTGACGTCGTAGCCTTCATAGCGGAGTGCTTTTTCGAGAACATCCTCCATAATATAACTGCGGAGATTGCCGATGTGAGCGAAGTGGTAAACGGTCGGTCCGCAGGTATACATCTCCACACGGCCCGGTGTGTGTGTCTGAAATTCGGCTTTTTTGTGGGTTGCAGAATTATAAAGATACATAAAAGAAGTCTCCTTTTTTCTTTTTGTGCACATACGTTTTGAAAGCCATGATACAAAAAGAGCGTCTGCTGTATCCGACAAGGATATCAGAGACGCCGGGTGCGGTGCCTTGGTTTCCGTGTACTGCACTGGTTCCTTATAGTTCCTAATATTAGCAGGATTTTTTTTGTGTGTCAATAGGCGGGAGAGCCGTCAAAAGCAAAAAAGGAAGCAAAGCGGTAGGAAAAGAATCCCCCGGAACTCCATTATATAGGAAGAAACACGATTCTGTGAAAGAGAAGAATGCAGGAAGAGAAAAGGATAACACCAGAACGGGGCAGAATATGGAAAAAAGAGGGAATTTAAATGCAGTTTGTGCACTTTTCTCCTGCATCGGATATTGACAAATCAAAAAGAATCTGGTTATAATAAGCGCAGTTGTTTTTGGACAAATGGACAAATGTACGGGCAGGAGAGATGAAGAAAACAAATATGTTGGGTGCATCTCCTCTTTTGCACTCTTCGTTTTAACAAGGTAAAGTACCAAAACAAAGTGCTAAAACAGGGAAAACGGTGAACTGGCGAAGCCGCCCCGGCAAATGTCCAGATGATGCAAGAACAGCGTAAATCCATGAAAGGAGAGGAAGAAAATTATGAAAAGAAAAATTGTAAGCGCATTACTTGTTATGAGTATGACTGCAAGCCTTGTTGCCTGCGGAAGTTCCAATTCTGGAAGTTCTGATCCGGCAGACGAGAGCGTAAGCACAAGCAGCGTATCTGATGAGGCAAGCGATGACGCATCTTCCGAAGACGATGCAAGCGCATCCGCAAGCAGTGAAAGTGAAGCAGAGGCAGAAGAGTCTGAGATGCCGGCTGACTACGACGAGACCAGCACAGAACTCTACAATGAGGCTCTCGGCGATTTCAACGATGCACTTGCAACTGCAAAAGAAGCTGACACAACAGATGAGAGATATGCTCTGATGGCTGTTGCAGAAGCAAAATTGATGGAGTCCGGCATGATGTTCCCGACCACTTCCAAAGGTGGTATGTACGCTATGTACAGAATGGCTCCGCACACCAAAGACTATACTCTTTGGGGAACAGATATGGACCGTTATCATCAGTATGTTGTAACAACTGACTTTATCAAAGCAGAAGATTACAACGAGATGAGAGAAAAATGGAACGAGCTCAAAGGTACCGGAACATATGACAGCTGGGTAAAAGAATACCTGACCGGAAAAGGATATACCTTAAAAGATACCTTCTCCATGCCGTACTCTTCTGACCCGGTAACATGGGACGGTCTTGCTACTTCCCGTGCAGCAGACAACGACGCTGTTATCAATACGTATGACGGACTGATGGAGTACGATGTAGAGGGAACTCTGCAGCCGGCCCTGGCAGAATCCTACGAAGTATCTGATGACGGACTGACCTATACCTTCCACCTTCGCAAAGGTGTGAAATGGACCGATTCCCAGGGACGTGAAGTGGATGATGTGAAAGCAGACGACTTCGTAGCCGGAATGCAGCACATGTGTGATGCACAGGGCGGTCTGGAATACCTGGTACAGGGCGTAATCAAAAACGTATCCCAGTACATCAGCGGTGAGGTTACTGATTTCGATGAGGTTGGTGTAAAAGCTGTTGATGATTATACCGTAGAGTACACACTGGAAGAGCCGTGCAGCTACTTCATGACCATGCTTGGCTACACCATCTTCATGCCGATGAGCAGAAGCTACTATCAGTCTCAGGGCGGTAAATTCGGTGCAGAGTACGATTCTTCTGCAGCTGATTATCAGTACGGTAAAGATTCCAACTCCATCGCATACTGCGGACCGTATCTGGTAACAAACGCTACAGCAAAGAATACGATCGTATTCAAACTGAACGATTCTTACTGGAATAAAGACAACGTAAACGTTAAGACTCTGACCTGGCTGTACAACGATCAGTCTGACGTTACAAAAGGTTACACCGATGCAAAAGCAGGTACTACAGACTATGTAAACCTGAATACATCCACGATTACAACTGCAAAATCCGATGGACTGTACGATCAGTACGCAGTTATCTCCGATACTGACGCTACTTCCTACATGGGATTCTACAACATCAACCGTGTTGCAACTGCAAACACCAACGATGGAACTACAGCAAAATCTACGAAATCTGATGAAGAGATCGAGAGAACAAGCAAAGCTCTGCAGAACGTTCACTTCAGAAGAGCAATCAGCTTCGCTATGGATCGTGGTGCTTACAACGCACAGCAGGTTGGCGAGGATCTGAAATATACTTCTCTGAGAAATACCTATACCCCGGGATATTTCGTAACACTGGAGAACGATACAACCATCGACATCAACGGAACATCCAAAACATATCCGGCAGGCACCTATTACGGTGAGATCATGCAGGATCAGATCGACGCTGACGGCGTAAAGATCAAAGTATGGGATGCTGAGAACAAGACCAGTGATGGTTTTGACGGATGGTACAATCCGGACAACGCTGTTGAGGAGCTGAATGCCGCAATCGAAGAGCTTGCAGCAGAGGGCATCACCGTTGACGAAGAGAACCCGATCCAGATCGATTACGATTATCCGTCTGCAGTAGAAGTTTACGCTAACAAAGCAAACTCCTACAAACAGTCTGTAGAGGCTGCTCTCGGCGGAAAAGTTGTTGTTAACCTGGTTGACACCACAGACCTGGATGGCTGGTACTATGCAGGATACTATGTAAACTATGGTTACGAGCAGAACTACGATGTATACGACTGCTCCGGATGGTCTCCAGACTTCGGTGATCCGTGCTCTTACCTGGATACCATGCTTCCGGATTACGAAGGATACATGACCAAATGCTTCGGTATCTTCTAATTTTTAGATTTTAAGAATTGGAATCATCGAAACTGAGGAAAGCCAATGAATAAACTGGCAGGGGAATGGCAAGCGTATATCCATTCCCCTGTCATATTGTGTTAAGGAATGAGAGAATATGACAAAATATCTTTTTAAGCGTTTGTTGCATGGCCTTGTTTCCATAGTAATCGTCGTTGGATGTGTTATGACTATGATCTATTCTCTGATGGACCGAAATCTGATTTTCGCACAGGACGCTACCTATTCCCATCAGAGCAATAACCAGAAAAAGGTGTACAAATATCAGAAATGGGAGACATATGGATATCTTGACTATGTAACCTATGCAGATTATTTGAACGCTCTCAAGGCAGAAGGCGAAATTGACGAGGATACAAGATCCAAGGCAGTAGCATTCGGAAGAACAAAAGAACAGGATTCAGAACTGGTTTCTGAATATGTAAAGAAATTCACAGATTATTACAAAGCAAAAGGTTACACCGTAAGAAGATATGACGCGATTATGATGGGCAAGAAGAAATATGCCAACGGCGGACAGCAGCAGCTGTTTGCATACAAAGATGTTCCGCTGACAACGCGTCTCGTAAAATATTTTTCAGGTTTAATTGACATCGACAGCATTCATGATGCTGCGGAAGTAGAAGGTAAGAGGGGGATTACATTTACCTTATACGATCCGGTATACGGCGGAAAGAAATTTTCCCCGGCCATCATGGGAAATGGCACAACGCACAAGTATCTGATGTATTTTGACTCGAAATTCCCATATATCCATCAGAATATAATCACCATAAATTTAGGAAAGTCCTATTCCGTAAATGAAGGTGTGGATGTAGCACTGACCATGACACGCGCGCAGGGATCTTACGTAAAATCCGAGATCACCTATCCGAGCGGTCTTGTGGAAAACAGTGCGGACGATCTGCACAGCGCAACGTACATGAGCGCATCCCAGGATGCGAGCGCTGTCCATTCCGATCGATTCACAGATGACTACACCAATGTAGATACGGTTAAGAGTGGTAAATCAAAAATCGGCTATTCCTTTACAATCGGTATTATTGCCGTTATTCTTTCTTATCTTATCGCAGTGCCGCTCGGCATTCTGATGGCGAGAAAGAAAGACAAACTGGTTGACCAGCTTGGAACCATCTATATTGTATTCATTATTGCAGTACCTTCACTGGCCTATATCTTCCTGTTTAAAGCAATCGGAGGAAACTTTGGTCTGCCGACCACCTTTGACATGGATTCGAAGAGCAAACTGATGTATGTTCTGCCGATCATTTCCCTGGCACTGCCGCAGGTGGCAAACCTCATGAAATGGCTGCGTCGATACATGATCGACCAGATGAATTCCGATTACGTAAAATTTGCAAGATCCGGCGGTCTGACAGAGGGAGAAATCTTTACGAAACACATTTTAAAGAACGCAGCGATTCCGATCGTGCAGGGCGTTCCGGCGAGCGTACTGTTCGCCTTAACCGGAGCCATCATCACCGAGCGTGTGTACGTGGTACCTGGTGCCGGTAACCTGCTGACCGAGGCAATTGGCAAGTATGATAATGGTGTTATCGTAGGTGTTACACTGTTCTACGCAGTGCTCTCCGTTATCTCCATCATCCTGGGCGACGTACTGATGTCCATGGTAGATCCGCGAATCTCATTCTCAACGAAAGACAGGTAGGGACTTATGAATTATGATTTAGATAAATTCGGTCTGTCCGAGGAAGAGCTGTTCTCCCCTGTGGACAACAGCAGTCTGGAGTCTGAGAAAATTACGGCTCCGAGATATTCCTACTGGCACTCCGTGTTCCGCGTATTTTTTAAGAAAAAAATCAACATTGCCGTACTTTGCCTTCTGGGCGTGATTCTGCTGATGACATATGTATATCCGCTCTTTGTGGAGTACGACCGTTTCGCCAACCTGATGAATGGCGCAACAAAGCATCTGTCTCCAAGCAAGGCACTGCACCAGCTTGGATTCAACATCCACTGGATTTTAGGATCCGGTGCTTCTGGACAGTCTACGTTTGATGCTGTCTGGTTCGGTTCCAGAATTTCTGTTTCCCTGGCATTTATCTGTGCGCTCATCAACCTTTCCGTTGGTGTGATCGTCGGATCCATCTGGGGATTCTCAAAGAAAGTTGACGTCTTCATGATGGAGGTTTACAACATCATCGGAAACATTCCGTATGTGCTTCTGATCTCCGTCCTGGTGCTCATCTTCTCCCCGAGCTTCTGGACCATGGTATTTGCACTGACCGTTACCGGATGGCTGAATATCGCGTACTTTATCCGTACGCAGGTAGTCATCATCCGAGACAGAGAGTATAACCTGGCATCGAAATGTCTGGGAACTTCGATTTTCCGCATTGCGATGAAGAATATTCTCCCGTTTATGACATCTGTCATTGTTACTCTGACTGCAACCGAAATTCCGTCCTACATCTCTTACGAGGTGTTCCTGGCTTACATTGGTATGGGTATTTCCGATATGTCTCTGGGCCGACTGATCTATGAGGCAGAGGGTGCCATGCTGACACCGGGATGGGGATTCGAGTTCTGGAGCCCGGTTGTTGTCGCTTCAATCATCACTGTAGTATTATATGTAGTTGGACAGAACCTTGGAGATGCGTCCGACCCGAGAACACATATGTAGGAAGGAAAGCCGCATGGAAGATAAAAAAGTATTATTATCGATTAAGGACTTACAGGTAAAATTCCGTGTCCGCGGCCGTATCCTGACGGCGATCCGGGGCGTAACGCTGGATATTTACGAGAACGAGTCCATTGCAATCGTAGGAGAGTCCGGTGCCGGTAAATCCGTATTCACAAAAGCGTTTGCGGGTATGCTGGACAGCAACGGTTTCATTGATCAGGGAGATATCATTTTTAATGATGATGAACTGAGCGATACCGTCGTTGCACTGACTTCTCAGGCGAAAAAGACCATCGCTTCCACATGGGAGAAACTGAACGAGTATTCCAAACTGGAGTACGGCGCAGAGGTCTTCCTGAAAATGAAAGCGCTGGAGCAGGAAAAAGAAGAAAAAATGACGCTGAGCGAGGAAGAGCATGAGAAAGCAGAAGCTGAGATCAAGGAACTCGTAACCAAGAGAACTGAACTTTTCAACTATAAGCAGACTCTCGATACTTCCAAAGAAAAAGCGAAAGTCAAAGAAACATCCGCCGAGATTTCCAAGCTGGATAACGAGATCAAAGCTCTGCAGAAGGCAAAAGAAGAGAAAATCAAGGCACACAAACAGGCTGCACTGCATGATACCGCGTACAATCAGGCGTATGATGCGAAGATGGCAGAGTACAAAAAAGAGTATGCAAGCCTGACAGCCAAAGAAATTACCGACGAGACGAGAAAGAGAAACGAGATTCTTGCCAAAGAGATCTATCTTTCCGTTGGACGATACAAACTGCGCAAAAAAATCCGCATGATCAAAAAACTGCATGAGGCATTTAAAGCCGCTATGGAGCGCGGTGTAGATCTGAACGATGAGAAGAAACGAAACGGCGTCTTCGACCAGGCTACGTTCCGTGTCCGCTATCTGGATGAAACACCGGAGCAGCTTCATGGAACCTGCATCATCAACCTGGCAAAAATCCAGGATCCGAATGACTGGGGCCAGATCCGCGGTAAGAAAATTGCAACCGTATTCCAGGACCCGATGACTTCCCTGAACCCGATTATCACGATCGGAAAACAGATCACTTCTGTTATTATGAAACATCAGGATGTCAGCGAGGTAGAGGCGAGAGCACAGGCACTGGAGCTGATGGAAAAGGTTGG
>CAVLAW010000115.1:0-7886 GCA_963661155.1 Tidjanibacter massiliensis | reverse complement strand
TGAAATATTGAATTTTCAAGGTGCGAAGCCCATTTTAGGTATGGGAAGTCTTAGTTAGTAAGAAACAGGTGTTATCACAACAGCAAAATAGATAACACCTGTTTTTATGGTTTAATTTATGCGCAGCAGCCCGGAATCAGGAATCCGATGAAGCTGATCAGAAACAGCACGAGCCAGACTGCTCCCGGCAGGAGCGTGAAATGGCAGGCGGCGCGTTTCCGCTCACTTGGAAGTTTCGCGGTGAAGGAGGAATAGCCGTCGCCGATCCACACAATCAGCGGGACGAGGGATGGCATCAGGTAGCGGCCCTGTGACTGGTAATCGCTGAAATACGTGTTGTACATGTCCATGAACAGCGTGATCAGGCAGGCGAGGAACAGCATCACAAAGAGGAGACGCTGCGGCTTTTCGCGGAGCCAGTGCGGGACCAGGCTAAGGAACAGGAACAGCAGGAAACCGAACGCCATCAGCGCGCCGTACAGCAGGTAGAGCACCATCGGGAGATGGACGGTCATGTAGGAGAAGGAGCCGATGAAGCTGCTGACGGTCGAGAACAGCCAGTTGGAGGTACGGCCCTCCGGGGTCTGTAGATACGTCTGTTTGAGGCTCCAGCCTTCGGATGCCGGTGTCTGCCGGTTTTCCGGTTTGTACTCGTCTGCGGCGTACAGCGATGCGGATTCATTTGAGGTGCGCATGCCGAGCAGATCGCCGTCGTGGATCACGGCATTGCGGATAAAGAACCAGCCGCCGATCAGGAAGGCGATGACGAAGACCAGAAGCGCCTTGGCGAAAATCTCCTTTGCCGGTTTCTTAAAATGCATCATCAGCGCGAAGAACAGCAGAATGCTGCAAAGCAGGTACGCGTAGGCGTTGTAATACGACAGCGCGCAGAGTCCGCAGCCTGCTCCAAGGCCGATGCAGTCTTTTTTGCAGAACGCGCTTTTCATGCCGCGGATCCAGAAGTAGATGATCAGCGCGACGGTGAAAATGGCGAAAGAATCGTTGTTCACGTAGCAGGAGAGGAACACGAACTGTGGCAGGAAGCCGACGA
Source organism: Tidjanibacter massiliensis (assembly GCA_963661155.1). Classification (GTDB taxonomy): domain Bacteria; phylum Bacillota; class Clostridia; order Lachnospirales; family Lachnospiraceae; genus Fusicatenibacter; species Fusicatenibacter massiliensis_A. The sequence continues at coordinate 6,835 of CAVLAW010000115.1, read as the reverse complement.
AAATGCCGCAGAGCAGTGATGATTCGCGCCGTTCAAAGAGTTCCTCGCCGATCAGAAAGACAACAATCAGCGTGCCGGTTCCGGAAAGGACGCTCGTGAGGCGGGCGGCTGTTAAAAGAACCGCTGCGTTTCCGGTGAACAGCGATGCGATGCCCATAAACACAGAGCTGATGAGCGCGGTCAGATACGGGTACAGCGCGTAGGAGAAGCCCCACAGCGGATGACGTACCGCTTCTTCCATGCCGTTTGGCAGTGCATGGTGTGAGACGATGTACTGCGGAATCAGCATCCGCATCGCCTCGTCGGGGGCGTGTTCGGTTTTCAGGAAAATGGAAGTGCCGAAGCAGATGCAGAAAAAGCCGAAAATCAGCATATACTTGGCCCAGTAATAATCTTTTTTATTCATAAAGTCTCCAGTCCTGGGCAGAAAAATACCAGCAGCCCGTTTATAAGCTACAGTATACATGATTCCTGCTGTAAAAGAAATTGATTTTTCGTCGAAAATAGAACAAAGTGCTGCCGGGTTCACCATTTTTTCACAAATTTTCCAGCAAATTATCACATTTTCAGAATAAGATAAAGTGTCTTTAGAAAATGAGAGTATGTCCGGCTTTTTTGCCAGAAAGGGTAAACCGGAACTGCTTTAAGAAACAAGGAGGAAGGAAAATTGATAGAGGTTAAAAACCTGGTAAAACGCTATGGCGACCACGTAGCAGTCAATAACCTGAGTTTTACCGTAGAAGAAGGCCAGATTTATGGTTTCCTTGGCCCGAACGGCGCCGGAAAATCAACGACGATGAACATCATCACCGGCTATCTGGCTTCCACGGAAGGCGAAGTCATCATCAACGGTCACAATATCCTGGAGGAACCGGAGGAGGCAAAGAAATGCATCGGTTATTTGCCGGAGTTGCCGCCGGTCTACACGGATATGACCGTCCTGGAATATCTGAAATTTGTGGCAGAATTAAAGAAAATCCCAAAGGATCAGAGAAAGAAACAGATTCTTGAGGTCATGAATCTGGTGAAAATCACCGATATGCAGAACCGTCTGATCAAGAACCTGTCGAAAGGATACCGTCAGAGAGTCGGACTGGCACAGGCAGTGCTCGGCTATCCGCCGATCATCATCCTCGACGAGCCGACTGTAGGTCTGGATCCGAAGCAGATCATTGAGATCCGCGATCTGATCAAATCACTGGGTAAAAAACATACCGTTATCTTGAGTTCCCATATCCTCTCCGAGGTCAGCGCCGTCTGCGATTATGTCATGATTATCGCAAAAGGACAGCTCGTTGCGAGCGATACCCCGGAAAACTTAAGTAAACTGATGCTGGGATCGAACACCGTTGAGTGCACTGTCCATGGAACGAGAAAACAGCTTGTTCCGGCGCTCGAAGCTCTCGATGCAAAAGAGATCCAGTACGAAAATACGCCGAATGAGGAGCAGGTGAAGGTAAAAATCACCACCGATAAGGAAAAGGATATCCGTGAGGAACTGTTCTATGCACTGGCAAAGGCCGACTGCCCGATCCTCGAGCTCACCTCATCCTCGATGTCTCTGGAAGATGTCTTCCTTGAGCTGACCGACGATTCCGGAAAAGCTGCGAGAAAGCTGAAAAAAGCAGAGAAAGAGCAGCAGAAACGGGAAGAGCGTGAGGCGGCAGAAGCCGCGGGAACGGCTGCTGAACATCCGGAAGAGAGCGAAACAAAACAGGAGGAGGGTGATGCACAATGACGGCGATTTATAAAAAAGAGTTAAAAAGCTATCTGACGAGTATGGTCGGATATCTGTTTATGGCGTTTACGCTGGCGCTGTTCGGCCTGTATTTTACAGCCATCAACCTGCAGCAGGGTTACCCGGAGATCGGATATGCGCTGCAGAATTCCGCATTTATTCTGCTGATCGCAGTACCGGTTCTGACGATGCGCGTACTGGCAGAGGAGCAGAAAAATAAGACGGATCAGCTTCTTTTAACCGCACCGGTGAAGATTTCCGATATTATCCTTGGAAAATATCTGGCACTTCTCACGATTTACGTGATTCCGGTGCTGATCATGTGCCTGTATCCGCTGCTTCTTGGAACGCACGGAACCGTTTCCTACGCCGTATCCTACACCTCGATCCTTGGCTATTTCCTGCTGGGAGCAGCTTATATTTCGGTCGGCGTGTTCGTTTCTTCCATCACGGAGAGTCAGGTCATCGCTGCAGTTGTCAGCTTTGTACTCCTGTTCCTGTGCTACGTGGAGAGCGGCATCGCAAACTTTTTCCCGGAGGGAGCCGGAAGTTCCTTCTTTGCTTTCTTTATCATCATCGCTCTCGTATGCCTCTGGATCGGAAGCATGATTAAAAACCCGATCATTACCGGTGTGATTGCCGTGATCGGTGAGGGTGCGCTGATTGCTGTATACTTTATGAAATCAACCCTTCTCGAGGGCAAAATCCAGGATCTGCTCGGTGTATTCAATATGGCAGGCCATATGGATAACTTTGTGAACGGTATTCTGGACATCGGCGGTATTGTTTACTACCTGTCCGTCATTGCAATCTGCACTTTCCTTGCAATGCAGTCCCTGCAGAAGAAACGCTGGAATTAGGAGGTGGAGACGATGAGCAGCGAAAAGAAAGAAAAGAAACAGCATAAATTTAACTTCAACATCAAAGAAAAGCTGAAAAAGACGTTCTCCAAAGAACATCTGAAGGAAGTCTTCACCGGCGAGGAGCAGAAGAAACACCTGAAACAGGGTTCCTATTCTTCGATTATGACGGTGATCGTTCTGGCTGTGATTGTGGTTATCAACCTGATTGTGGCACAGCTTCCGACCAGCAAAACACAGATTGACTTGAGTACACAGAAAATGTACTCCATTACGGATGATACGAAAACAGCATTAAAGGATCTGGATCAGGATGTTACCCTGTACTATATTGCACAGAAGGGCAGTGAAAACGATACGATTCAGAAGCTGCTGCAGCACTATGATGATCTGTCCGATCACATTAAGGTTGAGCAGAAAGACCCGGATCTGTATCCGAAATTTACGAGCCAGTATACGGACGCAACTGTAGCCGCAAACAGCGTCATTGTTGTATGCGGTGAGAAGAGCAAGGTGGTCAACAACAGTGATATGTGGGAGACTTCCACGAACTATCAGACATACCAGACACAGACGACAGGCTTTGACGGCGAGGGTCAGATTACCAGCGCCATCACCTACGTAACAAGCGACAATAACCCGAAGGTTTACTGGATCACCGGCCATAATGAGCCTTCTGAAAGTGATCTCTCGACGAACTTCAGCGATGCCATCAGCAAAAACAACGTGGAAATCAGCGAGCTGTCCCTGATGACAGACGATATCCCGGAGGATGCGCAGGAGCTTGTGATCATGTCCCCGAGTGTTGACTACTCTGAGGATGAGGCAAATAAAGTCATCAGCTACCTGGAAAACGGCGGAAAACTGCTGATGTTCACCAGCTACACCGGAACGGATATGCCGAATCTGGATTCCATTCTGGAGAATTACGGTGTGAAACGTTCCAGCGGAATTGTGGTAGAGAGTGATTCCCAGCATTATTATCCGCAGATGCCGTATTATCTGCTGCCGACGATCGGAAGCGATGATATTACGACGGATGTAAAGAGCAACTACATTCTGATGCCGGTGGCACAGGCTATCCAGCCGATGGATTCTTATCGTGACACCATCACCATCAAGAGCCTGCTGACCACAACCGAGGACGCTTATATTGAGAATGACCCGGAGAACAGCACCTGGTCGAAGAGTGCGGACAGTGAGACGGGCGCGTTTGACGTCGGTGTTTCTATCACAGAGACCGTGGACGACAAAGAGACTCAGATCATCTACTTCTCCAGCGCATCGATGCTGAGCAGCCAGATTGACCAGGCCGTCAGCGGAGCAAACTCCAAGCTGGCAGCAACGGCACTGACTTCCATGTGTGATGTGGAGCAGACCGTAGTGATCCCGAGCAAGAGCACAAGCTACACGAGCCTTGTATTTACCCAGGGAGCAGTCAATACCTGGTCGATCATTACCATTGCAGGCCTTCCGCTTGTACTGATCGTGATCGGAATGGTGATCTGGATGAAGAGGAGAAAACAGTGATGAAGAAAAAAGGAAAGATGGCGGCCTGCCTGATCCTTTTGGTACTGCTTCTTGCCGTACTGGCGGTGCTGATGAAGAAAAACAGCACAGCCGATACGGACAGCAGCAGTTCGGATTCCAGTGCAGACAGCGAAAATGTAGTTGATTTTTCAAAAGATGATGTGACGGCGCTTTCCTTCCAGATTAACGGGGAGACGGCGTCCTTTACAAAAACAACGGGAGATGACGATACCGATACCTGGACATATGACCAGGAGGACGGCTTCCCGCTGGATGAGAGCAAGGTAACGAGCGTTTTAAGCTCCATTGTGACGATGACCGCAGAAAGAGTCATTGAAGGTGATGAAATCGATTCTATGGCCAATTTCGGGCTTGAGACGCCGTCTCAGGATGTTGCAGTGACCGCAGGCGATGAGACAACGACGATTCATGTCGGCGATAAGAACGGATCGAGCAAATATTATGTTTATCTGAACGATGATACGAGCAAGGTTTACATGGTGAGCACACCGCTTGGAACGATGTTCCCGGCCGATATCATGGAGTGGGCAACGAGTGAGTCGATGCCGTCTGTGACTGCAGATAATATTACGAAACTGCAGGTGGAGGGCGAGAACGGATATACCCTGACGAAAGAGGTCAGCGCTGCGGATTCGGCACTTCAGACGGATGAATGGCAGGTTGTGGATGCAGATGGAGCGGCACATGGCGGTGATGCGGATTCGATCAGCACCATGACAAGCGCAGCGGCATCTCTCAGCTTTGGAGATCTCGTTACGTACAACGCATCGGATCTTTCCCAGTACGGACTGGATCAGCCGAAGACGACGATCCGCGTGCATTATACGGAGGAGCAGGAGGTTGAGGCTGACGATACAACGACGGCAGATACTTCTTCGGATTCCACAACGGATTCTGCTTCGAGTGACAGCACATCATCGAGTTCTTCTTCCGAGACGACAACCGTTACGGTGGAGAAAGACCTGGTGCTGTATGTGGGCAATGAGAACGAGAGCGGCGGTTCCTATTATGCAATGCTGGACGGCTCGAATGAGGTTCATCTGATTACGGCTTCCAACATTGAATCGTTTACGGAAAAGACGGCTTCCGACTTCTGGAATATGTATGTCGGCATGGAAAATGTATCGGATCTGACGAGCATTGACATTACGTACAACGGCGAGACGAAGACGTACGTACGCCACGTCGAGGAAGTAAAGAGCGATGATGATGACGACACCACAACGCAGGAAATCAGCTACACCTGCGGCGATGAAACCGTTGATAAATCGACCTTTACGACCTTCTATTCCTCCCTGATCGGACTGAAGGCCCAGACCAAGGACGAAAGCCTCGTACAGGCCCAGGATGCCGAGTTTACCGCAGTATTCCATATGACCGGCGGCGACCTGACATTCGCTTACAGCCCGTATGATTCGAGCTTCTATTACACGACGGATGAGGACGGAGTTCCTTCTCTGGTAAATAAGAATAACGTGAAGACGATGCTGGAAAATTATAATACACTGCTTGAGGCAAAGACGGAGGATGACAGTTCTTCGGATTCGGCAGAGTAAAGAATCGTTAAAGGCTGGTTAAAATTGAAAACGGAGGATTTACTGATTTTCTCATCTCAGTAAATCCTCCGTTTTCTAAATCACTCTGATAAATCCAGTTCTTCCTCTGTTTCATCTGCGCCTGGAAAATCCGTTGGCGGAGTTACATATGTTTCCATTTCGTCTTTTATCTCATCCATATTATAAATTTTTATCATTTCCTCCGGTTCCGCGTCTGACTCATTTTCAATCTGTTCTCCTAAGCTAAACAGCATTGGCTCATTCTCATCTCTTTTCTCGCTTGCTATCTCATAAGCATTTACATATTCCCCCGGTGAAGTTTCAACATATTGTCCAAAGCCATCACAAAGCCTATAATAAATGTCCTGTTCTGCATCTTTTTTCAAAAAATATAACGATTTCTGTCCAATAACCGGATCAAGATCACAAAAACTAATCTGTACATAATTTTCCCGACGTTCTTCTTCTGAATACTCCGCTTTTAAATCTTCCGCGTTCCAATATGTAATTCCCGCATCCTCCATAGATTTTAAATACTCCTCAACAGTAACTGCTCCACCTCTTTTTCTAACAATAATATTTTCTCCTGTTTCGATATTCCCCTTTAAAACTTCATCTACCTGTAAAGAAATATCTGTTGCAATTTCTATTCCCCCAGCAAAGCATGTATAATCTTCTACTGTTCCCAAAATGATGATGTCGCTTCCTTCCTTTTGCTCATAAAAACTATTATAAAACTCATCCCATTCTGGTTCTGCACCATACTGCATTGCTACATTTTCCTTTGTAAGATTTTCAAAACGCATTTTTTGTTCTGTTTGTGCTACTTTTGAATTGCCACAGCCGCTTAAAATCACACATAATAACATCAAGCAAAATATTTTCATATTCTCACACTCCTATCCATTTATATGGCGACAATTTATTCTATCTGATGTTTGTACATTTGTTACGGTTCGTGTACTTGCCAAATAATGCATAATTGCATTTTTAGAACTAATTCTATGGCTTAGACCTAATGCATGTCCCATTTCATGAATGATAGTTGAAACTTCCAACGAACTATTTTTACTTTCTAACTAAAACTTCCCACACCGATATGGTGTGTTGAACCTTGAAAATTCAATATT
>CAVLAW010000114.1:3904-7920 GCA_963661155.1 Tidjanibacter massiliensis | reverse complement strand
TCTTCGGACAGCTCCGACGGCTCTTCTGACGGACAGCAGGCTCCGCCGGATATGCCAAGCGGTGGCGGCCCTGGCGGAAAGACTTTTACCGCAGGGGAAGGCACCGCAGCGATTGACCTGGACGGCGTGACGATTCAGAAATCCGAAAACGGCGAGACCACAGACGCTTCGATTGATGACATTTCCACCGATTCCGTCCTCACCGTCACCTTCGGTGATGACAATACCATCACCTCTGTTGTGATCGAGTCCGTTTCCTCCGGCGCACCGGACGGCAACGGCGGCGCTCCTGGCGGCGGCAGCTTCGGCGGATCCGGCGAGGTAACGCAGGGTACCGCAGCGACCACGATTGATTCTGATACGACCGTAAACGGCGAAACCTACACTTCCACCGGCGACGACGAAAACGCTCTCCGCGTGGACGGCGCATCCGTCACCCTGGACGGCATCACCGTTGATAAATCTTCCGGTAGCTCCTCCAACACCGAGGACGGCGACTTCTACGGCATGAACGCCGCACTGCTCGCCACAAACGGCGCGGAAATAACCATCACAAATGCAACCGTCAGCTCCTCCGCACAGAACGGAAACGGCGTGTTCAGCTACGGCGAGGGCACGATCGTCAACATCTTTGACAGTACGATCACGACAACTGCCGACAACTCCGGCGGAATCCAGACCACAGGCGGCGGCACAACGAACGCATCCAACCTGACGATTGAAACCTCCGGCAACTCCGCAGCAGCGATCCGCTCCGACCGCGGCGGCGGTACCGTCAACGTAGACAAGGGAACGTACACCTCCAACGGCTACAATTCCCCTGCTGTCTACTCCACCGCTGACATTACGGTTTCTAATGCAACATTGACTGCAAACAACTCTGAAGCACTCGTCATTGAAGGAAGCAACTCCATTGCCCTGACCGACTGCGATGTCACAGGAAACATGAGCGATACGGAAGGAACCAGCTCCGATGAGAACGTACACAACGTTATGATTTATCAGTCCATGTCGGGCGATGCCGAAGTCGGAACTTCAAGCTTCTCGATGACCGGCGGCTCCCTGACCGCAAAGAACGGCGATATGTTCTATATTACCAATACACATTCTGTCATCAGCCTCTCCGGCGTTTCCATCACAAATGAAGACACGGACGCAAACCTGATGACGATTACCGGAAACAGTGCAAGCCATGGCTGGGGAAGCGCAGGCTCCAACGGCGCACAGGCTGAGGTGACTGCTTCGGATCAGAAACTGGAAGGCAAGATCGTCGTCGATACGATTTCTACTCTCGACCTGACACTTTCCGATGGAAGTACCTTCACCGGAACCATCAACATCACCGATAACGAGGCGGGCGGCACTGCCGTATCCGACAACGCCGTTGTCACCATCGACGAGGGCTGTACCTGGACCCTGACCGGGGACTGCACGATCAGCTCCCTCACCAATAATGGCACGATCAATTTCAACGGCTATACGATTACGCTGGCAGACGGAACTGTATTAAACAGTTAATCCGTTTTCCAATAGAATCCTGCTTTGCAGGATTCTCCGCCTGCGGCGGGTCGCTTCAGCGACATCATTCCATTCCGCCGCAGTGCGATCCTGCCCGGAGGGCTTTATAATTTACAGGAAAGTTCAACGAAGTTTCCTGTAAATTATAAATCTCTTTCTTCATAACTCTCTTTTCTAAGATAAAGAAACGGGCTTCCCGGGGAACATCAAACTCCCCTGGAAAGCCCGTTTCTCATATGATCTTAAGATCTGGAAATCTTATTTTTACTGAACTTCAATCAGCTCATACTCTCTTGTTCCGACACCGATCTTTGCAGCCGCCTCTACGGTATGGACACCGTTTCTGGACTCGATACGCTCCAGAAGGTGTGGTTTTCCAGGATCATCGCACGCATAGACGAGATCGAGGCACGCCTGATCGAGGGCAACCGGATCGAGGCACGCCAGGATTCCGATATCCGCGATGGCCGGATCCTCTGCAACAGCACAGCAGTCACAGTCAACGGACATGTTTTTCATGATGTTGACGAATGCCATTTTTCCTTTGTAATACGTAACGATTGTCTTTGCAGCGTCTGCCATGGACTCCAGGAAGGAATCATGGTCTGCGGTCCAGAGATTTTCCGGTTTTCCAACGCCGTGGATGTATGCTTTTCCGTGGGAAGAAGCAAGTCCGATCGAGATGTTCTTCAGCGCGCCGCCGAAGCCGCCCATCGGGTGCCCTTTGAAGTGGGACAGAACGAGCATGGAATCATATTTCTTCATGTGATCTCCGACAAAGTTTTTCGTGAGCTGGTTTCCGCCCTCTACCGGCAGCTCCATCTCGCCTTCCTCATCGAGGATATCAACCGGAGCGATCTCGGTCCAGCCGTGGAGTTTCATCGTATCCCAGTGATCCTTGCTGGTGTAACGTTTTCCTTCGTATGCAGTGTTGCACTCAACAACGGTTCCGTTTACTTTATCTACCATCGGTTTCATAAAGTCCGGACGCAGGAAGTTCTGGTTTCCTACTTCTCCGGAGTGAAGCTTTACAGCTACCTTTCCCGGGAGCTCCACGCCCAGTGTCTCATACATTTTTACAACGGCTTCCGGTGTAATCTCTTTCGTGAAATAAACTTTTGCTTTTTCCATTGATACTACCCCTTTCGTTTATCACTTTACTTTTCGAAATGCGCCGCCACCTTCTTCAGATTTTCAATGATCGGAAGATGCTGCGGACAGACTCCTTCGCACTGGCCGCACTCGACGCAGTCGCTTGCTTTTCCAAAGGATTTTGTCAGTCTGTCGTAATATTCGCCCTGCGGTGTCCAGCCTTTCTCCTTGACCTCCTGGAAATCTGCATTATAAAGGGAGAAATATTTCGGGATCGCAATGCTCATCGGGCAGCCGTCGGTACAGTAAGAACAGCCGGTGCATGGAACTGTAATATTTCCATTGATGATATCGACTGCTTTCTTCACCAGTGCCAGCTCTTCTTCATTCATCGGCTGGAAGTCTGCCATATAGCTGGTGTTGTCCAGAAGCTGCTCCATGTTGCTCATGCCGCTCAAAACCATCTTTACGTTTGGCTGGCTTGCCGCAAAACGGATCGCCCAGGATGGAATTGACATATCCGGATGGTATGCTTTAAAGCTTTCGGCTACCTGATCCGGCACATTTGCCAGGGTTCCGCCCTTGACCGGCTCCATAACGATAACCGGTTTTCCGTGCTTCTCAGCAACTTCGTAGCATTTCCGTGACTGTACGCCCTCGCTGTCCCAGTCAAGGTAGTTGAGCTGTAACTGTACAAACTCCATCTCCGGGTGCTCCGTCAGAATCTTGTCGAGAACTTCGGCATTATCATGGAAAGAAAATCCGATATGTTTTACGAGACCGTCTGCCTTTTTCTGCTGGATCCAGTTGAAGCAGTCCAGTTTTTTGTAGATCTCATAATGATCCACACCCATGTCGTGCAGCAGGTAATAATCAAAATACGTCACGCCCGTTTTTCTTAACTGCTCATTGAAAACTGCGTCACGGTCTTCCTTCGTTTTGATAAAGCCTGCATGCAGCTTGTCTGCCAGTGTGAAGCTTTCTCTCGGATGACGGTCTACCAGCGCGTCTTTTGCTGCATTCTCGCTCTTGAAATTGCAGTACATCCACGCAGTATCAAAATAGGTAAAACCTTTCTCCAGAAAAGCGTCTACCATTTCTTTCGTCTTCTCCAGATCAATGCTTCCGCCGTCATCCGGGTTGGTCAGCGGAAGACGCATCAGACCGAAGCCAAATTTCTGTTTGCTTGTAAATACTTCTGCCATTTGTATCGCTCCTCCATTCATGTTTCAGGGCGCAGAATGCCCTGTTTTCTTTACTATATCATTCAAGTTAGCTTTAATGTCAATAGATTTTCTCATTTTTCTTTCTGTTTTCTGTCTCTTTTTAGAAATTGAACTTTTTTTGTTGTTCCGCCTTGAACTTTGCAAACTTTTTTCCTTGTTTTCAATCTTTTTTATTGAACT
>CAVLAW010000114.1:0-3894 GCA_963661155.1 Tidjanibacter massiliensis | reverse complement strand
TGTTTTCTTCTATGATACAATATTTTCAGTTTTTGAACTTTCAGCCTCAAAAACCCGCAATTAAAGGAGATTTCATATGACAAACGACACATTTTCCGACCGTCTGAAAGCCGCCATGCAGGCGAAGCAGTTCAAACAAGTCGATTTAATCCGAGCGGCCCAGCGGCGCGGAGTCAAGCTTGGAAAAAGCCATGTCAGCCAGTATGTCAGCGGAAAAACCGTTCCGCGCTCCGACATTCTTCATTTTCTGGCCGATGTGCTCCAGGTAGATCCCGACTGGCTGCTTGCAAAAGATACAAAGACACAGAAAAATACAGGTTCTGTAGCACCGTCCTCTTTGGATCCCTCTGCAGATTTCCTTACCAAAACAGGAGGTTCCCCTATGCGAGAATTTAAAAAATCTTCGAAACTCGACAATGTCTTATACGATGTGCGCGGTCCCGTTGTGGAAGAAGCAAACCGTATGGAAGCCTGCGGCACGCAGGTTCTGAAACTGAACATCGGAAACCCGGCTCCGTTCGGCTTCCGCACACCGGATGAAGTCATCTACGATATGAGCCACCAGCTCACCGACTGCGAAGGCTACTCTCCTTCCCTGGGACTCTTCTCCGCAAGAAAAGCGATCATGCAGTACGCACAGTTAAAACATCTCCCGAATGTCGGCATTGATGATATCTACACCGGAAACGGCGTCAGCGAGCTCATCAACCTTTCCATGTCCGCTCTTCTCGACGACGGCGATGAAATCCTGATTCCTTCCCCGGATTACCCGCTCTGGACTGCATGTGCAACGCTGGCCGGCGGAAAAGCTGTTCACTACATCTGCGATGAGCAGTCCGAATGGTACCCGGACATCGACGATATGAGAAAGAAAATCACCGACCGCACGAAAGCAATCGTCATCATCAACCCGAACAACCCGACCGGCGCTCTTTATCCAAGAGAGGTGCTGCAGCAGATCGTCGATCTCGCCAGAGAACATCAGCTCATCATCTTCTCCGATGAAATTTATGACCGCCTCGTCATGGACGGCCAGGAGCATGTTTCCATCGCCTCCCTCGCACCGGATCTGTTCTGCGTCACCTTCAGCGGTCTTTCCAAATCGCACATGATCGCAGGATTCCGCATCGGCTGGATGATCTTAAGCGGCAATAAAGCCATTGCTAAAGACTATATCGAGGGACTGAAAATGCTCTCCAACATGCGTCTCTGCTCCAACGTTCCGGCACAGTCCGTTGTCCAGACGGCTCTCGGCGGCCACCAGAGCGTCAACGACTACATCGTTCCGGGCGGACGGATCTACGAGCAGCGCGAATACGTTTACAAAGCGTTCTGCGATATTCCGGGCATCACCGCAGTCAAACCGAAAGCTGCGTTCTACATGTTCCCGAAGATCGATACGAAAAAGTTCAACATCACAAACGATGAAAAATTTGCGCTCGACCTGCTGCGCGACAAAAAAATCCTGATCGTGCACGGCGGCGGCTTCAACTGGGGACAGCCGGATCACTTCCGTGTTGTTTACCTGCCGCGGATCGAAGTGCTGAAAGATGCCGTCGGAAAAATCACCGATTTCTTATCTTATTATCATCAGTAAATTCTTTAAAGCCCAGCCGGATCTGACCGCACTCGAGAAAAAGTGGAATATGTCTGGATTTTCCGGCAAGTTTGCGCTCGATGATTACGGCAGCGGCATGATGATCATCGCCGAAGGCCTGGAAACACCGGTTGAGCTGGAAAAAGTGCTGGAATTAGAAGTTGATCTTTTACAGGGTTACTTCTTGCGAAGCCGTCTGCGATTCCGATGCCGGCAAGTGAAGCATCCGTTCTTGTCATCGAAAGCTATTGGAAACAGCATAAATAAGTTTATTTTTAACTCCGCCGGGGGAAATGTATATCCGTCATTTCTTCCGGCGGACTGATTTTGTTTATACTTTTTTCATGAAATTATCCTGTTTCTTTTGGTTCTTCTGTGCTATGATACCTTACAGCAATGACAGAATATCACTCAAAAGGAGTTTTCTTATGTGTACAGCAGCAACTTATCAGACACGCGACTTCTATATGGGCCGCACGCTTGATTATGAATTTTCCTACGGGGATCAGATCACAATTACTCCCCGCAATTACCCGTTCTCATTTCTTCATATGCCGTCCCTTCCGCACCACTATGCGATGATCGGCATGGCGTGTGTGATGGATGATTATCCGCTCTACTATGAAGCCTTTAACGAAAAGGGGCTTGGCATTGCCGGTCTGAATTTTGTCGGAAACGCCGTGTATTTTGATCCGGCTCCGGGCAAGGATAATATTGCGCAGTTCGAGCTGATTCCGTGGATTCTCGGAACGTGTGCTTCTCTTGCCGAGGCGAAGGAAGCGCTCTCCCGCATTAATCTCATCAATACACCATTTAAAGAGAATCTGCCGCTCGCGCAGCTCCACTGGATCATCGCTGATGCGTCCGGAACAATCACAGTGGAATCGGTTGCGGACGGCCTGAAAGTCTACGACAACCCGGTCGGCGTTCTGACGAACAATCCGCCGTTCCCGATGCAGATGTTCTCTCTGAACAATTACCTGCATCTGTCACCGAAGCAGCCGGCGAATACGTTTTCTGACCAGCTCAATCTTCAGACGTACAGCCGCGGCATGGGAGGTCTTGGGCTCCCCGGCGACCTTTCTTCTGCTTCCCGTTTTGCACGCGTGGCGTTTGTGAAACAGAATTCAATTTCCGGGAACGGCGAGGCTGAAAGCGTCAGCCAGTTTTTCCACATTTTAAATTCCGTTGACCAGCAGAGAGGATGCTGTGAGGTGGCGGACGGCAAGTATGAGATCACGCTCTATACGTCCTGCTGCAATGCGACGCGAGGAATCTATTACTACACGACGTACGACAATCATCAGATTTCTGCTGTCGATATGCATCATGAGGACCTTGACGGCGAAGCACTCCGCTGCTTTGCTCCGGTGACGGGTGAGCAGATTCATATGCAGAATTAATTTTTCATGAAAGTTTTCCTGACAGAAAAATACCGGTACAGAATCTTTTCCTGAGATTTCTATACCGGTATTTTTTTCTGTTCTTCTTATTTTTCTTCTTTCATTTCCATGCAGAGATCGCACCGGCTTCTGGTGCGGCACTGCTCAAAATACAGTTCCTCGAGCGGAATCCATTTTGTCTGAAATTCCTGCGCTTTTTCGGTTCCGTTCCGCTTTTCAATTCTCCGAATCTGCTCGATCGGGTCGATCGTGAGGAATACTTTCAGATCGTAGTACGCTTCCAGCCGTTTGTGGCACGAATACGTTCCCTCCACGATATTGACGCGGCGCGGCTCTGTTTCCGTCGTCTCGAGGAATCTCCACTCGGGCGGATAGTATGGGCGGTAGAGTATCTTCTCGCCTTTTTTGAGCGGCACAAGAACCTCCTGCTCAAACCGTTCGTAATCGACATTTCCGCCCGGCTCCTCGTACCGTTCTTTCGTCCGCTGTTCTTTCTGCAGATAGAAATCATCCATGTGGAACAGATTTCCGTCCCAGATCTCCTGCAGTTCTCTTCCGAGCGTCGTCTTCCCGGAACCGCATCTGCCGTCGATTGCGACCGTCACGCTCTGCCGTTCGGTCAGAAGCCGCTTGATGATGCAGGAAAGTTCGGACGCGGCCTGACTTCTCTTTTTAAACTCTTGCATCTGCCGCTCCCGCCTCTTTTTCCGGTCTCCGGAACGGTACCACCTTTGCCTTGTTCAGCGCAACCATCAGCACCGGAATCAGGACGAGCTGCAGGATGATGCCCGGAATGGCGTTAATGAACGCACCGGCGAGAAACATTTCCCAGGTAAACATCGTACCGGTCATGCCAAGCAGAACGACTTCAGCGAATGCCCAGACAACGCGGCC
>CAVLAW010000113.1:0-7949 GCA_963661155.1 Tidjanibacter massiliensis | reverse complement strand
GGACAGCATATACAGCGCTTGTTTCTGTAAAATATATCTGGAAGGGAATCAAGACCCTTGCAAAAGGTAAAATTGAGGTTCCGGTTCTCGACGCAACCGCGATCGGCGTTTCGATGTTCCGCGGTGACGATGGAACCGCAGGCTCTGTCATGTTCCTGCTTGGCATCGGAGAACTGCTTGAGGAGTGGACACACAAGAAATCCGTCGGAGATCTGGCACGCAGTATGTCTCTGAATGTCGGAAAAGTATGGCTGAAGAAAGATGGACAGGAAATTCTCGTTTCATCCGAAAAGATTGTACCGGGTGATGAGGTTGTCGTACATATGGGAAATCTTGTTCCGTTTGACGGCGAGGTATCCGACGGCGAGGGTATGGTAAATCAGGCTTCCCTGACAGGAGAGTCTGTTCCGGTACGCCGCACCTTAGGTTCCGTTGTCTATGCAGGAACTGTTCTGGAAGAGGGCGAGCTCACGATCCTGGTAAAACAGACCGGCGGCGCCAGCCGTTACGAGAAGATCACCGCAATGATCGAAGAATCTGAGAAACTGAAATCTGGGCTGGAGAGCAAGGCAGAGCACCTGGCAGACCGTCTGGTACCGTATTCTCTCGGGGGAACGGCACTGACCTACCTTCTGACCAGAAATGCAACGAAGGCAGTCTCCATTCTGATGGTAGACTTCTCCTGCGCATTAAAGCTTGCGATGCCGATTTCGGTTCTCTCCGCAATCCGCGAGGCGAATCAGCACAAGATCACCGTAAAGGGCGGCAAATTCCTGGAGGCTGTCGCAGAGGCCGATACCATTGTCTTTGACAAGACCGGTACCCTGACGAGAGCACAGCCGACTGTGGCAGAGGTTGTATCCTTCAGTGAGACAAAGAGCCCGGATGAGCTGCTTCGCATCGCTGCCTGTCTGGAAGAGCATTTCCCGCACTCCATGGCAAAAGCGGTTGTAGATGCTGCAAAAGAGAAACATCTGGATCACGAGGAGATGCACTCCAAAGTGGAATATATCGTTGCACACGGTATCTCCACAACGATCAACGGCAAAAAAGCCATCATCGGAAGCTATCACTTCGTATTCGAGGATGAGAACAGCATCATTCCGGAGGGAATGGAAGAAAAATTCCGTCATCTGCCGGAAGAGTATTCTCACCTGTATCTTGCTTTAGAAGGCGTACTTGCTGCAGTCATCTGCATCGAGGATCCGCTTCGCCCGGAAGCAGCCGAGATCATCCGCCAGCTCAAGAAAGCCGGTCTGAAGAAGATCGTTATGATGACAGGAGACAGCGAGCGTACAGCGAAAGCGATCGCGAAGAAGGTCGGCGTGGACGAGTACTATGCCGAGGTACTGCCGGAGGATAAGGCAAACTTCGTAGAGAAAGAAAAAGCCGAGGGACGCAAAGTCATCATGATCGGTGACGGCATCAACGATTCACCGGCACTTTCCGCAGCAGATGTCGGAATCGCCATCAGCGAAGGCGCAGAGATCGCCCGTGAGATCGCGGACATCACCATTGCCGCAGACGATCTGGCGGAAATTCTGGTACTGCGTATGCTGAGCAACCGTCTGATGAAGCGCATCCACAAGAATTACCGGTTTATCGTTACCTTCAATGCCGGACTGATTCTGCTCGGTGTAGGCGGTATTTTACAGCCGACCACTTCCGCACTGCTTCACAATACATCAACCCTTTACATTGGCTTAAAGAGCATGGGCAACCTGCTGGAAGAGCCGGTATAAAGAAACATAAGACAAAGACGGAGCCGCTGGAATTCTGAAAAAGAGTTCCAGCGGCTTTCTTTGTATATCAGGCTTTCTTACAGCAGTACAATAACGTGAAAAAATGATACAATTTTCTCAATAAGAACTGGGAAAATTTGCAGGATACCCTTGACAAAATCCGACAAAAACGGTATGATATATCCAACAGTTAGATAAAGCTAACTGAAGTGAAATTAATGAAACTATAAACGTTACAGGATCCCGGCATGGGGATTCTTTCTTAAATCACATGAGTTAGAATAAACTAATCCAAAGTAGCATAATATAACCACAACAGAAAGGCAGGTAGATGAGATGAGTGTCGTAATTATCGGTGGAAATGAAAGAATGGTGTGTCAGTATACAGATATTTGTAAAGACTATGGATGCAAGGCAAAGGTGTTCCCGAAAGAGCACGGATCGGTGAAAAAGAAAATCGGCAACCCGGATCTGATGATTCTCTTTACCAACACCGTATCCCACAAGATGGTGATCACCGCTTCCCAGGAAGCAAAGAAAAACAATATTCCGATCGCAAGAATCCATACCAGCAGTGCAACCGCACTTCGCTCGGTATTAGATGAGCACTGCGCAGCAGCAATGTAAGAAGGAGACGGTAAAAGGCATGATTGAGAGATTTCTGATCGAACACTGTTCGGCAACGCTGGCTTCCATCAAAGCCGCAAACTTATGTAACATGACATTTTCATCAAAAGAAGAACTGGAAGATCAGATTTCGTACTGGAGTGCCTGTCTGGAACCAAAAGGCATCCGCATCTTTGTTTTAAGAGAGCATGAGACGAGAGCTCTGGTGTATGTTTACCGCGAGGGACTGATCCAGAAAGAACTCGAAAATCCGGAGAATGCAGCGTTCTTAAAATCCTATGGATATGAAAGCACAGACGTTGCCTATGCACTGAACCGGTTGAAGGATCGTGTAGCAGAGTGCAAAGAAGGATTTCCGCATGAGATCGGCGTATTTCTCGATTATCCGCTCGGCGATGTGATCGGTTTTATTGAAAACAAAGGCCACAATTACAAATGCAAGGGATGCTGGAAGGTCTATTGCAACGAGTGTGAAGCACAGAAAACATTCCAGCGCTACCAGAAATGCAGAAACGTATATCTGCGGCTCTGGAAGCAGGGAAGAAGCGTTTTACAGCTCACCGTAGCTGTTTAACATAAGGCAGCTGCCCGACACAAAAGCGGCAGTGCCATCGGGGAGAACATCCCTTAAAAGAATCAGAAAATAAAGAAAGAAGGATTTAAAAAATGAGCAAAGTAGCAGTAGTTTATTGGAGTAGCAGAAGGAGCAAAAGAGGCAGGCGCAGAAGTAGCTGTTCTGACTTCCGCAGATTTCTCCGCTGATGATGTAGACGCATACGATGCAATCGCATTCGGATGCCCGGCTATGGGTGCAGAAGAACTGGAAGATACCGAGTTCGAGCCAATGTTCTCCGCATGTGAGCCGAAACTTTCCGGCAAAAAAATCGCTCTGTTCGGATCCTATGGATGGGGAGACGGCGAGTGGATGCGTACCTGGGAAGAGACCTGCAAAAACGACGGCGCTGACCTGGCATGCGACAGCGTAATCTGCGCAGACGCTCCGGATGACGAAGCAGAAGCAGCATGCGTTGCTCTTGGAAAAGCACTCTGCTAATTATAGAATAGACAAAGATGAGGAGGCGTGCAGCCGGAGAAAAACCGGAGCATGTCTCCTATTTTTTATGTCCATATGATAAAAATGTTTCTTGACGCGGCAGAAAACATATGGTACCGTTTGGATAGAAGAAAGAGAAAAACAGGAGAACTGTGTATGAAAAATCCATACGAGCTTGCAAAAAATATTCTGGAAGGGACGGCACCGGAAAGGCGATTCAACAGTATTGAACTGTATGGCAGCTCCGTGCAGAACAGGGGTGAGGAAGACGATGAATGCACCACATTTCTGCTGAAAAATGAGAGCGGTGAGGGCGCGATTACTCTGTATCACGTCTTTCCCGGCATTGAGCTGGTTTACAATGATATGCATCTGGAATACTGCAACAAAAACCAGGAGCCGGCGGGCGGTGTGATGGAGATTAATTACTGCAAAGAAGGCCGAAGTGAGTGCCTGTTCGGCGATCATCAGTATTGCTATATGGCGGCGGGAGATATCTCGTTCTGTTCGCTGCAGGAGCATGCGCATCAGTCCGAATTTCCGACCGCGCACTACCATGGAATCACGGTCACGATCGATTTCGACGGGATCACCGGGGAGATGAAAAAGATTTTACAGCTGTTGTCCGTTGATCTTGAGCGGATCCGAATCCTCGCCGGAATGCACGATTTTACGATGATCCGCGCCAACGCATCGATTGAGCATATCTTTTCGGAGCTGTACACCGTTCCCGAGAAGATCCGGTACGGCTACATCCGCGTCAAGGTATTGGAGCTTCTGCTGGTTCTGACGGAATTTAATTTTTCGGAGGATCAGCCGCAGCGGACGCATTACTCCGAGGCACAGATCGAAGGGGTGAAACGGATCCACAGCTTTCTGGTGGAACATTACGACGAGCATTATACGATCGAGGAGCTCTCCGCGCGCTTTGAGCTGTCACCGACGGTGATGAAAAAATGCTTCAAAGGGGTTTACGGGGATTCCATTTATGCCTACATGAAGCGGTATCGTCTGCAGGTGGCGGAGCGGCTGCTGCGGGAAGGCGAACTTACCGTCGGGGAGATTGCATCTCAGGTCGGATACCTGAATCCCAACAAATTTACCTCCGCGTTCTGTGCCGAATATGGGGTTCCTCCAACTTTATACCGCAGGAAAGTCTGAATGGATAGAAAAAAGCCTGTTCAGTAATTGTAATTTATACTTTCGTCTTTTAAAATAGGACCGTAGTTAGGAAACTCTAACTACGGTTACTTTTATTTTACGAGGAGGATTACATTCATATGAAACAGAAGAAAATTTTAGCGTTCCTTTTTGCAGCATCCCTTTCCGTCTCCATGTTCACCGCATGCGGAAACCAGGCATCCAGCGATGCCAGCAGCGCATCGAGTACAAGCGCCGCAGCAGAAAGTGCATCCAGTGCCAGTGAAACAGCAGAGAGCACAAGCACATCCAGTGAAAGCACCGCAGACGACAAAGAGGCAGAGGCAAAACAGCTCATGAGCGATCTGACCGGCAGTTATCAGGAACTGTGGCCGGTGATTCTGACAGATGAGTATCACCAGACCTGGATTGACGACTGTGCCGAGTTTGTCGGCGATGACAATGCCGAGGCAGCCTATGAGAAACTTTCTTCCATGGTCAGCGGAACAGTTTACGGCGAGGACGCTGTTGCCGCATATGCAGACGGCGGCGGAGCTTACGACTGCGAATTCACCGAGGGTGTGAACACCCTGGAATTTGACGACACCAATTCCACCATCAAAGGCTACGATGAATCGGGCGAGGAGATCTTCTCCCACAGCTATCATTACGTAGGAATGGAAGAGATCCGCGGCTTATATGAGTTCGAGAGCGACGACGCGGATTCCGGAGAATTCACCTACTTCTGCATCGCACCGGACACCAACACGACAACCTATCACATCGAGCTGCGCTACGGCAGTGACCTGGAAGCACTTGGAAAATATGATGCCGGAAAATACGCTTACTGGCTTGGCTCCGGTATCTCCACCGACTGCGACCAGACGATGATCGAGAACTGCATTCACCTGTTCTGCGAGGAAAACCTGTCCGAGCAGGCAGAATAAAAAGAAGGATTCCAATTCTGGCAGAGGTCTTTTATTATAGAAGATTCTCTGCCTGATTTTGATATCCATGGCAGATAAAAATTTGAAGAAAGGAAGACTTTTCTTATGAAAAAAGATTCTGAGATCTCCAGAATGTTTCAATACGCGGGAAAACACCACATTCTCACGATTCTCGGCATGATTCTCGCAGGCATCAGCACCGTGCTTTCGATGATTCCGTTGTCTGTACCTGGTTCGTCGTCCGCGATATGCTTCATGCACTGACGGCAGGAGATATCCGCCTTGCATCCATGAGCGGAACGTACGCCTGGATGGCGGTCGGCTTTTCCGTGTTAAGCATTGAGGCAGTCATCAACGGGCAGCCGCTGCCGGAACCGACGCATGCAAAGGAGCCGAAAGATGCCTCCGTTGCGTTTATCCTTCTCTTACCCGGGAAGTGAGACAGAGGCACTTCATGATGTCAGCTTTACAATTCCGCGTCATCCTCATCCGCCGGTCGGGACGGTTTTAAGAGGATTCCGTTGATTTCCACTTCATCCGATGCCTCGATCAGAATATACGGTGTTCCGTCGATCGTGCGGGTCTCGATAAGCTGTGCCTTTTCCGGGCTGACTTTGATTACGACATCCGGGGTGCGAATCTCGTAGTTCCGGGTACTGGCCACGTTCGAGGCAACGAAGCTTGCTTTTTCATCGGCAATCGTTTCGTACTTCTCATCAAACTCGTCAAGCTGTTCATTCGGCACACCGCTGCTGGCAAGCAGGCGTTTTACCTCATGTTTGTCGAGCACAACCGGTTCCGGGTCGTCTTTCCGCTCCTCGATCATGGTATTTAAATTCTCCTGAATTGTCATAACCGTAGAAAAATCGCAGGCGGAATCGAGAGTTTCTTCTATAATAGACTGGAACGTCTCTTTCTGGGATTTCGCGGAGAGCGGTGCCTGACAGCCAAGGAAGTGATCCAGAAAATCCGGCTGATCCATCTCGGCGTTTTTCGTGAAATACAGCAGATTATGGATGTCCGTATTGCGGTCCGTGAAGGCTGGGAAGAGGAAGCCGTTTTCCGGTGCGCCGACCACCCAGTCCTGCACGCGGTTTTCGATGGTATTGTGGGACACGTTGTAGCAGAGACCCGGTTTGTCGAGTTTCACCGGGCAGATGCTGCAGAGAATAAACTCATAAACGTAATCCGAGGCATCATCCATATCCAGATTATCGGAAGCGCGGCCTGGCACATCGTAGGCACCGTGGATCAGAATGATATAATAATTTTCCGGGTATAGATAATCTGCCATGACTTTCTCATAAAATTCATCGATCAGCGCTTCATCCTTCAGTTCACTGTTGCGCAGCCTTAAGAGAAACTCCTGCGTTCCGCCCTCGCTTTCCTGGGAGAGCGGGAACTCCATATTCAGCAGATTCTTTCCGATCGTGCCGGAGAGAGTGCTTTTGAAAATCTTAAAATACTTGAACATTTCTTCTTCTTCGAGAGAGAGAAACGCTTCTTTTAATTTCGTTTTGATATTCTTCTCCGCATCCACATAGCATCCGCAGATCCGCGTAATCGCACAGTGGGACGGGGTAAACAGTTTTTTAATCTCGGCAAGTTCCTTTTTATTCATCTTAAAAAAGCTCCTTTATCAGAAATAAAAATCTCGTATGTCAGACAAGTATCTCTATTATAGACCATAGATACGGAAAAAGGCAAGAAAGAAAAAATAGACAATGAATATTACAAGTGTCTTGTCACATGACAAAAGTTGTGGTATACTAAGCGCTAAAGTGTTAAAAAAATATCACTATTCAGAGCCATGTGAAATGGAAGAAAAAATGCGAATCATGCTTGCATGAATGAGCAGTTTTTTCTGGAATTTCATATGGCGAGAAGCCATATCGAGATGCAGCGAAGCGGAATCGAGATAGGGCTCTGAATAGTGATAGTAGAAGAGGAAGGAAATAAAACCAATGGATACCAGAAGAGAAAAGCTGGAAGCATTAAAAAAAGAGAAAAATGCCGTCATCATGGCACATTACTACGTGCCGGATGAAGTGCAGGAAATTGCAGATTACATAGGAGATTCCTACTACTTAAGCGACATGGCGACGAAAGTGGATGCCAGTGTGATCGTGCTCTGCGGCGTACGTTTCATGGGTGAGAGCGCCAAAATCCTGAACCCGGGCAAAAAGGTCCTGCTCCCGGATCTGCGCGCCGACTGCCCGATGGCGCACATGGCGACCGTAGAAAAAATCGAGGAAATCCGAAAAGAGTATCCGGATGTCGCCGTCGTATGCTACGTCAACTCTACCGCGGAATTAAAAAGTCATTCCGATGTCTGTGTCACATCCTCCAACGCAGTCAAAATTGTAAAAGCGCTGCCGAATCACGACATTTTCTTCATCCCGGACGAGCACCTCGGAACGTATGTGGCCGATCAGGTGC
>CAVLAW010000112.1:0-7976 GCA_963661155.1 Tidjanibacter massiliensis | reverse complement strand
GATAATATTGTACTGTGTATGATAAATATCAAGGGTACACTGTGTTTTCAGTAATACCATCATATTGTTCAGCCCGCGCTCACCCTCTAACAACTTCGGATCAATCTTCAGGTTCATCTGTGTTCCCTGTGTGAAACGTGCGTGAGGCAGATTGCTGATAGATTTTAACAGAGCGGTGGCACCGTTCACATCGGTTCCTCCTGTTGCACCGATACCATCGGCAAGCGGAGTCCATGCTTTTCTTCCGGAAGGAAGCGCTCCAACGCTCTGACCGATCGGCACATTGCCCGATACCGGAAGCATACCGGCGGTCAGTTTTCCGAACGGTGACTGATACTGCTCAATCTGGTCTACCAGATAGTTGTAAACCTCTCCTGCGCAGAAATCTGCTTTTGGATCATCGTTTCCATATTTGGGCGCTTCCATGCACATCTTGTAGATCTCATCGTATCCTTCGAAGTCTGCATCCAGCGCCTTGCAAAGCTCATCCATGGTCAGTTTCTTCTCGTCATAAACAAGATATTTCACATCTGCAACAGAATTGATAATGTCCGCCTGTCCGATAATGTTGATTCCGTTTCCGACGTTGAACTCTGCTCCGCCGTTTGCATAATCCTTGCCGACTTCCATGCAGTGCGGATAAGTCAGGGACAGTGCCGGTACCGGACGGTAATTTTCGCTGAGGTAATCCAGATAGGAGTTCATCGTTGCCATGGTATGTACGAAATGGTCAATCTGTTTTTTGATGGCTGCCATAAATTCATCAAAGGTCTTGAAGCTGCGCGGATCGCCTGTCTCAACCGAAATCAGCTCGCCTGTTTTTCTGCTTCTTCCGTTTGTCATAACCATGTCTACAACGCCGCCCATGCTGACTTCACCGATATCGGTATAGGATTTTAATCGTCCTTCCAGGTTTGTCTCTACACAGCCGCATGGCGTCCAGTCCCATGCCTGAGACAGCGGGATTCCCTTATTCAGAAGCATCTTGATTCCTGCATCATCGTGGTAAACGGCCGGCATGGTACGTCCCATACGAATGCACTCTGCTGCTTTTCTAAGGAAAGAATCCGGGTTTTTGGAAATGCTGTAGCGAACGGTCATATTCGGCTCTTTTAACGCGGTGTCCTCTGTTGCCTGTATGGTCATGTAGGACAGTTCATTTACGGCATCATTTCCATACTGATCAATACCTCCGGCGCAGACCTGAACGGTCATGTTGTATCCTGCAGAAAAGGCTGCGCTTTCGCCGTCCTGGAATAATCCCATTTCTGCGATCTTGATCCAGAAGCAGTCCATCAGCTCCTGTGCATCCTCTTCTGTCAGAGTGCCATCGGCAATATCTTTGCGGTAATATTCGATTAAGTACTGGTCCATACGTCCCAGGTTGTAGGAAGAAGCATTCTGCTCCATGAAAATACAGAATTCATAGGTCAGCATACTCTGTAATGCTTCATAGAAGTTGCGCGGCGGGTTTGCCGGAACGTGGCGGTTTACTTCTGCGATCTTCAACAGTTCTGCTTTTCTTGTCTTGTCTTTTTCCTCTGCTGCCATCTGTTCTGCCAGATCTGCATGACGATTTGCCAGTGCAACAATTCCCTCTGCGGAAATGATCAGGGATTTGTAGAAGATCATCTGTTTCAAAACATCTTCTCCTGCTGCATCATCCAGTGCTGCCAGTTTTTCTTCGGCCTCTTTTTTAATGCCGTTGATTCCTTTTTTCAGTAAGGTACGCCATCCTGGTGTATTCTCGCCGTATCCACGAACGAATTTTTTATCTACATACAGCATGCCGCCGTCACGCATGGTTCTTACGTCTTCCGGCATCATGGCATTCCAGCGATCAAGAACACATTTTCCTCTCCAGTACGGTGCAACTTCTTCCATGAAAAGTTTCTTATTTTCTTCGGAAAGATAAAATGGATCGTATTTTCGTGTGCTGATGGTATCCAACTCCTTTTCAATAACGGAGCATGCAGAATCTGGATTTAAAATGCCGGCACGCGGTTTGAATGCAACACCGCCGACCAGAAGCTCATGGTCCTGAATGAAAATCGGTTTATTCTCATATACATTTTTCATGGCCGTTGCTTTCTGAATCTGCCACGGCTGTCCTTCTGTTGCTTTAAATCCCTGTGTTACATAGTAAGCATCAAGAATATCCATCTCGACACGGTGAGATAAATAGTTTTCCCGTAATGCCTGAATTCTTTTCATGTAATCTTTTGACATGATGCAGTTCTCCTTTTTTATTTTTTTGCATTGTTTTTAAATTTTAAGGATGTCTCCGGAGCAAATAACTGGCAGACCACTCCACCTACCAGCAGAATCGCCAGGCAGACACTCAAGGTTCCATATACTCCTGTTTTTTCTACCAGAATCGGAAGTAAAAAGGTTCCGGCTGCCGCTCCGATTCGGCTGAATGCGATTACAATTCCTACTCCGGTTCCTCTCACGCGATCATCAAACAATTCCGGCGGATACGGATTTTCCATTACAACGGCGATCGACATCACCAGTGCGTAAACGCAGAAGGAAATGACGGTTACTATAATCGGTGCGTTGCGTCCCAGGATCATGACGCCAAGTGCAATCGCGGAAACATAGAATGTGGAAACAAGGAAGTGTCTCCGCGGAATGTTGTTACACAGCCAGGTTCCAAGGAATGCACCTGCCATGCAGAAAACATCGTATAAAATACTGGAGGTATTGGCATCTCCCATGTTCAGCTGTGCAATCAGGATCGGAAGGAAAATTCCTACTCCGAAATACGGGAATACCTGACAGGCATAAAAAACGCCTCCAACCAGTGTGTTTCTGCGGTACTTTGGTGAAAACAGTTCGGCTACCGAAACTTTTTCAGCCGCCTCTTTCTTTTCTTCTGTCACAACACAGTATTCACTGCCAAGCTGTTTCTGTACCAGCTCATTCGCTTCTTTCTTTCTACCAACAGAAGCCAGCCATGTCGGCGATTCCGGAACACCGATGATGATTCTTGCGGCTGCGGCAACGGCACCCGGAATAACAGAACTCATAAAGATAATATGATAATCTGTTGACAGGTTTCCCATCACAAGCCCTGCAAAGAACGAAGCGACATAACCGAAGGTCCAGAAAATAATGAAACGGCTCAGATAAATCGGTCCGTCCTCCGCGGAAAACCATTCGGAAATAATGGTTGTTCCAACTGTATAGTCAACAGCGATGCAAAGTCCAATGCAGATACGGAGTATTAAAAGAACTCCGACGCTTGAGGTAAACATCTGAAGTACAGATAAAACAGAAAACAGTGTCATATCCAGAATCAGCAATTTGCTTCTTCCAATCTTGTCTGAAATATTTCCTACGACAAGACTTCCTGCCAGTCCAATTAGGGTTCCTGCCCCCAGCAGTCCTACCCAGAATGCATTCAGCCCCAGCTTATCCTGCGCCTGCGTTACCGCCGTTCCTGCAATTCCCAGCGCGTAACCGCATGCGATCTGTCCCAAAATTGCGCACAGATAAATTCTCATGTGAGCTTTCTTAACCGAGGCCTCTTTGTAATTTTTACCCATCTCTTCTCCTTTCGTAATCGTTTCTCTCCTCTTTGTTAAAATAATAACAGTTTTCCGCCATTTTGTGAAATATCTAACATAAATACTGTCATACAGAAAATGAATAGTAAAAAAGACGTTCTCTCTTTGTATTTTCTGCACACAAAAAAGAGAAACCTATTTTCAAAGGTTTCTCCATGTTTTCAAAAAATCTGTTTTCTTTCTGGTGCTTTGCCACCAAATCACAGGTCTTTCACCTGTCCAGCCTGATTATCCTCTGCGCTTAAGAGTAACTGCAAAGTTTTAACGTTGCCAGAACAACGGAAGCAAACACCTTATGCTTCGTGCCCTGTTTCCAGGAAGAGATTACTCTCTTAGCATTTCTATTATACGCAGAATTTCCGGGAATATCAACTGTTTTTTTCAAAATCACTTTGACAGTTCAACGCCTTTCAGGAAATCGCTCCCCATCACCCATTTTTCGTTTTCCAGTGTCACGGTGAACGTGAGGTTCCAGGTAACAGTCTCGCTCTTGATCTTTCGGAAGAAATAAAAGAAACGGGTTCGTCGCTCAATTGTAGCAGTCACATTGGTTTCGATCTGCATCTGGTTTGACTCGTTGGTTACGGTTGTGGAGACGCTGCTCACGGTGATGCTGGTGATTCCGGTGTTAGTGTCGCTGTTCAGGTAAGCATCGCAGAGCTGCTGGTACTGTTCTTTGGCGGTTTTCTGTACGGCGGTGTCGGCGGAAAATTCGTTTTTGATGGTGCCAAATGATTTTCCGGCGGCTGAGGCTGTGAATACTTTATCCAGGGACTCTTCCACGCGGTCGGCAATGGTTTTTCCGGTGGAGTCGTTGAGTTTTAAATCCGGCAGGAATTCCATGCTGCTGTTGTCCTGCACGAGGATGATCTCGCGGTATGGGTCTTTCTGTTTTTCGGTCAGCTCAATGGTGTGCCCGCCGATAAAGAGATACGGGATTTTGTAGACGCTGACGTTGTCTGCCGTTTCTTTTAAATACTTTTTCCCGACCTGAACGCTATCGAGATAGAACGAGGCATCCGCCGGGACGGTGATCTCGACATCCGTCACGTAGCTGTCTTTCGGCACGACGTACCACTCTTTGAAGTTCCATTTCACGGTGTCACCGGCGGCGATCTCCAATGTTTCTTCCTGCGAGTCGCTCACGCCTTTTAACGTGTACCGTACGGTATAAATCCTGTTTTCCCCGGTCTCAAGATTCTGTTTCCTGCGCATGAAAAAGCTCTTGATCTCCGGCGTTTTCTGTCCGTCAGAGCCTTCCTGTTTTGCTTTCCAGGTCATCGCATTGATGTAGTTTTTTCGCGTCAAAAACGTGCTGTCCGGGAACTGACATACATCGTACGCGCTGTTCCAGTCTCCTGCCAGGCATGCTTCCACGTAACTCCTTCCTGCCGCCTGCGGCGCATACAGGTACGCGCCTGCCATAAAAAATATAGCGCACAGAATCAGAAACAGGCTGAGATTCACGATCAGAATCCGCAGACTCATCGGCAGATCACGGAACTTTGCCGCCCGTATTTTCACTGAAAGCTCCGTCGTTTCTTCTCCATCTTTTTCCACATGGCGGAACCTTTTTCCTTTTCTTTTCCACTCCTGGAGCATAGTTTACCTCATCTTTTCCTCTTATTTGGTAATTATTCAGAGCCATGCGAAATGGAAGAAAAAATTGCGAATCATGCTTGCATGAATGAGCAGTTTTTTCTGGAATTTCATATGGCGAGAAGCCACATCGAGATGCAGCGTAAGCGGAATCGAGATGGGGCTCTGAATAATTACCTTGCTTCTTCCACCGAATACGTATGCACCCGGTCGCTCGTCTGGCTGTATGCCTCGCCTTCGGCATAATACTCCTGCGATGTCGTGGAAAAACATGTAATGGTCTCTTTCACGCGCTCTCCCATCGTTCCCTGATGAAGAAACAGCCCCACGATCATCAGAATCGCAAACACATCTAGAATCAGTACCGCCGCATTCGCCGCAATGCCAGGTATCTTTTTTATCCACATAGGCTTCCCTCTTTTCTGTCTCCATTGTAACAAAATGCTCCCGAAAATACAAGGAAAGCAGAGACCCCGGCGAACCGGAAATTCTCTGCTTTCTCAAAATTACTTATTTACTTTTTTAACCTCAAAGATTACTCTTCGGTATCGTCCTTGGATGGAATCAGCTCTTCAAAGTCGAAGTCGAGCATTGGCTCTTCCTCTTCTGCTGCCGGCTCTTCAACCGGAGCCTCAACTGTTGGAGCTGCCGGAGCGTCGTCCTCGAGATCTTCGGTCAGAACAAGATCGTCCTCTTCTTCCTCGATCATGCTGTCGGTATTCAAATGAATGTTGCTGTAGCACTTCATACCGGTACCAGCCGGGATCGGTTTACCGATGATAACGTTCTCTTTTAAGCCTACAAGGTGGTCAACCTTACCCTTGATAGCGGCATCGGTCAGAACCTTGGTAGTCTCCTGGAAAGATGCTGCTGACAAGAAGGAATCGGATGCCAAGGATGCTTTGGTGATACCGAGCAGAACCTGTTTTCCTTCTGCCGGCTCTTTGCCTTCTGCAACGAGAGCTTTGTTGGTCTCGTCGTACTCCAGGAAGTCTACCATGTCGCCCGGAAGGAATTCGGTATCTCCGTTTTCCTCGATGCGGATCTTCTTCAGCATCTGGCGAACGATAACCTCAATATGCTTATCGTTGATTTCTACACCCTGCAGACGGTAAACTCGCTGTACCTCGCGGAGCATGTAATCCTGAACTGCACGAACACCTTTGATCTTCAGGATATCGTGCGGGTTGACAGAACCTTCGGTCAGCTCGTCTCCGG
The DNA here is from genome assembly GCA_963661155.1 of Tidjanibacter massiliensis. Classification (GTDB taxonomy): domain Bacteria; phylum Bacillota; class Clostridia; order Lachnospirales; family Lachnospiraceae; genus Fusicatenibacter; species Fusicatenibacter massiliensis_A. Next base: position 1,587 of record CAVLAW010000112.1, on the reverse strand, counting down.
CTTCCAGAACAGTTCCGTCCGCGATCTTGATACGGGATCCGTAAGGGATCAGGTAGGTCTTGGATACACCGTCGTCCGGATTGGTAACCACGATCTCACGTTTTTTCTTGGTGTCTTTGATCTGCGCAACACCTGCGATTTCGGTGATGATGGCAAGTCCTTTCGGCTTTCTTGCCTCGAAAATCTCCTCGACACGAGGAAGACCCTGTGTGATATCTCCACCTGCAACACCTCCAGTATGGAAGGTACGCATGGTCAGCTGTGTACCAGGCTCACCGATGGACTGTGCTGCGATAATTCCGACAGACTCACCAACCTGTACTGCTTCACCGGTTGCCATGTTGGCACCATAGCATTTTGCACAGATTCCGTTTCCGGAACGGCAGGTAAGAATGGTACGGATTTTCACTTTTGTATAATGCTCTCCGTTCTCGTTGATGCCGTCTTTGATAATACGTGCAGCACGTTTCGGAGTAATCATATGATTTGCTTTTACAATGACATTGCCGTCTTTGTCTTTGATCGTCTCGCAGGAGAAACGTCCTGTGATACGATCCTGCAGGCTCTCGATCTGCTCTTTTCCGTCTGTGAACTCGCTGACCCACATGCCCGGAATTTCATCCTTGCCCTCGGCGCAGTCGATTTCACGGATGATCAGATCCTGAGAAACGTCTACCAGACGACGGGTCAGGTAACCGGAGTCGGCGGTACGAAGTGCGGTATCGGACATACCTTTTCGTGCTCCATGCGCAGACATGAAGTATTCCAGTACCTGAAGACCTTCACGGAAGTTTGACTTGATCGGCAGCTCGATGGTGTGTCCGGTTGTATCGGCCATCAGTCCGCGCATACCGGCCAGCTGTTTGATCTGTTTATCGGAACCACGAGCTCCGGAGTCAGCCATCATGAAGATGTTGTTGTATTTATCCAGTCCGTCGAGCAGTGCTTTTGTCAGCGCATCGTCGGTCTTCTTCCAGGTATCTACAACCTCTTTGTAACGCTCTTCGTCTGTAATAAGACCACGTTTGAAGTTTCTTGTAATCTTGTCTACCGTTGCCTGTGCTTCTGAGAGCATCTGCGGTTTCTGCGGCGGCACGGTCATATCGGAAATGGATACGGTCATGGCTGCACGGGTGGAGTATTTATATCCAGTTGCCTTGATATAGTCCAGAACCTCTGCGGTCTTGGTAGCTCCGTGTGTATTGATGACTTTTTCCAGAATCTGTTTCAGCTGTTTCTTGGCAACCAGGAAATCAACCTCAAGAGCAAGCTCGTTGCCCGGGATGGTACGGTCTACGTATCCCAGATCCTGCGGCAGAATCTCATTGAAGAGGAATCTTCCCAAAGTAGAGCTTACGTTCTGCTGCAGTACAGAACCGTCTTCCATCTCTTTCTCGCAACGGATGGTGATCTTGGTCTGCAGGGTGATGTATCCGTTCTCATATGCCAGGATTGCTTCGTTCATATCGCGGTAGAAGCTTCCCTCGCCCTTCTCGCCCGGACGCTCCTGGGTCAGATAGTAGATACCAAGAACCATATCCTGTGAAGGAACGGCTACCGGACCACCATCGGACGGTTTCAGCAGGT
>CAVLAW010000111.1:0-7996 GCA_963661155.1 Tidjanibacter massiliensis | reverse complement strand
GGAAATGGGGTCTAAAAATGGCAGATTTATTTCACCGTGTAAGTATTCGAAAATTTAAAGATGAGGCAGTATCAAATGAAGATATCGGTTATATCCTGGAGGCAGCGATGGCGGCACCGTCAGCGAAGAACCAGCAGCCGTGGGAATTTTATGTAGTTCAGAACCCGGAAGTCTTAAAGCAGCTCGGCGAGTCCAGCCCGTTTGCAGCTCCGGCAGGAAAAACTCCGGTTGCAATCGTGACAGCATACCGTGAGGCATGCGACTTACCGGAATTTGCCCAGATCGATATGAGTATCGCAATGGAAAATCTGTGGCTTGCGGCTGATGAAATCGGTCTCGGCGGCGTATGGCTCGGCGTGGCACCGAGGGAAGAGCGGATGAAGGTGGTTGAAAAGATCGTCGGAATCCCGGAAGGACATCGTGTCTTCGGCATCTTCGCTATGGGTTACCCGGATGAGGAGAGAACCCAGCAGGATCGATTCGATCTGAGCAGGATCCATTATGTGAAATAAGATAGAAACAGAGAAGGGGGATGGTTTGGAGCAATCCGGGCTGTCCCTTTTTAGTTCAAGTGCAGACATCAGCCCCAAGATCTCAAATTTACCTGACAGTGGGTAGAATATAGTTCAATGTAAAAGAATTGAAAGAAGCTGTCAATGATAGGTTTTGTTGGTTGCTATGCATCATTTGGAAGAAACTGCCGGAAGCAGGTTCTGTAAACGAAAAGCGAAAATGTAACCCATGCTACACTGTAGCAATGCATATAGAAAATAAATCTCAATTTCGCTATTATGAAGAAAAATAAAGAGACCGGGAGGAACGATCATGAAGGAAATTTTTGATTACGTGGACCAGAATTTTGAACGCATGATGGAGGAAATGAAGAAACTCTGTTCGCACCGCAGTGTGGCAGGCGATAAGAGCGGACTGGAGGAGACAAGGAACTGGATCGACCAGAAGCTAAGCGCAGTGGGAATCCCGCACGAATTTCAGAAAGTGGAGAACGGAAATGCCCTGATCTCCGCGTCTGTTTCCGGCGAAGACGGGGACAAGCATCCGTCTCTGCTGTTTTACAACCACTACGATGTCGTGGAAGAGGGAAAACATGAATTATGGGCCAGCGATCCATTCCAGCCGGAGATCCGTGACGGAGTCCTCTATGGAAGAGGCGTGTCTGATGACAAGGGACCGCTTCTCTCAAGGATCCAGGCAGTGGAAGCGATCCTTGCGGTAAAAGGCAAGCTGCCGATCGATGTAAAATTCCTGTTCGAGGGCGATGAGGAGACGAGCAGCCCGTCCTTATCAAAGTTTTCCAGGGAACAGGCAGAAAAGTTTAAGGAATTATCGAAAGCGGATGTTTGCTTATGGGAAAATGGACGCCGCGATGAAGAAGGAAGACCGTGGGCGAGATTCGGTGTCAGAGGAAGCGTAAGCTTTGAACTGTCGGTGGAGACCGCGAAAAAAGACGTACATGCCAGAATGGGCACATATGTTCCAAGTGCGTCCTGGAGACTCGTCTGGGCACTTGCAAGCTTAAAGAGCGCGGATGAGAGGATCACCATCGAGGGCTTCTATGACGATGTTCTCCCGGTGACGAAAAAGGATGAGGAGATCTTAAATGCGTTCCCGTATAACGAAAAGAGACAGATGGAAAAGCTGGGACTCACTTCTTTCCTGCGGGGAAGCAGCGGATTAGAATTGAAGAAACAAATCTATATGGAGCCGTCCATGGCAGTCTGCGGCCTGGAAGCCGGCGAGCTTTACAACGGCGCAAGAGGAATCGTGCCGCATAAGGCGTACGCGCGGATCGGATTTTATCTGGTTGCGAATCAATCCCCGGACAAGGTCGAGGAACAGCTGCGGGAACATCTGAAAAAGCATGGATTCGGGGATGTAAAGGTAGTGCGCAGAGGCGGAAACACCCCGGTAAGAACCAGCGTTGACATTCCGTTAAAGGATTGGCTGGAACATTCCGCGGCTGAAGTTTATGACAAGCCGATGGTGATTGAGCCGACAGCTCTCGGCGGCGGCCCAGCGATCTATTTCCACCGTGCATGGCCGGAGATGCCGATCGTCGGCGTAGGACCGGGAAATACGAATGCAAACCATCATGCGCCGAACGAGAACATGAAGCTGGATGACTACAAGGCATCCGTAAAGCATATGATTGCGCTGATGTATGAGATGGGAAAACAGGGTAAAGAATAAAAGTAACTGTTCCGCAGGTATATGCAGTCATCGTATTAAATGTAAAAACCGAGAGAATAATTACGAGTAATAAAAACAGATCTGGTATCGTGAAGAAACATCAGATCTGTTTTTATATTGAATATTTGAAAGCCAAATATGAAATTTTGAATCGATTTAGTATGCTGTGTCTGTGTATGTTCAGCCACTGATCTGCGCACTGTTCACTTCGATCCGCTTATTGATGACACGGAGAAAGTCCTCACGGGCCAGCTCGCTGATCAGACGGCTTACGGTTACGCGGTTTGTTCCTATAATAGAGGCGATCTCCTGGTGCGTGTAATAATGGCTTAGCGGATACCAGGTACGGTCCTTACTGGAAGCAGGATCCGACAGAAGAATAAAGAAATTTTTCAGTCGCTTTTTTACACATTCGAGGGTCACGCTCTCAAGTTCTCCCTGTAAAAATGCCCGTTTGTTGCTCAGGCTGCGGATAATAGCGTCGCGGAATACCTTCTTTTCGATCAGAATCTCATATGCAGCCGCATCGATCTTATACAGGACAAGATCTGTCTGGGCGAGCGTGTAGCGCTCCGCGATAGAGAACATTTTCCCATTGGCAAACAGACTCTCCGTCAGAAACCATCCGGCGCTGAGGATATAAGAGATCTTTTCCTGCCCGGATATGCCGAACATGGAATGGGAAGTCGTTCCACTTGCGATATAAGAAATTTCTGTGAGTTTCTGTCCAGGTTTGATATAGTAGGTATTGACAGGCACCTCGACGCGCCGCCCGTATGTCTCTACGAGGCTGGAAAGCTCTTCGTTGATATATGGTTCGAAATTTACACAATATTCTCGATCCAAAGCCAAATACCTCCTTGAATGTCGGGATTTCTGCCAGAAAACGTGAACAGACAGAAACATCATGTAGTTATGGAGAATTTTATCATTGAGTCGAAAAGTTGTCAAGAAGTGCTGTTTTTAAGGTGGAAAAGAAGAAAAAATGTAGCATTTGTTACAATGTGACATTGTTTATAGCAAAAGAATCGGTGATTTTGCTATAGTAAAGCCACAAAAGCAAACCTGATCAGGAAACCGCGAAGCATAAGAAGAAAAGGAGTTGTATGTATGAATCAGAAGAAAAAATTTCAGATTCCTCACGTGTTTGTCATTCTGGTAATGCTTGTCATTCTCGTAACAGCCATGACATATTTTGTCCCGGCCGGAGAATTTGCCAGAGTAAAGAATGAGGCAACAGGAAAAATGATCGTTGACGCGACCTCTTTCACATGGGTCGAGCAATGTCCGGTAAGTTTCTTTAAGATCCCGAACTATATAGTAAAGGCGCTGGCAGGATCCAGTCTGATTTGGATGACGATCTTCAGTGCGGCTTCCATTGAAGTAATTCTTGCGACAGGCGCATTTGATGCAGCGATCAACATCATGATCCACAAGTACAAAAACAGTGAAAAAATGCTGTTAATTGGAACGATCATTGTATTTGGTATTTATGGTATGCGTCAGAATCCGGTCAGCATGATCGGTTTCATCCCGGTACTTGTTCTTTTCTGTCGTATGTGCGGATATGACGCGCTGGTTGCGGTGGCAATCGTTGTCCTGGCGGCAGGCGGCAGCCAGAGTATCGGTCCGGTAGCTCCGGCGACAACAGCGATCGCGCAGGGATTCGCTGATCTTCCAATTTTCTCTGGTATTGGTTATCGTTTAATTCTTTGTGCCGTATTCCTTGCACTGAATGCATATTTTATCGTTACATACGCAATGAAAGTGAAGAAAGATCCGAAATGCAGCCTGGTATATGAATTAGAAGAAGAGGCAAGAAAGCAGGGATTTGACACAAGCGTTGACAAAGAGGCAACGATTACAGTTCGCCAGATTCTCGTACTGATCGTATTTTTCGCAAGTGTTCTGATTCAGGTTTACGGCGGAATCAAACTTGGCTGGGGCAATACAGAGACAGCAGTTGCGTTTGTATGGCTTGCGGTAGTTGGCGGCCTTGTAGGCGGCATGATGCCGAGTGAGATCGCGAGACACTTCAGCAAAGGTGCCGCGAAGATGATGACAGCCGCCATCATGATCGGTATCGCGACAGCAATTTCCAGCGTACTGTCTGATGGTAAGATCATTGACACAATTGTACGTGCAATTGCGAATGCTCTTATGGCATGCCCGGCATTTATCCAGGGACCGATGATGTTTATTGCAAATGTTCTGATCAACGTATTTATTCCGTCTGGTTCCGGACAGGCAGCTGCTGTTATGCCGCTTATGGTTCCGGTTGCAGACCTGATTGGAATGACAAGACAGACCGTTGTTCTTGCGTTCAACTTTGGTGATGGACTTGGAAACTATATTATTCCGATGTCCTCTGCACTGATGGCGAACCTTATGGCGGCAGGCGTTTCTTATGGTACATGGATGAAATTCATGAAAAAAGTATTTGCAAGCTGGGTCGTTCTGGCATGCATCGCAATGATCGTTGCGCAGATGATCCATTATGGACCGTTCTAAGGAACAGGCTTTGAAAGAAGGATAGCGGAGGTTAAGATGAGACAGTTGAGAGAAAAACTTCTTGAAGAATTAAACCGTGAAAATATGCTGGAAACGATCGGAAAATTCAACCATTTATTCCGTTACAGCGGAACAGAAGAGGGCGAAGCGGCCGTTTCCTATCTGGAAAAAAAGCTTTCCGGGTATGGGATCCCGTTTGAACAGTGCGAGTACGATGGCTTTTTCAGCATCCCGGTGAGTGGGTCCGCGAAAGTTGACGGAGCGGAATATCCGCTGGTTGGAGATGTCTATAGCGCAGAGGCGGCCGGAATCCGCGGAGCTCTGTATTACGATGCGCTCAGCAAGGAAAAAGGACTCACAAAGAATCAGGAAAAAGAGCGCTTCGAGGCATTCCGTGACAAGATCGTCTTGACATGGGACGCAAAGGGTGTTTTCGCGAGAAAAGCGATGGAGGTAGGAGCCAAAGCCGTGCTGCATATCTGTGCGACAAAGGGCGACTATATCCACCATAGCAATATTGGAACGATCTGGGGTACTCCGGGTTTTGACGAGGCGGCGTATATGGAATTCCTCCCGTCAGCTGGAATCAGACGCGCCGATGGAGAGGCATTGATCGAAAAGCTGGCTGCGGGAAATCTGGACGCAGAAGTCATGATAAAAATGGAGACGAAGATCCGCAGAAGTTCCATGGTGATCGTTGACATCAAGGGAAAGAGCGACAGCTTCGTGCTTGTCTCCGGCCACTATGACTCCTGGTATGAGGGAATCACGGACAATGCGGTCAGCGACGCGATCCTTTTAGAGTACGCGAGAGTGCTCTATGAACACAGGGCGGAATTAAAGCGCGGAGTGCGGATCGCATGGTGGTCTGGTCATTCTGACGGAAGATTTTCCGGTTCCACCTGGTACTGTGACAGCCATTACGCAGATCTCAGAAAGAACTGTGTGGCGCATGTGAATCTGGATTTGACTGGATGCAAAAACTCAAATCAGATCGTAGCGCGGACATCAGGTTCTGAGGGCGTTTCCTACACGGCTGACCTGATCGAAAAGTACACAGGAAAAAGACCGGACGCATACACGCCGATGGTTCGCGGCGCGGACCAGTCTTTCTGGGGCGCGTATGTGCCGATCACGATCATGTTAAAGTATGAACCGCTTCCGGAGAACCGCCTGTCAAACTGCCCGAGCGGCGGTCCATGGTGGCATACCCCGAAGGATACCATCGACAAACTCGACGAGAAGATCATGATGCGTGACGCGAAGATCAACCTGGAGATCGTGGATGATATTCAGAGTTCAAAGATGATTCCTGTAAATATTCCGGTATTCCTGGAAGACCTGGATGGCAGACTGGAAAAGACGCTTTCCGGACTGGCACCGGAGTTTGACACGGAGGAGATCCGCACTGCATGGAGCGGGGCGAAAAAGGCACTGGAACATGCGGCTGAACGGGCAGAGAGCATGGAAGACAGCGATCTCTTCCTGAAAGAGACCGTTGGAAAACTGCTCCATGTCGTTTACTGCAGAAGAGCGCCGTATCAGCATGATTACGGCGCTGGATTTGGAATTTTCGGGGCATTTGGACGCTGCAAGGGAATCACGAGGGAAAACGCGCCTATGGATGTCTATGCAATGGCGAAGAGCGAATATCTGAGAATGAAAAACAGACTTTGCATGGGTCTCAAGGAGATTCAGGAGCAGGCAGAGCGTATCTGACAGCAGGTATGAATTTGAAAAAGGACAGAGGATAAAAAGGCACTGACAGTTGTGACGGGAAAAGCAGGGAAACCTGCTTTTTCCTGTATAAAGAGACAGGAAGGAGATCTGATCTATGGGAAAAGTTGTATCGGCAGAGATATTTTTGCTTCACAGAGGAACAGTTGTACTGGCAACGGCGTATGGGCGTCCGGCACAGGTAAAGGGACATGTGATCGTAAAACTCACAGATGAAAATGGGATCTGCGGCTGGGGTGAGGCGACTCCGCTTCCGAAGTTTACCGGCGAAACACCGGAACTTGTGCAATATGTACTTGAGAAGGAACTGGTACCAGAGATCATAGGAATCGACGCGGCGGACCTGTGGGAAGCCAGAGAGCGGTGGAACCACAAGCTCCCCGCCCATGCTGCGGCGAAGATGGCACTGGAGGCAGCTTTTTATGATCTTGCGGCGAAAGAGCGGAATATTCCGCTTTATCAGATGTTCGGCGGAAAGCTGCGGGAGAAGGTCATGATCAACCGTCATCTTGGAATCATGGGAATCGATGAGGCGGTGGAAAAGGCAGTCCAGTACCGGGAAAACGGGTACCACAGCATAAAGATGAAGATCGGCACGGATGTGGAGGAAGATATCCGCCGGGTCCGCGCGGTCAGGGATGCGGTCGGACATGAGATGAAGCTTCGCGTGGACGCAAACGCGGGGTACAGCTATGCGGACGCATACCAGTTTATCCGGAAGACCAGTGACCTGGATCTGGAGGTGTATGAACAGCTGTTAGATAAGCATGATTTCAATGGAACGAAGCAGCTGAAACGGGATACCGGTGTTGTGATCGGGGTCGACGAGGCGATCAATACGATCCAGGATGCCGTTCAGTACGCGTATGAGCGGGCAGCGGATGTGTTCGTGTTGAAGCTTGTCAAAACCGGCGGGATCCAGAACGCAGTCACGATCTCAGAGATCGCGGCGTCCGCGGGAATACGCTGTGTAGTGACCAGCACATACGACACCCAGATCGATGGAGCCGTCTGCCTCCACCTTGCATCCTCACTCCCCGCAGCCACAATGTCAAACGACATCACCTGCTATGCGACACAGCAGGATATGGCCGACACCTGCCATGTGCTCAAGGATGGGTATCTGGCGGTTGGAGATGAAGCGGGAATTGGAGTGCGGAGTCTGAAGGAGATGGAGATCGTTTAAGATTAATATTTTTAGGGCGCAGCAGTCATGATGATTGCTGCGCCTTTTTCACGGTGGAATATATAGAAGCACGGTAAGTTGAATTAGACCATAGCCGGGCAGACAGGGATAGAGTCGAGTTCATCCTGCTCGGAGAGTTTCAGATTTCTGATATCGATATCTGTCTGGATATCGAGAAAATATTTATCAGATACACCGAAGTATTTAGCGAGACGGAGAGATGTATCTGCGGTAATCTTACGCCGGTCATGCAGAATGTCCTGGATCCTGGAAACAGGGACATGGATATCCAGTTGTCCCTATAAGCAAGAGTTTTATGAGACACTGGAAAATATTCACAATCTGCATCCGCAG
>CAVLAW010000110.1:3449-8046 GCA_963661155.1 Tidjanibacter massiliensis | reverse complement strand
GTGGAACCCATACCGGCTTCGTTCGAGAACAGGCCGCGGGCAACGCCGTAACGCATGGCTTTTCTTACCGTGATACCGGCTGCTGCGCCAAATACGGCATCCGGGCGGAACGCACCGATAAAGATGGAAGCAATCGCTGACGGTACATGCTGAATGTTGATCAGGATAACAACGAGTGCTCCGACAAGATACAATGCTGCCATCACCGGAACAACTTTCTCGGTGAAGGATGCGATACGGGAGATTCCTCCGATGAAAATGAATGCGGCGAGAACAGCTACGATCACACCCATCACCCATTTCGGTACAGAAAATGCGGTGTAGAACGCATCACTGATGGAGTTCGACTGTACCATATTTCCCATAAATCCAAGTGCCAGAATAACCGCTACGGCAAAGAAGCCGGCGAGTGCTTTTCCAAACGTTCCCTTGAACGCGTGGGTAATGTAGTAAACCGGTCCTCCGATGACCTCTCCGTTCTCATCGCGGCGTTTCGAGATTTGCGCCAGATACGCCTCTCCGTAGATCGTCGCCATACCAAAGAACGCTGCGAGCCACATCCAGAAGATGGCTCCCGGGCCGCCGGATACGAGTGCTGTCGCACATCCTGCGATGTTTCCGGTTCCGACCTGTGCGGCGATCGCCGTTGCAAGTGCCTGGAATGATGTCATACCGTCTTTTCCGGCCTTCTTGCCCTTTAAGGAGAAGCCGCCGAACACGCGGTTCCACGCGGTCTTAAACTTTCTCACCTGTACGAATCGGGTCCGGATTGAGAAGTAAACTCCCGTTCCTACCAGCAGAAACAGCAGTACGCTGTTCCACAGTACATCACTGATCTGTGCAATTGTCTGATTCAATGCATCCATTTTCTTTTTCTCCCTTTCCATTCGACGTATGGTCTGAACGATACGGATCACACATCCGCACCATTTTGAGAAAAAAAATACCATCTTCTGCTGGTTTTCCCTGCAGAACATGGCTCTGATTGAAGAATACATACAAAAAAAGTTCCGCTTTTTGTTCTGCGGTTATTTTTCATCTGCATCTTTTTTGACTCTGTCCTTTTGCCTGAGAGATTCTGCATCGCTGCATTGCACCTTCGGCACTCTTTTCAAGAGCTTCTCCAGAGACCACTCCGTTTTTAGTCCTCGCCCTTTCCCCTCCGTTCTTGTTTTAAGAGAAGAACCAGCACCTGAAAGTTTTACTTCTTCGGTCGTGCACCTTTCGAAAATAAAGTTTTAAAAGGCTTTCTGCACATTTTCTAAAAACTTCTACGTCTTTTCTTATTTTTGTAAAACTATAGCACCTGTCATAGGATTCGTCAATACCCCCTGCCGTATTTTTTTCGGAAATTCAGAAAAATATATAAAAAATCAGCAGATCTGCCGCCGAATGCCGGAAAACCGTGCATCCGAATGCAGATCTGCTGTGTTTTTTTGAATCTTTCTCTTATGACGCCTGGAACTGGCTGTTGTACAGATTGTAGTAGAAACCTTTCTTCGCAAGAAGCTCCTCGTGGCGTCCCTGCTCGATGATCTTTCCGTCTTTCATGACGAGGATCAGCGAAGCGTTGCGGATCGTGGACAGACGGTGTGCAACAACGAAGCTTGTTCTGCCCTGCATCAGCTTGTCGAATGCCTCCTGAACCTGAAGTTCGGTACGTGTATCGATGCTTGAGGTTGCCTCGTCGAGGATCAGCATCGGCGGCAGGCAGAGCATGACACGGGTGATACAGAGAAGCTGTTTCTGTCCCTGGCTGATACTGTCTTCGCTCAGCACAGTGTCAAGCCCCTTCGGCAGACGCTTGATGAACTCCCAGCTGTGTGCCTCTTTGGCTGCGCGGATGATCTCTTCCTCCGTCGCATCCGGTTTTCCGAAGCTGATGTTGTCGCGCACGGTTCCCTGTTTGATCCAGGTATCCTGCAGCACCATACCAAAGCAGCTTCGAAGCGCATGACGAGACAGTCCGTCGATCGTTTTTCCGTCGATGCAGATCTTTCCGGCATCCACATCATAGAAGCGCATCAGCAGGTTGATGAACGTCGTCTTTCCGCATCCGGTCGGGCCGACAATCGCAACACGCATGCCCGGCTGTACGTCAAGATTGAAGTTTTCGATCAGCTTTTTGTCTTTGTCATAGCTGAATGCCACATCGTTGATCGTTACATTTCCAGTCACGGTATCGATGGTTCCGGTCGGGTCTGCGCTCTCCTCTTTCTCTTCCAGAAGGGCGAAGATACGGCCTGCGCAGGCAAGTGCGTTCTGCATCTCGGTGATGACGGAGCTGATATCATTGAACGGTTTCATATACTGGTTTGCATAAGAAAGCAGAACCGAAAGTCCGCCGACCGTCAGCGCGCCGCCCGGGATCATGAAAGCTCCCACAAGGGCAACACCAGCGTAGATCACGTTGTTGACAAAACGGGTGGACGGGTTTGTTAAGGAGCTGTAGAACACGGCCTGCTGGCTGTATTTCTGCAGATCTTTGTTGATCTCCGCGAAACGCTCAGAAGCTTTCTCCTCATAGCCGAACGCTTTAACAACCTTCTGATTTCCGATCATCTCGTCGATCAGAGCGGTCTGTTTTCCTCTCGTCTCACTCTGTTTCTGGAACATTTTGAAGGAGCGGCCGGAAATAAATTTTGCCACGAAGAAGCTGAGCGGTGTCAGGCAGATCACAAGAAGAGTGATCCACACGTTCTTCGAGAACATGAAAAACAGTGTCACGATAATGGTCACAATACCGGAGAACAGCTGCGTAAAGCCGAGCAGAAGGCCATCCGATAAGATATCGGTATCTGCGATGACACGGCTTACGATGTCTCCGGAGCTGTGCTGATCCAGATAGGACAGCGGCAGTACCTGAATATGACGGATCGCCTGGGAACGGAGATCGCGCACGATGCGGTACGTCATCCGGTTGTTGATCAGGTTCATGATCCATGCGGAAAGTGCGGAAACGAGGGTAAAGAATACGATTCGTTTCAGATAGAACCACATTTCCGGGAAACTGACCTGGTGGGCTGCTACGACCTCATCGATCGCATCACCGAACAGGATCGGGATATAAAGCTGTAAAATAACGGTAACCGCAGCCAGCACAATACTAAGGCCTAAGAAAATTTTATAATTTCCGATAAACGCCATCAGCTTTTTCATGACCTGCAAGCCGCTTTTTCCGGACTTGTTTTCTGTCTTTTTCATGCGATCACCCCGCTTTCGTTATTATATGATGCACGCTCTTCCGGGAACTGGGAGAAGTAAATTTCACGGTAAACCTCGCAGTTTTTCATCAGCTCGTCATGCGTGCCGTTTCCTTCGAGGGTACCGTTTCCAAGAACGAGGATCTGGTCTGCCTGACGGATGCCGGCGATTCTCTGGGATACGAGGAAGGTTGTTGTGTTTCCTTCGAGATTGTGGATCGCTTTTCGAAGCTTCGCGTCGGTTGCAAAATCAAGCGCGCTGGAGCTGTCGTCCAGAATCAGGATTTCCGGTTTCTTTACCAGGGCACGTGCGATGGAAAGACGCTGTTTCTGACCGCCGGAGAGGTTCTTTCCGTTCTGCTCCAGCAGGAAATCGAGCTGATCCTGTTTTCCTTCGACCACTTCTTTTGCCTGGGCTGTCGTGAGTGCTTCCCAGATTTCTGCATCGGCAGCGTCCTCTTTGCCCCACTTCATGTTGTCGCGGATGCTGCCCTTAAAGAGGACGGCTCTCTGCTGTACCACGCCAACTTTATTGCAAAGCTCTTCTTTGGTATAATTCTTTACGTTTTCGCCGTCCACCAGGACTTCACCGCTTGTACTGTCGTAGAAACGGGAAATCAGGCTGACCAGCGTCGATTTTCCGCTTCCGGTACCGCCGATGATTCCGATGGTCTGGCCGCGTTTTGCCGTAAAGCTGATGTCAGATAAGCTCTCTGCACCAGCTCCCGCGTAAGTGAAGCTGACATTTTTAAACGTAACGGCTGCATCACCAGTTGCTTTCTTTGCAGCGCCGCCCTCTGCCGGATAGTTCATGGTTGTCGGAACTGCCAGCACACCGGAGACACGCTCTGCGCAGGCTACGGATTTGTTTAAGGTGATGATGAGCGATGCCAGTTTGATCAACTCCACGATGATCTGCAGCATGTAGTTGTAAAGTGCGACAACCTGTCCCTGCTGCATATTGCCGATGTTGACCTGAAGGCCTGCCTGCCAGATCAGGACAACGGCTGCGATGTTGATGAGGACGTAGGTCAGCGGGTTCAGCAGTGCGGAAATTTTTCCGACAAACTCATTCAGGTGAGTCAGCTCATCGTTGCTCTTCTCGAAATCGGCAACGGACTGCTCCTCACGGCAGAATGCACGGATGACACGGACACCGGTCAGGTTCTCTCTTGTCATTCCGGTGACGCGGTCCAGCGCTGCCTGTACTTTTTTGAACAGCGGAATGCTGACCAGCATGATGCCGAAGACTGCTACGAACAGGATCGGGATCGTCACAAGGAATACCAGTGCACAGCGCACATTGACGGTAAACGCCATGACAACGGAACCGAATACGATAAACGGGCTCCGGAGCAGCAGACGCAGACCCATGTTGATTCCGTTCTGCACCT
>CAVLAW010000110.1:2968-3439 GCA_963661155.1 Tidjanibacter massiliensis | reverse complement strand
CAGACGTGTGATCAGGGTGTCGGTTCCGATCGTATCCAGCTCGGTAAAGGACAGGGACTGGATATGGTCAAAGACCGCCTGGCGAAGCTCGGTTGCACAGCCGACGCTCGCTTTTGCTGCGAAATACTGCGCGGTGAAGCTGCAGCAAAGTCCGACTGCCGCCATCAGAACCAGGATTCCGAACCGGCCGACGATGTACGGACGATTATTGCCGGCGATACCCACATCGATGATCTGAGCAACAACCATCGGCACCAGAAGGTCGAATACGACTTCCAGAAGCTTAAACAAAGGAGCGATGATGCTCTCTTTTTTGTAGTGCTTCAAGTAGACTCCAAGACTTTTCATCTTCTTTTTCACTCTCCATTTCTTTGTTTCTTCGATACCATGACGGATTGCTCCGTACTTCGTCCTCCCGCAATCCTCAAAAACATTCACAATCCGTTCATTTTTCTTCGAAAAATGGCTACT
>CAVLAW010000110.1:0-2958 GCA_963661155.1 Tidjanibacter massiliensis | reverse complement strand
ACAAGGTCAAAAATCCTCCTGCAAGCAAGCTTGCGTCAGATTTCTGATCTTGTGGCCCTGATATCTTGACATTGACAGTATAATCTCATATAGTTAATACGAATAGTATTGTTTTTATACCTTAGTGATATAATTTTTATATCATCTGTCTTTTTATGAAAGGAACCCCTCTCATGGAACTTCGCCAGCTTGAATATTTCCGTGTAATCGCCGAAACCGAAAGCATTCACGAGGCCGCGCGGCGTCTCAATATGTCCCAGCCGCCGCTCAGTTATCAGTTAAAGCAATTGGAAGCTGAACTGAACGTAACTTTGTTTGAACGCACCCGTCAGGGCGTCCGCCTGACCGAAGCCGGAAAGCTTCTGTACGACCGTTCCGCCAACCTGCTCGAGTACGTGAAATCAACAGAACTCGAAGTCGCAAAGGTCGGCAAGAAGCGTGTCCTGCGTCTTGGCATCACGCCGACCACGGTTGCGACGATCATGCCGTGTGTCTCGCTTTTCTCCCGGCGGAATCCCGATGTCAACTTCGAAGTGCACGACGGCATCACCTACACGCTGTACCGCTATCTGATGGACGGTATCATCGACATCTCGATCGCCCGCACACCGCTGCGGCTCGACGATGTCGATTACAAAACTTTAAGCTCTGAACCTATGATTGCCGTTTCTTCGAAAGATATGCTTCCCGAGAAAAACGGATCTTTAAAGCTTTCGGATCTTTTAAACATTCCGCTCATCATCTACCGCCGGTACGAAGCGCTCATCATGGATGCGTTCCACTCGCGCGGCATGGAGCCCGATCTTTTCTGCGTCTGCGACGATCCCCGCGGCGCGATGCTCTGGGCGAAAGAAGGCCTTGCCACCGCGATTTTCCCGCAGTCTATGAGCTCGCTCTGCCAGGGTCTGCGCATCCAGCCGCTCGCAGAACCCGACCTCGAAACACAGATCGCCGTAATCTGGAAAAAGGGCCAGAAGCTCTCTCCTCTTCTGCAGGACTTTGTCGATGCCTGCATGGAGAGCATATTATAATAGAAGAAGTCCGTTATGTCGGTTCTTTTTTAAGAGCCGACACACGGACTTCTTCTATTTCTAATTTCTTTTACTGTACAAACAACAGCGCTATATTCAGAAGTGTCACAATCACCGCGATGCCGAACAGCGCAAGTTTCAGCTTCCGGCTGTTCGCATATTTTCCCATGACCTTTTTCGAGGACGTCAGATAAATCTGCGTGAATACCGTGATCGGGAGCTGCATTCCAAGGAACATCTGCGAATAGAGAAGTCCCTGGAACGGGGAATCAATCAGAAGAATGACCGCGGCCGCCGGGATCATGGTCAGCAGAATTCCCCCGCGTGTCTCCTTACTCTTAATCTCGTACGGTTTGTTGAAAATTCCTGAGAAAATCGTTCCGCCCGCCATTCCCGCGGTGATGCTCGACGAAATTCCGGCAAGGAGAAGCGCGGCGGCAAAGATCACCGATGCAGCATTTCCAAGGAGCGGTGTCAGCATCCGCCCTGCTGTCGCGAGGTCATCCACCTGTTTTGCATTCTGCGGCTGGAAAAACGTCGCGGCCGCCATCAGAATCATCGCGCTGTTGATCGCCCAGCCGATGATCATGGAAAACAGAGTGTCTTTGAACTCATACTTTAACTGGCGCGCAATCACCTCATCATCCTCTAAATTCCACTGGCGGCTCTGAATGATCTCGGAGTGGAGAAAGAGGTTGTGCGGCATGACGACCGCGCCGAGCACGCTTAAGATCACTGGCATCGAGTGCGCCGGAAACGACGGCTTCACCCATCCGACGGCCGCCTGTGCCCAGTCAATGTCGGCGATCCATACTTCAAAAAGGAACGAAAAGCCGATCAATGATACAAAGACAATGATCAGTTTTTCAATCCGCTTATAAGCGCTCGTAAATTCGCAGACCAGCACCAGCACGAGAATCATCATACTGCCGAGCTTAATCGGAATGTGAAACAGCATCTGCAGCGCAATCGCACCGCCCAGGATTTCCGCCATCGCCGTCGCCACTGCCGCCATCATCGCGGTGGCAAGGATCACGTTTTTCAACCATGCGGGCAGATAAAGACTCGCCGCTTCGGAGAGGCATTTTCCTGTGACGATGCCGAGGTGTGCCGCGTTGTGCTGCAGAAAAATCAGCATGATCGTGGACAAGGTCACCATCCACAGCAACTCATAACCGTAGCCCGATCCGGCTGCAATGTTGGATGCCCAGTTTCCCGGGTCGATAAATCCGACCGTAACTAGGAGCCCCGGGCCGAGATAGCGGAGAAAATTCATGCCCGCCGTCTCTTTTCGTTTTTGATTTTGTTTCATATTGTTTCCTTTCTGATGTTTTGATACCGAACCGGCCCATCCATGACCGGCAGAAATCATTTTGTTTTTGAGTTAGTTATAACTAACTGCATTGTACATGGGATTTTTCAAAAAGTCAAATCCTGTTTTCTCTTTCTTGTGCTTCCACATCCGCTGTGCTACAATAAAACTGCTTATTTTCAAACAAAAGGAGAATTTTTATCATGATACGACTTGCCGTCCCGAATGATTTTTCATCGATCATGTCAATCTATGCTTACGCCCGCTCTTTTATGCAGGAAACCGGAAATCCGAATCAGTGGGGAAACCATTTTCCGCCGGATGAACTGATTCACAACCGCATCCGCGACAAACAGCTCTTCGTCTTCGAGGAGAACGGCGTTCTGCACGGCGCTTTCGCTTTTATCATCGGCGAGGACCCGACGTATCTGCAGATCGACAACGGCTCCTGGATTTCCGATGAGCCGTACGGCACGATCCACCAGGTTGCCTCAGATGGAACCATCCACGGATTTTTCTCGCAGATCGTCGATTACTGCTGGGCACAGATTCCGCACCTGCGCGTCGATACGCATGAGGATAATAAAATCATGCAGCATCTGATCAAGAAAAATG
>CAVLAW010000109.1:0-8151 GCA_963661155.1 Tidjanibacter massiliensis | reverse complement strand
GCAGTATAGACAACAAGTTTGAGAAAAAGTAAAATAAATACATCAAAAGTACTAGTACGGATGCAAAAAAACAACTCTTGTTATCTATAGTGCACAAAAAAAGGAGTTGAAAAGTGGTATGGAAAAGAAACCAGTGACTAGAAAAAATATTGCAGAATTATGTGGTGTTTCTGTATCCGTGGTATCAAGAGCATTAAACAACAGTGGATATGTGGAGGAGAATAAGCGAAGAAAAATCATTGAGACAGCAGAAAGACTTGGCTATGTTCCACAGCCTGTGGCGATGAGCCTGCAGGAGCGAAGAACAAAACAACTTTTGTTTTATTGCAAAGACCTGAGCAACGAGTACTACGTCGATATGTACCGGGGCATGTGTGAAGCAGCAAATGAAAGAGGATATCTGGTAACCATAAGCGGAATGATGGAATTTGACCGGATCAAAGATATGATGGTTGATGGAATTATCATGCCGAATGAAGATATGACAAGTTACTATGTAAACCGGGGGGGGTAAAAACTATTACCTGCCCGTCGTAAGTGCCTCTTATTGTAACTCTGTGGATATCCCAAAAGCGGTCCCGCTGGTAGAAGCAGATATGTACCGGGCGATGGATCTCGCGTTTGAGTATCTGAACAGCATGGGACATAAAGTGATAGCCTATGGATTTCCCTACGACAGAAATAATTGCAATTCCAGATTTCTGGCCTGGAAGAATTATATCAAAAAAATTACCGGAAACACCGGATGGGAAAAATATCTGTTGGCTATGAATCAGAATGAAATGAAAGATGATCCCAGAATTCTTAAGTTTTCCGAAGATTTACCGGAACAAAGTATTCATACGGAAGAAGACTTCTTCGGAAAGGGAAAGCTTGCAGTACAGGTCTTCCTGGAAAGAAAGCTGGATGCGACAGCAATCATCTGTTTCAACGATGAATTCGCGATAGGAATGATAAAAGGATTTCAGGAGATGGGAGTCAACGTACCGGAACAGATTTCTGTGATGGGAATTGACGGAACCGGAACCAGAAAATATCTTTCCCCGTCTCTTACCACGGTTAACATGTTTCCCAGAAAGCAGGGCCGGGAGTGTGCAAATGTTCTGATCGATATCATCGAGAAGAAAAACAAGCGGTATATCGTACATCTGAAACCGAAACTGCAGACAGGAGAAAGCGTTAAAAATTTACACACTTAAGGTTAGAAATCGCAGGAGGTAGAGTATGAAAAAAAGCAGTATGATGAAGAAAGGTTTAGCTTGTGCCATGGCGGCAACCATGACAGTCGGACTTGCAGCATGCGGCGGCGGAGACAGCAGCAGCGATGCAAAAGACGTTGATTTCTCCGATCCGGAAAGCATCTCCGGTACCATTACCGTAGGCGGCTGGCCATCTGGTGATGATGGTTTCAAAGCAGCTATGGAAGGCTTTAATAAAGTTTATCCGAACATCGAAGTAGAATGGCAGTTTACCGATACAACAGCACATCATCAGGCGCTGCAGACATCCCTGTCCGCAGGCGACGGCGCTCCGGATGTTGCCATGGTAGAGGGTGCTTACGTTGCTCAGTACCGTGACTCCTCAGCATTAACAAACCTGCTGGATGAGCCATACAATGCAGGCGAGCTGAAAGATGATTTCGTAGCATTCAAATGGGATCAGTGCCAGTCAGCAGACGGAAAGGCAATGCGTCTGATTCCTTGGGATGTAGGACCAACCACTTACTTCTATCGTACCGATATCTTTGAAGAGTGCGGACTTCCGACCGACCCGGATGAAGTTGCTGAACTGATGAGCACATGGGACGGCGTACTGGAAGTAGCAAGAAAAGTAAATATTCCTGGAAAACGCTGGCTGTTACCGGATGCAGCATATCTGTACTATGAACTGTTCTGCAACAGAGATTTCTATGACGAAGATCTGAACTTGCAGGTAGAAAGAGACGGCGACCTGGATTGCCTGAACGCAGTCATCAAGATGCGTGAAGAAGGTCTGGATATGAACGTTGATATGTGGAGCACCGAGGCAAAAGCAGCTTACGCTGACGGCAGTGTTGCATCTGTTATCTCCGGCGGATGGTTCGGCGGATTCCTGAAAACAGATTATGCACCGGATGCTTCCGGAAAATGGGGTGTTGCTAAGATGCCTGGCGGTGTAAAAGCTTCCAACTGGGGCGGATCTTTCCTGGTAATCCCGGAGCAGAGCAAAAACAAAGCAGCAGCCTGGGCATTCGTAAAATACATGCTGGCAACAAAAGAAGGTCAGAACGACATCTTCCAGGCAGTAGATTACTTCCCGGCTTACACACCAGCATATGATGACGCTTCTATCTACGATGCAACAGATGATTACTTCAGCGGACAGCAGCCGAAAAAACTGTGGGCTGAACTTGCAAAAGAACTGCAGCCTGTAAACACAACCATGATGGATTCCGCAGCTGATGGATGCATCTATACAGCTGTAAACTCCGGACTTGAGGAGGGACTGGATGCAGAAGGTATCCGCGCTAAGGTAATATCTGATATCGAAGCAGCAACTGCCGAAGTAAAAGAGCAGCAGATTCAGGTACTGAAAGACGCAGGCGTTTGGGACAAATAAGAAGTAAATCAGTAAAAAGTTAAGAATTAAAATCGGCCGCTGCATCGGAATTGTCCGGTCGGCGGTCGATTTTGCATAAAGAATACTGATGGACGGAAGGAGGACCACTTTTGAAAACAAAAAAGAAAACCGGATTTGTTTATACGTTAAAACAAAATAAAGTGGCATACGCATACATCGCACCATTTTATATCTTATTCGCAATCTTCGGTCTGTTCCCGATCGTAGCCGGATTTGCACTGAGCTTTTTCCGGTGGGACGGCATCGGACCGATGCATTTTAACGGAGTCACCAACTATATCAACCTGTTCAAAGATCCGCTGTTCTGGAAAGCATTATCCAACACACTGCTGATCGGTATCATTGCACATATTCCGATTCTGCTGGGCGGCCTTGCACTGGCCTATATTCTGAATTCGAAACTGGTAAAAGGTGAAAACATCTTTAAAACCATCTACTTTATGCCTATGGTAACAAGTTCTGTTGCGATCTCCATTATCTTCCAGACCATGTTTGGAAATAACTATGGTGTCATCAACTGGTTCCTGAGCCTGTTCGGCGGCAAAAACATCAACTGGCTGGGCGGAGACGGAAGCCTGATCAAAGTAGCCGTTATCGTAATGTTCGCATGGAAATGGGTCGGCTGGAACATGGTTATCTATCTGGCCGGTATGCAGGGTATCAGCAATGATATCTACGAGGCAGCCAGAATCGATGGCGCTTCCAACACAAGAGTTATGTTCAGTATCGTTATCCCACTGTTAAAACCAATCATCATCTTTACGGTCGTACAGTCCAGTATTGGTATGTTCAACCTGTTCACGGAGCCATTCATCTTAACAAACTCCAGTTGGACCGGTGGTATCAACAATGGCGGTCTGACACTGATGATGTACCTGTTAAACAAAGCTCCGCAGGGCGGAAACTCCTATGGATATGCATCTGCGTGTGCATACGTCATCACAATCATGATCGTTGTGATCTCTGTCTTTGTTAACAAATTCTCCGAAGAGAAAGAAACAGGAAGGAGGAAATACGGTAAATGAAAACATTATTAATTTTGCTTGTAGCGTTAGCCGTTATCTTAATCGTGATTGCCAAGGTTCATCCGATTGGAAAGAAAATCTCCTTATATATTGTACTGGGACTGATCGCACTGATTATGCTGATCCCGTTCTATATGATGTTCGTTATGGCAACCCATACAACCAGTGAAATCTATTCCTTCCCGCCGGCACTGTGGTTTGGAAGCAACCTGTCAACCAACTTCCACAACATGGTGGAAGCAGTAAACTTCCCGCGGGCCTTCCTGAACAGCTGTATCGTAACATTTGGCAATGTGATCCTGGTACTGTTCTTCTGCTCGATCGGCGGATATGCATTCTCCGTCTATAACTTCCCGGGAAAGAAAGCACTGTTTGCCATTCTTCTTGGTACCATGATGGTTCCGTGGACCGCAGGTATCATCCCGTGGTTCATTATGATGTCAAAACTGGGCTGGTTAAACAGCTTCTGGGCACTGATCATTCCGAGCTGTGCGAATGCATTCGGTATCTTCTGGATGCGGCAGTACTGCCAGAACAACGTACCGGTATCTCTGATCGAAGCAGCACGCCTCGATGGCTGCAGTGAGTGGACGATCTTCTTCCGCGTTATTGCGCCGATCCTGAAGCCGGCTTATGCATCCCTTGGTATCATGCAGTTCGTAAACGTATGGAACGACTTCATGCAGCCTCTGATGATTCTGCGTAAAGCAGACAAAATGACTCTGCCGCTGATGCTGAAGACCATGGTTGGTGACCGTGGTACCGATTACGGCGCGCTGATGTTTGCCAGCACCTGTGCGGTACTGCCGCTGCTGATCGCATTCTTAAGTGCATCCAAGTTCTTCATGTCTGGACTGACATCTGGTGCGGTAAAAGAATAAGTGTGGTATGATTTGAAGTATAAAAGAAAAAGAGAGGTGATCTTATGGAAATTGTGAACGGCGAAAGACTGGTATTGGGAACGTGTTATTACCCGGAACACTGGGACGAGAGTCTCTGGCGTGACGACCTGAGACGAATGCTGGAAAACGGCATTGAAGTAATTCGAATCGCAGAATTTGCATGGAGTAAGATTGAGCGGTACGAAGGTGTTTTCAACTATGATTTCTTTGACAGATTTCTGGATCTGGCAGCGGAAATGGGTATGAAAGTAATCTTTTGTACCCCGACGGCGACTCCGCCGGCATGGCTGACCGAAAAATATCCGGAAGTTCTGAATGCGACGATGGACGGTGTTCTGTACCGCCATGGCGGAAGAAGACATTACAATTACAATTCGCCGAAATATCAGGAGCTGACCAGAATCATTGTAGAAAAATCCGCATCTCATTATGCAAAACATCCGGCAATCATCGGATGGCAGATCGACAACGAGATCAACTGTGAGAAAAATGAGTTCTATTCCGAAAGTGATACCATTGCATTCCGAAAATTCCTGATGGAAAAATACGGAAGCATCGATGCACTGAATGATGCATGGGGCACCAACTTCTGGAATCAGACGTACAACAGCTTCGAGGAAGTACATGTTCCGAGAACAACACTGAGCAACAATACAAACCCGCATGAAGTACTGGATTATACAAGATTCGTATCCGACAGTGCATGCAAATTTGCAAAACTGCAGAGCGACATCATCCGCAAATATCTGAAACCGGGTGACTTTATCACCACCAACGGTCTGTTCGGCAATCTGGACAACCAGAGAATGACAAACGAGAGTCTGGATTTCATCATGTATGATTCCTACCCGAACTTTGCTTACTGCCTGGATGCCTACAAACCGGACAATTTCCTGAAAGACCGTATGTGGAGCCGCAACCTGTCTGAGGTTCGTGCCGTTTCCAAAAACTTCGGTATTATGGAGCAGCAGTCCGGCGCCAATGGATGGAATACCGGTATGGCAGCTCCGACTCCGAAACCGGGACAGATGACACTGTGGACGATGCAGAGTGTGGCACACGGTGCCGACTATATCAGCTATTTCCGCTGGAGAACGTGTATCTACGGAACTGAAATCTACTGGCATGGCATTCTGGATTATTCCGGAAGAGACAACCGCAGACTGGCAGAAGTAAAATCGATTCACGAGAAATTCCAGAAACTGTCTGAGATCGCAGGTTCCAAGTATGAAGCAAAAGTTGGTTTCCTGAAAGATTACGACAACGTATGGGACAGCCAGCTTGATGTATGGCATGAAAAAGTGGAGTGGACAAGCCAGCTGAATATTTTCGAAGCTGCACAGAAAACCCACACACCGATGGATTATATCTATCTGCGCGACGATGTAACCGCAGAAGATCTGAAACCGTATACCGTACTGTTTTACCCGCATCCGGTGCTGATCTCCGACGAGAGAAAAGCAGTGCTGGAAGAGTACGTAAAGAACGGCGGCTGCCTGGTTCTGGGCTGCAGAAGCGGATACAAAGATATGTACGGCCGTTGCGTCATGGACAAACTGCCGGGCAAATTTGCCGAGATGAGCGGTGTGGATATTCCGGAGTATACCATGGTATCCCCGGAGAACAAAGACATCGTGATCGACTGGGACGGCACCAAACTGGAAGCTGCAGTATTTAACGATCAGCTGGAGGCAGTCGGCGAGCATGCAGAAGTTCTTGGTACATATGAGAACTGCTACTATGCAGGAGCAGCCGGACTGATCAAGAATACTTACGGGGCAGGAACCGTATACTACTTCGGCGCAGCATTCTCCGAGGAAACCGCAGAAGTATTCCTGGAGAAACTGGGTGTGAAAGATCCATACCAGGCAAAACTGGAAATCCCGGAGACCTGCGAACTGGCCGTAAGAAAGAAAGACGATACCGAGTACTGCTTCGTTCTGAACTACAAAGATGCAGAGGCCGAGATTCAGGTCAAAGAAGAAATGACTGATCTGTATACCGGTGAAAAAGTGAGCGGTACCGTGGTACTGAAACCGTATGAAGTAAGAATTCTGAAATAAAAAAGCAGGGTTTCTCTGACGGAAAAAGAGCTGGATTAGATTTACCGGAGTGCTTTGCTGCGCGACATCGGAAAAATCGCGATCCCGGATGCGATTCTGAAAAAGACATCGCGCCTGACCGCTGAAGAGTACGCGATTATGAAAACACATCCGGTCTGGGGAAGGAAGATTCTTGCGGGACTTTCGTTTCTGCCGCAGGCGGACTTCCTGATGTCGCTCGGCTGCCGCTACGCGCAGGGATATTTTTACGGAAAACCGCAGCCGGCAAATGAACTGCTGGAAAAACTGCAGGCGGAGGAGATTTCAGGAAAAACAGATTGTATACAATAATATACTTGCCATTTTGGAAAAGGTTGGATACAATAGGCGTGACAATTACAAAATGAGAGAACTCGTATCAAAAGGAGAAATCATGAAGAAAAGAAGAAGCGTCATTGCGCTGCTTTTGGTTGCAGCTCTTACTGTTGTACTTGGCGGATGCCAGGATGGCAAGGATGGGAAAGCAGATTCTTCCGATACCGCAAGTTCTCAGGTATCAACGGAATCAACCCCGGCAGGAGAACCTGTCATGGGCGGTTCCATCACGGTAGGAATTTCTCAGGACATTGAGGATAGTCTTGACCCACACAAAATGGTAGCGGCAGGAACGAAAGAAATCCTATTCAACGTTTATGAGGGCCTTGTAAAGCCCGATGAAGAAGGAAATCTGAACGATGCAGTGGCAGAGAGCCATTCGATTTCGGAGGATGGAAAGGTTTACACCTTCAAACTCCGGAACGGCGTCAAATTCCACGACGGAACGACGGTCACTGCAGAGGATGTAAAATATTCGATTGAACGCTGCGCAGGCATCAACGGGGACGGAACACCTTTTATTGAGTCCTTTTCCAATGTGGACAAAGTGGAGATTCCGGACGAGAACACGATCGACATCTATTTAAAAGAGGCAGACACCGAGTTTCTTGCCTATCTGACGGTGGCGATTGTACCTGAGCACGCGGAAGATCTGGAAACAAATCCGATCGGAACGGGTCCGTTCCGCTATGTATCACGTTCCCCACAGGAAAATATCATTATCGAAAAATTCGATGATTACTGGGATACCGACAATCAGGCGTATCTCGATAAGGTAACGTATCGAATTGTAAAGGACAGCAATGCAGTCGTAACGAATCTGAAATCCGGCACACTCGATATGTATGTGCGCCTCAATTCCACCCAGCTCGCGCAGCTTCAGGGGGATTCGGATTTTACGATCTATGACGGCGGCATGAACCTGGTACAGGCGCTGTACCTGAACAATGCGGTGGAACCGCTCAATGATGTGAGGGTTCGCCAGGCGCTCTGCTATGCGGCAAACCGCCAGGAGGTTCTCGACATGATCGCGGACGGAAAAGGAACGATCATCGGAAGCAGCATGTTCCCGGCATTTGGAAAATACTATATGCCGGAACTGGCAGACCGGTATGACCAGGATATTGAAAAGGCAAAAGAACTGCTGAAAGAGGCCGGATACCCGGATGGATTCGAGCTTACGATCAC
>CAVLAW010000108.1:0-8157 GCA_963661155.1 Tidjanibacter massiliensis | reverse complement strand
CACACGTAATAAGACAGGATTTCATCCGTTGATAGTGATACATCCGTACTGAGAAAAGCTCTCAATGCTTTGGGCTTTCCAAATGCTTTTTCAGGATAGCTTAAAAGAACCACGGCGTTTTCAATTCCATTGAGTTTTCCTTCGTATCGGTACACATAGTATTTCTGTTTTTTCACTGTCACAAGGTGAAAATCGGCATGCGTGATCGATAAAAGTGCAGCAAACTCACTGAGTTTCTGCCGGATTCCAAAGGGATACAGCATCCGGTTTGTTTTTAAAGCACCGATGGTATGAAAGCCCTTTATTGAAAAGGTATTGATTATTTTTTCAGAAACATACCAGCAGTCACAAAGAAAATAAGACATTACCGGTGGAACAGGCAGTTCCTTCGCAATGTTTTGTACAATGTCAATCTTGGAAATTGATTTATTGTACATTACAAAAGCATAATTCAGGACAATGCCGTTACAGGAAAGCATAACTGCAACTGCCTGATGCCCGTAATCCTGTTTTCCCTTTAAATGAGACTGGTGAAAATACGCATCTTCAATCGGATGCAGAACCCGTGACGAAGGCTTTGTCTTTGAAGCTATCGTATCGTCTACAATACAGAAAACAGGCTTTCCGGTGCGTGCTGCTTCTGAATAAATAATCTCAATGACAGAACGTTTTAATGTATCTGAAAGTAATGAATCATCCCATTTCCCAGAATTGAGAAAATGGGCAATCGTAGTTCTGTGACAGGAACTGTTTTTAGCAAAGTCCGTGGTTTTCCCATGGTATCCTGAGATGAAAATGCTGATCAGGATGCTCATGAGGTGATTTATCACTCTGTTGGAATAAGATCTGCATAAGTTAAATTTCTTAAACTGGTTGTATATGAATGAAGAATGATGTATAGTATTTGCGAGAGGCACCTTCTTTCTCGTGAATGTTGCAAATGTTTGTTTGGTCACTTTCATTATACAACATAATCGAATTTAAGGTGTCTTTCTTTTATGCAAAATCACGAACTTGCTCATTTATAGTAAAATTCTTAAAAAAGTTGGTAATTTTTAAGAAAGTTTTTACTTGTGACCCTATGGCTTTTGGGCTATAATCAAGCTAGATATAAGCTATCTATTTACAGAAAGGAATTTTAAAAGATATGTCAGAAGATAAAGACAGAGTGGACGGAACCACGGACGAGACGAAAGTGGAAACCGGCAGCTCTGACCAACATAAAGAAGATGCTTACGAAAAAGTCTGCTTCATGTGCCGCAGACCGGAAAGCAAAGCCGGAAAGATGATTACCCTTCCGGGAAACATCAATATCTGTCCGGACTGCATGCAGAAGAGCTTCGACACCATGAACCAGAACCCGAATCAGATCAATGAGATGATGAACAATATGAACAACATGCCGAACATCGGCATGTTTGATCTCTCCGGGCTTTCCAACCAGATCCCGAACCGGCAGCGCGTGAAGAAAAAAGAGGAAAAGAAGAAAACAAAAGAATTTTCTATCAAAGACATCCCGCCGCCTCACCGGATCAAGGCAATGCTCGATGAATATGTCATCGGCCAGGACCGTGCGAAGAAAGTCATGTCGGTTGCCGTTTACAACCATTACAAACGAGTATTCGCACCGCAGGACGGAAACGTGGAGATTGAAAAATCCAACATGCTGATGATCGGACCGACCGGTTCCGGAAAAACGTATCTGGTACAGACACTGGCGCGTCTCCTCGATGTGCCGCTCGCCATTACAGACGCGACTTCCCTGACGGAGGCTGGTTATATCGGCGATGACATCGAGAGCGTCGTATCAAAGCTTCTGGCGGCCGCAGACAACGATGTGGAACGCGCAGAGCACGGTATCATTTTCATCGATGAGATCGACAAGATTGCAAAGAAGAAAAATACAAACCAGAGAGATGTCAGCGGAGAGGCTGTACAGCAGGGAATGCTGAAGCTCCTTGAGGGCAGCGATATCGAAGTTCCGGTGGGAGCCAACAGCAAAAATGCGATGGTTCCGCTCGAGACCGTCAACACCAGAAATATTCTTTTCATCTGCGGCGGTGCGTTCCCGGATCTGACCGACATCATCAAGGAACGTCTGAACAAGACGGCTTCCATCGGTTTCCAGGCGGATCTGAAGGACAAGTACGACGGGGACAAGAACCTGCTGTCCCAGGTGACCTTAGAAGATCTTCGAACCTTCGGTATGGTGCCGGAGTTCCTTGGCCGTCTGCCGATCGTATTTACGCTGGAAAGCCTCACAGAGGACATGCTGGTCGAGATCTTAAAGGAGCCGAAAAATGCGATCCTGAAACAGTACAAGAGACTGCTGGAGCTCGACGAGGTAAAACTGGAGTTTGACGACGATGCACTTCGCTCCATCGCGAAAAAAGCGTTGGAAAAAGATACCGGTGCGAGAGCGCTCCGCTCGATCATCGAGGATTTCATGCTGGATATCATGTATGAGATTCCAAAGGACAGCAGCATCGGCGAAGTCATCATCACAAAAGACTATATCGAGAAGACCGGCGGGCCGAAGATTCTCCTGCGCGGTCAGGAAGTCCCGAGATTAGAGGGCTGATCTGTTTTTGCGGTAACTGGAAGACCCGGCAGAGCTGGCGTTTTCTTAAAAAATAAGAGGTAAGAAAGAGAGGATTTTGATTATGGCAGAGGATTTTTTTGGAAGTTTAAGTAAAACACTAAAAAAAACGGTAGACACTGTGGGAAAGAAAACGGATGAATTCGTAGAGATTCAGAAAATCCGCACCCGTCAGCATGCACTCGAGGATCAGATCGAGAAGAATTATCAGGATATCGGACAGATCATTTACAACCGTTATCTGAACGGTGAGGCATTCGACGAGAATCTTGCCGGCATCTGCAAGGATATCACCGATCTGGAGAAAGAGATTGCAGACTGCAAGGATGAAGTGGCAAATAAGAGAGGCCGTGTTGTATGCCCGGCCTGCGGAGCGAATGTTCCGAAGGATGCCGCTTTCTGCATGCGCTGCGGCGCTGCTATGCCGGAAAAAGAAGAGGAGCCGGAGGATGCAGAGTTTGTTCACGTAGAACCGGAAGAAGGCGAGAAGGAAGTATCTGAGGAAGAAAAGACCGCAGAGGAAGTTCTCGACGAAGAGCCGGAAGAAACAGCAGAAGAGACCGAGAAAGCAGCGCCGGAAGAAGAGCCAGCAGCAGAAGAACCGGAAGCAGAAGGCACAGAAGAGGAATGATCTGGACACTGCTGCCGGGAGCCATTTTCCTTGCGGACGGACGCCTGAAAAAGAAGGCAGAAGAGCAGTTGAAGGAAAATGAGCAGATCCCGGTCTGCAAGGGACATATTATCCTGCGGAAATGCCATAACCGCGGCGTAGCGGGCGGTGGCTTCGCGGACAGCACGAAGAAGGTGGAAACTCTCACCTTCTTTTTGCTGTCCGGGCTGTGGGCGCGTCTTTGCGCTCTGAAAGGCAAACGGAAGTGCAGGGCGAAAAAGTTCGGGCTTGCGCTTACGATCGGCGGAGGAATGTCGAACTGGTATGACCGGCATAAGAAGGGGTATGTGACCGACTATGTCAGTTTCCGGTTCGGACCGAAGAATTTCCGCAGGCTTGTGTTCAATCTTTCGGATTTCTGTATCTTTTTCGGACTCGCGCTGCTGACGGCAATTTCGTGCCGGGAGTCGGAATAAAAAAGATTTTTGAAAAAAATAAAAAAATTGAAAAAAGCTGTTGACAGATTCGGATTCATCTGGTAATATATATTTTGTTGAGCGGCGCAAGAGTCGCAAAACAAAGATGCAGGAGTGGCGGAATTGGCAGACGCGCAGGCTTCAGGTGCCTGTGGTCGCAAGATCGTGTGGGTTCAAGTCCCATCTCCTGCATTATTTTTTCCCCTGCCGGGAATGATGTGAAGATTTCCTGGTGGGGCTTTTTTACTCTGCCGGAAGAATGCAAAAATTTCCTGGCAGAGTATTTTTATATTCATGCGCCGGGCGGGAGGAGTATGCGAGTAGAAAATGAAAGCAGGAGAGTTTCGGCTCGTGAAAAGTTGTCCAGAATTATCTCTATTATCCCTATTTTTCATAAAATCAAAAAAATTAAAATTTTTTCAAAAAAGGTGTTGACTTTTCTCTGAAAAGCTGTTATTATCTATCTTGTCAAGCGGACAACCGCTAAGACAACTAATAAATGCAGGAGTGGCGGAATTGGCAGACGCGCAGGCTTCAGGTGCCTGTGGTCGCAAGATCGTGTGGGTTCAAGTCCCATCTCCTGCATCTTTTTTTACCCTGTCGGGAATGATATGAAATCATTCCGGCAGGATATTTTTTGCCCAATGCATTCCCAAAACCGGTTTCAGAAAAGAATTTTCCGTAATTCGACAAAAATGGTTGAAATGTTTCCCTGGTTGTGATAGAATCTGAAAGATTAAAGTATGAGACCACAAATTCATACAAACTCAAAACCGAACGAAAAAGAAAGGAAAACGGTGGAATGATGAAAGCTTTTCTAATCTTAGAAGACGGGCATGTCTTTACCGGAACCAGCATTGGTTCACAAAAAGAAGTGATCAGTGAAATCGTATTTAATACATCCATGACTGGATATCTCGAAGTGCTGACCGACCCATCCTATGCGGGACAGGCAGTATGTATGACGTATCCCCTTATTGGTAACTATGGAATCTGTTATGACGATCAGGAGTCTTTAAGACCCTGGCCAGATGGCTATATTGTAAGAGAATTATCCCGTCTCCCCAGCAACTTCCGTTGCCAGGACACCATTCAGAATTTCCTGAAAAAGTTCGATATTCCCGGAATCGCCGGAATCGATACTCGTGCTCTCACCAAAATTCTTCGTGAAAAAGGTACCATGAACGGTATGATCACGACCAACGAAAATTATCACCTCGAAGAAATTATTCCAAAATTAAAAGCGTATAATACCGGAAAAGTTGTTGAAAAAGTAACCTGCTCTGAAAAATCAGTTTTAAAAGGAGAAGGCTTTAAAGTTGCACTTCTTGACCTTGGTGCAAAAAACAACATCGCACGTTCCTTAAACGCACGCGGATGCGAAGTAACGATTTACCCGGCGCTTACCACAGCAGAAGAGATCCTCGCGTCGAACCCGGACGGAATCATGCTGTCCAACGGCCCTGGAGATCCGAAGGAATGCGTTTCCATTATCAAAGAGATCAAAAAACTGTATGACTCCGATGTGCCGATCTTCGCGATCTGTCTTGGACATCAGCTCATGGCTCTTGCAACCGGCGCTGATACCCACAAGATGAAATACGGCCACCGCGGCGGAAACCACCCGGTCAAAGACCTGGCTACCGGAAGAGTTTACATTTCTTCCCAGAACCATGGCTACGTCGTAGATACCGACACCCTGGACCCGAACGTTGCAGTTCCGGCATTCGTGAACGTCAACGACGGCACCAACGAGGGACTCAAATACGTCGGCAAAAACATCTTTACCGTACAGTTCCATCCGGAGGCATGCCCTGGCCCGCAGGATTCCGGATACCTGTTTGATCGATTCCTTGAGATGATGGGAGGTAACAAATAATGCCAAAGAATCCGAATATTAAAAAAGTTCTGGTTATCGGTTCCGGTCCGATCGTCATCGGACAGGCAGCAGAGTTTGACTACGCAGGAACACAGGCCTGCCGTTCCCTGAAAGAGGAAGGCATGGAAGTTGTTCTTCTGAACTCCAACCCGGCAACCATCATGACCGATAAAGACATCGCAGACCGCGTTTACATCGAGCCTCTGACCGTAGAAGTCGTTGAGCAGCTCATCCAGAAAGAGAAACCGGACAGCGTTCTTCCGACCCTGGGAGGCCAGGCAGGACTGAACCTTGCGATGGAGCTCGAAGAAAAAGGCTTCTTAAAAGAAAACAACGTACGCCTGATCGGTACAACGGCACAGACCATCAAAAAAGCCGAGGACCGTCAGGAATTCAAAGATACCATGGAAAAAATCGGTGAGCCGGTAGCGGCTTCCCTGGTCGTCCATGATGTACAGGCTGGTATCGACTTTACCAACAAGATCGGCTACCCGGTTGTACTGCGTCCGGCTTACACCCTCGGCGGAAGCGGCGGCGGTATCGCTTATAATGAAGAAGAACTGATCGAGATCCTCTCGAACGGACTCCGTCTTTCCCGTGTCGGCGAGGTACTTGTTGAGAGATGCATCGCAGGATGGAAAGAGATCGAGTACGAGGTAATGCGTGACAGCGCAGGAAACTGCATTACCGTCTGCAACATGGAGAATATCGACCCGGTCGGCGTTCATACCGGAGACAGTATCGTCGTAGCACCGTCCCAGACTCTGGGCGATAAAGAGTATCAGATGCTGCGTACTTCCGCACTCAACATCATCACCGAGCTCGGTATCACAGGCGGATGCAACGTACAGTATGCGTTAAATCCGGACAGCTTTGAATACTGCGTTATCGAGGTAAACCCGCGTGTCAGCCGTTCTTCTGCACTGGCTTCCAAAGCGACCGGATATCCGATTGCAAAGGTTGCTGCAAAGATCGCGCTGGGTTACACACTGGACGAGATCCCGAACGCCATCACCGGAAAAACTTACGCAAGCTTTGAGCCGATGCTGGACTACTGTGTTGTAAAAATCCCGCGTCTGCCGTTCGATAAATTTATCAGTGCAAAACGTACCCTGACAACCCAGATGAAGGCAACCGGTGAGGTTATGAGTATCTGCAACAACTTCGAGGGCGCGCTGATGAAAGCCATCCGTTCCCTGGAGCAGCACGTAGATTCTCTGATGTCCTATGATTTTTCACACCTGTCCAAAGACGAGCTGATCGAAGAGCTTCACATCGTAGATGATATGCGAATCTGGAGAATCGCTGAGGCGATCCGTCAGGGCATCTCCTACGAGCAGATCCACGAGATCACCAAAATCGATGTATGGTTCATCGACAAACTGGCCATCCTCGTTGAGATGGAGCAGGCATTACAGACAAAAGAGCTGGATGAGGATCTGCTTCGCGAAGCAAAACGCCTTGAATTCCCGGATTACCTGGTAGCAAAACTGGCGGGAAAGACCGAGGAAGAAGTAAAAGCGTTAAGAAAACAGTATGATATCACCGCAGCTTACAAGATGGTAGATACCTGCGCCGCAGAGTTCGCAGCAACGACACCGTATTACTATTCCGTATACGGCGGTGAGAACGAAGCTGTCGAGACAAACGACAGAAAGAAAGTCCTCGTCCTTGGTTCCGGCCCGATCCGTATCGGACAGGGTATCGAGTTCGATTTCTGCTCCGTACATTGTACCTGGGCATTCAAGAAAGAGGGCTATGAGACCATCATCATCAACAACAATCCGGAGACCGTCAGCACCGACTTCGATATCGCAGACAAGCTGTATTTCGAGCCGCTGACACCGGAAGATGTAGAAAATATCGTCAACATCGAGCATCCGGACGGAGCTGTCGTACAGTTCGGCGGCCAGACTGCGATCAAGCTGACAGAAGCACTCCTTAAAATGGGTGTGCCGATCCTTGGAACATCTGCTGAGAACGTAGATGCCGCAGAGGACCGTGAGCTGTTCGATGAGATCCTGGAGCAGTGCCAGATCCCGCGTCCGAAGGGACACACTGTATTCACCGCAGAAGAGGCGAAAAAAGCAGCCAACGAGCTCGGCTATCCGGTACTCATTCGTCCGTCTTACGTTCTTGGAGGACAGGGCATGCAGATCGCCATCAGCGATGAAGATGTGGATGAATTTATCGGCATCATCAACCGGATCGCACAGGAGCACCCGATCCTGGTTGACAAATATCTGCAGGGCAAAGAGATCGAGGTCGACGCAGTCTGCGACGGCACTGATATCCTGATTCCTGGTATCATGGAGCATATCGAGCGCGCCGGCGTTCACTCCGGAGACAGTATCTCCGTTTACCCGGCACAGAGTATCAGCCAGCATGCAAAAGATACGATCGTTGAGTACACGAAGCGTCTGGCAAGATCCCTCCATGTCATCGGTATGATCAACATCCAGTTCATCGTATGCGGTGAGGATGTCTATGTCATTGAGGTCAACCCGCGTTCTTCCCGTACCGTGCCGTACATCAGCAAGGTAACCGGAATCCCGATCGTGCCGCTGGCAACGAAAGTCATCCTCGGCCATAC
>CAVLAW010000107.1:6036-8159 GCA_963661155.1 Tidjanibacter massiliensis | reverse complement strand
TTATAGATGTCTTCTACTGTATAGGTTGTTTCTTTTGGTAATGGCATATTTTATGTTTCAAGGCAACCTCCTTGAGCCTAAAAAGGGCAAAACTGTTGGTTCTGCCGCTGATAGGACTATAGAATATTTGAAAGATATTTTTAAATAAACTTTTTCGACCAGAAGGTTGACTCTATGTTTGAAGAGGACTGATATGGCTGATAAGGAACAGATGAAACTGCAATTTTATTGGAAGTTCTTTAATTTCCCAATCTCGAAAACCCCGTATTTAAGCCATTTTATCTGTGCATAATTTGTTATTAACGTAAAAAAAGACCTCATAACCACATTTTTCATGGTTACAAGGTCTTCATTTTGTACTTTTCGATTACTTTGGCCTGTGTCCGGGCGGTTGATCGGATTAGGGGTGGTCGGTGATCGGGTGACGGTTGGTCAGAGGATCAATGACTTTGCCCTTTTGAGGATCAATGGGGTTGCCCTGTGACATTTAAACTCCTCTCTTTATGGTCGCACCTGTCCATTTCCGTATACGATATTTTTAACTGAGGTCAATGCCAGCAGTCCCATCGGGCCTCTGGCGTGGAGTTTTTGGGTGCTGATTCCGATTTCAGCGCCGTAGCCGAATTCGAAGCCGTCGGTGAAGCGGGTGGAGGCATTGACGTAGACCACGGCCGCGTCGATTTCGTTCAGGAATTTCTGGGCGTGGGTGTAATCGTTGGTGATGATCGCCTCGGAATGTTTTGTGTTGTAGCGGTTGATGTGCGCAATCGCTTCATCAATAGAGGAAACAGTTTTGATGGACACGATATAATCGAGATACTCTTTTCCCCAGTCCTCTTCTGTTGCTGCTACTGCATCCGGCATGTATTCTCTTGCCTTTTCGTCGGCACGCATCTCC
Source organism: Tidjanibacter massiliensis (assembly GCA_963661155.1). Taxonomy (GTDB): domain Bacteria; phylum Bacillota; class Clostridia; order Lachnospirales; family Lachnospiraceae; genus Fusicatenibacter; species Fusicatenibacter massiliensis_A. The sequence continues at coordinate 7,261 of CAVLAW010000107.1, read as the reverse complement.
ACCTGTTTTTCTTTCAATCGTTCTGCAAGAACCGGCAGAAGTTTTTCACACACGTTTTCATGCACTACGATGGATTCGCACGCATTGCAGACGCCGACGCGCTGTGTTTTTGCATTTAGAATAATATCGACAGCCATCGAAAGATCTGCCGTCTCATCGACGTAGATATGACAGTTTCCAGTTCCTGTCTCGATGACCGGGATAGTGCTGTTTTCCACTACGGTGCGGATCAGTCCGGCGCCGCCGCGCGGAATCAGGACATCGACATAGCGGTTCATCTTCATAAACTTTGCTGTCGTTTCCCGTGAAGTATCTTCAATCAGAAGCAGCGCATCCTCCGGCACCTGCTCCTCCTTCAGGGTTTTCCGCAGAGAGGCAACAATCGCCATATTCGAGTGGATCGCATCGCTTCCGCCCTTCAGAATCACAACATTTCCTGTCTTGAAGCAGAGCGCAAACGCATCCGCCGTCACATTCGGGCGCGCCTCATAGATGATGCCGACAACACCGAGCGGAACGCGTTTCTGCCCGATCAGCAGACCGTTCGGCCGTTTTTTCATGTCGAAAACTTCCCCGATCGGGTCATCAAGCTCCGATACCTGACAGAGACCTTCTGCCATCGCCTCAATGCGACTCTGATCCAGAAACAGCCGGTCCAGAAGACCTTGGGACATTCCCTTTTCTCTTCCATGCTCCATATCCAGCGCGTTTGCCGCGATAATCGCATCGGCATCCGCCACAAGATTCTCAGCCGCTTTTTTCAGCACACGGTTTTTCGTCTCTGTTCCCATGATGCGAAGCACAGGTTCTGCCCCACGGGCTTTTGTTCCGATTTCTTCCAGATTTATCATACTCGTTCCTCCTCGTGTTGTCTTGTTGTGATTGGCTGCTAACGGTAAATCTTCTGCTCAGTCACCAGCATCTGCGGCTGGATATCCGTCTCCTCAAACGGAACCTCATCAAAAAGCTGGAACTCAAATGCCACAGCCGCAGTCGTAAACCCTGGATGCGCGGCAAGAAAGCGGTCGTAAAATCCTTTTCCATATCCCACTCTGTGGCGTTTCGGATCAAATGCAACGCCGGGAACCAGCAGAAATCCCTCTTCCCGCATACAGACCGTTCCGTTATCCGGCTCCATAATTCCGAAATAGCCGAATTTCAGTGTGGAAAAATCTTCGATTTCATAATAAACCATATCGTCGCCTTCCACACGCGGCACTGCGAC
>CAVLAW010000107.1:0-6026 GCA_963661155.1 Tidjanibacter massiliensis | reverse complement strand
GTCTTCCCCATTTCCAGCGCCTTTTCAATCAGTTTCCGCGTCATAACCTCTTTTTTGAAGTCCATATACGCAAAAAAGCAGTCCGCATCCAGAAACTCCGGCAGAGCCGTGATTTTCTCATAAATCATACGGCTCTTTTCCTGGATTTCTTCCTGTGTGGCTGCTCTTCTTCGGGCAAATACTTCTTTTCTAATGTTTCCTTTTGCTTCCATAGCGCTCTCCCAGATTTACGATCGATCCGTCTTTCTCCTGCACATCAATGTTGTCGAGCTGGGTACGGAGGTTCATTTTTACAGCTGCAATATATTCTCTCCGGAGCTTCTGCTGCTCCTCTTTCTCTGCCGGTGTCAGTCCCTCCGCTTTCGCCTTGCGGGCAAGTTCATTAATTCTCTGTATATTAATTTCCATGTTCTGTCTCTTTCTCCTTTATATGACCGGATTTTCTCTTTATCTTACCGCAAAACACAGGATCTGTCCAGCCGATCTAAGAAAAATCCTGAAATCTGGCTTTATTACCGGATTTCAGTCTCATCTGCATAATTATCCAATACAATCAGAACCCATGTTTTTCCCGGGTTCAGTTTAATCTCATCTCCATTGCCGTCCCGGTACTTTGTGACGCCCCACGGATCATCCTTGCTCCACGTGATATCGACAGCTTTTCCATTCGTGATATACGTTCCGGTTCCGCCGTTTACCACATCGATATCGAGATATTCTGCATTATCATCATATTTTTTCCAGGAACAATACTGCACGATAATATTTTTCACCGCAAGCTGCTCCTGCGTTATCTCATCGATCTGTGGTTCATCAAACTGATACCGCAGATACGTGCCGCTCGTCTCGTCATAGGAAAACCACGGATTGTTATGGAAATATCCGCCCGGTGCAACGTATGCCGCATTCCGTCCGTTCTCCAGCGTTTCCGGTTCGGTACTTGCTGCAAACTGGAAAAATCCGTCATATCCGTCTTTGTACGAGGTTCGATAACCGCAAAGATCAATCCCCTTTGCAATGCCCTCCGCGTCAAGATACGCATTGTGCGGCGACAGACGATCCGGAGTCCGGTAATACACCTGTTCCGAATACTCCATGCCGTTCACATTGTCAATATGATCGGATTCCAGAAGCGGAATCGCATACGCCGCCTGTCCATAGTGGTAATACAGCGCGTCAAAGCCTGCCGCCAGATACACATAATACTCACGGCAGCTCCGCACGGACCCGATCTTCTCCAGATCGTCGTAATTTTCAAACAAGCCCATCAGACGCGTAATTCCGCCTTCGACCGGTGCTTCATAAATCACGCCGGCACGGCTGATGCCGCTCTGCGGGCAGGCACTAATGATATTGCTCAGCATGACTGCCACCGGACGTCTTCTTCCCTGTACCTCGGCGACAGGTTCTCCCGTCAGGTAACTTTTCACCATGCCCTCCGGCAATGCTTCTTCTGTCGGTGTCGGCTCGATGCTTTCCGCTGCCAGCGGTTCCGGCGTCGGCTCTTCGGTCGGTGCAGGCGTCTCTGTTTCTTCCGTTTCTGTGGAAACACCATTCGTCTCTTCCGATACAAAGGAAGTCCCCGTAGATGCGGTTTCCTGCGCCGTTTCCCCATTTTTCCGGCATCCAAACAGCATCATGCTTCCCAGTAATACAATCCCCAGTGAATAAAACCCTCTCTGTCTGATAAAAACCCCTCCCTTCTGTTTTATGCTTCTCTTGTGACGCCGAGGCGCTGCAGGACTTCTTCCTGTTTTGCCTCCATCACGGCTGCCTCCTCCGGCGTCATGTGATCATATCCCAGAAGGTGCAGCATACTGTGTGCAACAAGAAAAGCAAATTCCCGTTTTAAGGAATGGCCGTATTCCTCCGCCTGCGCTCTTGCGCGTGCAACGGAAATGACGATATCGCCGAGCATCAGCTCCCCGCTGTCCGGGTTGAAGCAGTCATCGCCCTCTTCTGTCTCCAGAAAATCGAACGAAGCCGGGGACGGATAATCCACCATTGGGAAAGAAAGCACGTCCGTCTCGCGGTCAATATTCCGGTGTTCGCGGTTCATGGTGCGGATGTTTTCCGGGTCGGTCAGAATCAGCTCCACCTCTGCCTCATACGGGCACGCTTCCTGATCCAGTACGCCGTTGATGACCGCAGTCGCAACCTCCTCCGGGTCAAATCCAAGATCAAAATCCTGTTCATTTTCAAACGTCAGTGTCATTTGCTTTCCCTCCGTTTTCTTGTCGTATTTTTTGCTCTGCCGTTATGATTTTCCGGCTTCGCTTTTTTCTCATATTCATCATAAGCCTGTACAATCTTCTGTACCAACGGATGACGGACAACGTCCTTGCTTGTCAGCTCACAGAACGAAATTCCCTCCACTTTTTTCAGTACCTGCATTGCCACATCGAGACCGGAGCGCGTGCCGGACGGAAGATCCTTCTGGGAAGCATCTCCTGTTACGATGACTTTGGAGCCAAAACCGATACGGGTCAGGAACATTTTCATCTGTGCCGGTGTTGTGTTCTGTGCCTCGTCGAGGATAATAAACGCATTGTCAAGCGTACGGCCTCGCATGTAGGCGAGCGGTGCAACCTCGATCAGGCCTTTTTCCATGTTTTTCTGGAAACTCTCGGCACCCATGATCTGGTACAGGGCGTCGTAAAGCGGACGCAGGTACGGGTCAATTTTGCTCTGCAGATCTCCCGGCAGGAAACCGAGCTTTTCGCCTGCCTCAATCGCCGGACGCGTCAGGATGATGCGACCGACTTCGTCATTTCGGAAAGCCGTAATCGCCATTGCCATCGCAAGGTATGTTTTTCCGGTTCCGGCAGGGCCGACACCGAAGACGATCATCTTTTCCCGGATCGCATCAACGTATGCTTTCTGTCCGAGTGTTTTCGGTTTGACCGGACGGCCGGCAACGGTGTGACAGATGCAGTCGCTGTCGATCTCCGCAAGACTGCTTCCGCTGTCCTCCATCACAAGAGAAATCGCGTAATTGACGTTCTGCGTGGTGATGTCGTTTCCACGGCGCGAGAGCTCTAAAAGCTGTGTCAGGCACTCTTTGGCACGGGCTGCGTTGGAAGCCGGTCCTACGATTTTTAAAACGCCGTCCCGGGAAATCAGCGTGACCGCCAGAGATCTCTCCAGAATTTTAATGTGTTCATCAAACTGGCCGAATACTTTCTTTTCATGTTCGATGGGCAGTTCCATCTGCAGTTCTATCATGTTGTTATTGCTGTTCATCTACCATTGATTCCTTTCCATCCGACACCTTCTGCATTTCGCAGGGCTGTGCTTCTACGGCCCGTTCTATCACGCGAAGTGTCCCTTTTGTGATACATGACATATCATTAAGTTCTATTGTAACATGATTCTCCGATATTTGAAGTCCTTTTTCCGATAAATTTTTCCGGAACTTCTGAAAATTCTGCGATGCTTTTTCTTTTGCCTCCTGTTCGGTGTACGTTTCTTTCTGGATTTCAAATGGGAATCGCTGGCGGTAGCCGAAATAGAAAGGAAGGGCGAAGTTTTCCGTCAGGTAAAGCTGCTGAAGCGATACTTCCTCGTCCCATCCATTTTTCTTCGTCTCTGTTTTCTTTTCCGCCATTCCGGTCATACTCCGCACCTGCTCCACAAAGCTCTCTGGCAGCAGATTTCCGAGGAATACCCGATATGATGAAATCTGGAAAACCGGTGTTTTCGTCTCTACCTTCTGATAGTTCCGCACTGTGTGGGAAAGCGGAAAATTGTCGTAATAGTACCACGTTGTTTCAAGATCAATATCGGCGTCTGCGTGAACGTAAGAATAGGCGTACGTTTCCCCGCTGTCATTCACAAGAGGAATTTCCCCTTTCACAAGAATATCGCCCGCCTGGCATGTATCGCCGGGAAGTACCTGCGGAATACCGTTCCGCGTGATGATACGCACAACGGTTCCTTCTTTCTTTGCCACAAGATCCTGAGGATCTTCTGCTTTTTCTTCCATCACATAACCGTCTACGTTTTCTTTTACCGCAAGGACGAGCTGTGTTCCTTCTATTTTTGCGGATACCCACGTCAGATTTGGAAACTGCTCCCGCAGATATGATGCGGTACGGCTGCAGTCCACGTGTTTTTTCCAGATTCCATGATGAATGCCGGCCGCGTCGAGGCTGTTTAAGATCGTCTGCGTGCTGTTGGCATAATTTCCCTCGACATGAATGTTCCAGATGAACTGCGACAGGGTGTAAAGCCCCGCCATGCAGAGAAAAATGCCAATAAAAAACGCCTTTCTTTTTAAACTTCGCCGATAAAAGAAAGGCAGTCCCTGTTTTTTCTGTATTCGGATCCGCACGCCGCTCTTGCGGCAGATGGGCGGAAGGCGGAAAAAATCTTCCGGCAGAAGGCTCATTTCAAAGCAGCCCTGGTGTTCGGTTACATCCCACAGTACCAGATTGTGATGGCCGCAGAGATTGAAAAAACGCTCCGGCTCGCGGCCCGTCACGCGGATCCGCACACTGCCTTTCCAGAAAGCCTTTCCCCGCTGCAAATGCCCACCCCCTTTTCCTGCCGGGACTACTGAAATGTTACCTGCCGAATTTCCCCTTCCACCCGCATCTCCTCCCCGGAATACGAAGCAATCCGGATTTCTTCGCCCTCCAGAAGCATTCTGCCTCGCTGTGTGAGAATACAGAGGTGACAGGCATCGTATGCCAGAATGCGGCGGTAATTTTCAATATGTACTTCTCTCCCGCCGTAAAATGTCACTACCGGCTCCCCAAACGCAAGGTCTGACGGAACCTGCATCGCCGAGAGCAGTTCCCCGCCCGGCGGATGGTGAGATTTTTTCTGCTTTTTCTTTTTGTGCATTAAAAAACCACCTCCGGGCGGGCCTGCCTTTTGTTCTATCGTTATTTTATGCAGAAAAAGGCGCAAAAATACCCCACAGTCGTTTCGGTATCCTGGTTCTTAAAGCTGTGGGGCTGCCTTTCTTTTTAAAAACATTTTTTGCAGGGTTCATACCCCTGTGCTTCTGCATTTTCCCGCGTCATCTGATAAGCCCGGTCCGGATTCATTCTGCCGCAGTTGTTTTTGTTGTGATACTTTGATCCGGTCTCAGAAATCCAGACCAGTTGTCCGCCATACGGATCAGACTCCTGCGGAGCTTCCGTCACCTGTGGTTCTTCCGCAGTCTGTACCGGCTGTGTTTCTTCGATTGCCTGTGTCTCAACGGTTTCTTCCACTGTCGGCTCCGGCGTTGGTGTCTCCGTTGGGGTTGGGGTGGCAGTCGGTGTTGCCGTTGGAGTCGCTGTCGCGGTCGGGGTTGGCGTTTCCGTCGGCGTTGGGGTTGACGCGAGTGGTATAGTTATTTCGAAAACGATGTACTAGTAACCGGCTCCCGCCAGCATCATCAGAATGCCAAACAGATACCTGAGAAAATTTCCTGTTTTTCCCAGCATATTTTTAATTCCTGCAACAATGCTCTCTATTGCTAATACGTTTGCAGAATTTGAAAATTACACCGCAAATTACGATTCCTTATAGAAAATCATACTGAACCATACTACCATGTGCTCGCCAAGGTAATAATCCATCATATTTTTTTCAATCAGGTTTGCAACAACGATGCCATGGCTCTCGATGCACGGATGCATCAGCTCGAGATGGCGACATCCGCCCCGGGGATATGTACATTTGTCGCAGAGCTGGCAGGAGTCAGAGGAAAGAGCGAACGTGAGCAGTGTTTTATCTTTTAAATGCTGCTCGATTTCGCGCGTGATTTTTTCATGCTCCGATTTCGTCTTTAAGGTCGCATCCATGTCCATGATATTATCCACTTCTGCGATGCTGGAAAAGAGCAGGACATGATCGTAGTTCATGCATCGTTCCTTACAGACCTCGACGGTGCCGACCGCCGGCGGGCAGGACCAGGAAGCTCCATAGCGGGAGCACTCCTTTTTGCAGATCTGGCGGACCCGGTCATTGAATTCGATGTCCTCCGGTTTTACAAATGCATACTGATAAATAGGAAACTGGGTGATATATTC
>CAVLAW010000106.1:4068-8213 GCA_963661155.1 Tidjanibacter massiliensis | reverse complement strand
GGTGAAGGAGAATACTGCTTTGTGGAGAACACGGGTCTGCAGGCGGTGGAAGAGAAGATAGAGCAGATCATCGTGTTCTGGTGGAACCGGCATTATCCGTCTGACCGGAAACTGGATCTGGATCTCTCCAGATGGAACAAAGCGTCCGAAGAGGAGTTTGCGGGCAATTCCCATGAGAAAATAACGAAAGAGGTATATGAGAAATGAAAAAACTAAGAAAACAGCTTCTGCTGCTGGCGGTGCTTCTGGTTCTGGCGCTGACCGGCTGTGAGGCACAGGATCTGATCTCGACAGAGAGCGCGGATTCCGGTTCGGAGGCTGCAGCGGCCTATACGATGACGGAATCCCAGATTACCGAACAGGCACCGACGGCATCGTCTGTTCTTGACATTCCGGCGTTTTCCGGCGAACCGTATGTCGTTATCAACGACAATCAGCCTGATTTTACCGAAGAGGAAAAGACGACCGAATCGTACGAACACTACAGTGATCTGGACAGTCTGGGACGATGCGGTGTGGCGGAAGCGAACATCGGACAGGATCTGATGCCGACGGAGAAGCGCGGCGCCATCGGACAGGTAAAACCGACGGGATGGCATACGGTAAAATACGATCAGGTCGAGGGAAAATACCTGTACAATCGCTGCCATCTGATCGGCTATCAGTTAACCGGTGAGAATGCGAACAAGAAAAACCTGATCACCGGAACGCGTTATCTGAACGTGGAGGGTATGCTGCCGTTTGAAAACATGGTTGCCGACTACGTCAAAGAGACGGGAAACCATGTGCTGTATCGTGTCACCCCGATTTTCACCGGGGACAACCTCGTGGCGGACGGCGTGGAGATGGAGGCACTTTCCATGGAGGACGACGGAGAGGGCATTTCGTTCCATATTTTTGCATACAACAATCAGCCAGGCATCTCGATTAATTATGCAACAGGCGACAGTACCTTAAGCGAGAGCAGTGGAACGATGACGGATCAGCAGGAATACGTCATGAACACATCGAGCATGAAATTCCATCTGCCGTCGTGCTCCAGCGTCGGCTCGATTAAGGATGAAAACAAGGCAACGTATCAGGGATCGAGAGAGGACCTGATCGCCGAGGGCTATGAGCCGTGCGGACGGTGCAATCCATAATACGAAATTCAGAGAAAGAGGATCGGAACATTCCGGTCCTTTTTTCTATATAGTAAAGAAAAGCATCGAAAAGAGTGACGGACAATGGAAGAGGAGAGGCTGCGCGCGGTTTATTATGCAAGATGCAGCACCGAGGAAGAAAACCAGAAGGATGCGCTGATCCGGCAGGCGGCGGAGGCAGAGGAGACGATTCGGGCGAAGGGATGGATGCTCGTGGATGCGTACGTGGAGAGCCGCTCCGGTACGAGCCGGAAGGGCAGAAGGGAGTACAACCGCCTGTATGAGGATCTCGACCGGAACCGGTTTGATGTTGTCGTGATCAAGTCGCAGGACCGTCTGATGCGGAATACGCGGGACTGGTATCTGTTCGCAGACCGCCTGAACCGCGCCGGGAAGCGGCTGTATTTTTATCTGGAAAGGAGTTTCTATTCGCCGGAGGACGCGCTGCTGACCGGGATTAAGGCGATTCTGGCGGAAGAGTACAGCCGGGAACTGAGCAAAAAGATGAATCTGGCGCATGAAAAACGGCAGAAAAGCGGCGGGAAACCGGTTCTGACTTCCAAAACCTACGGCTACCGGCGGACGACAGACGGTGTGATCGAGGTGATCCCGGAGGAGGCCGCTGTAAAGCGCCGTATGTACGAACTCTGCGCCGCGGGCCTTGGCGGGCGGAAAATCGCAGCGATTCTGGAAGAGGAAGGCGTCTGCAACCGCGCTGGGAAACCGTTTTCCGGGTCAGACATCATCCGCATGGTGAGGAATCCCATAAACAAAGGCACTGTGGTGATGAACCGGAAGCATTATGATTTCAACACCGGAAGAACGTTCCATACGCCGCCGGGCGGGCAGTTTGCCTATGCGGGGAAAATTCCTGCGATCGTCTCCGAAGAGCTGTGGACGGCGGCAAATCGGGCGGCTGATGAGCGTCTCTGCCGCAAAAAGGTGGGCAAACCTGTTCAGACTTGACTGGGTGATCCTGTCCATTCTGATTCTCTGCCTCGTGGCAGCAGGATTGTACGGAACCTTAAGCTGGCTGGAAAAAAACTACACAAAACGCCGAAATTCGGGAAAGTAGGTGATTTGACTTGCAAAGGAAGTGAGGATGCCTGTATAATAATGCATGATGATTTAAAAAACTTACAGGAAAAGAGGAATGAAAATGGCACAGTTATGGGGCGGACGGTTCACAAAAGAGACCGACAAGTTAGTGTATAATTTTAATGCATCCATCAGCTTTGATCAGAAATTCTATAAGCAGGACATCAAAGGCAGCATGGCACACGTAAAGATGCTGGCAAAACAGGGCATCCTGACAGAGGATGAGAAAGACCAGATTCTCGCAGGTCTGGAAGGAATCCTTGCCGATGTGGAGAGCGGTAAGCTGGAAATCACAAGTGAGTATGAGGATATCCACAGCTTCGTGGAGGCAAACCTGATCGACCGCATCGGAGACGCAGGAAAGAAGCTGCACACCGGAAGAAGCCGCAATGACCAGGTAGCGCTCGATATGAAGCTTTATGTACGCGATGAAATTACCGAAATTGACGCGCTGGTAAAAGAGGTGCTGGTGACCCTCGAAAAGATCATGGAGGAGAACCTTCACACCTATATGCCGGGCTTCACCCATCTGCAGAAGGCACAGCCGATCACACTGGCACATCACATGGGCGCATACTTTGAGATGTTCCGCCGCGACAGAGGCCGTCTTGCAGACATCTACAAGAGAATGAATTACTGTCCGCTCGGCTCCGGCGCACTGGCTGGAACGACGTATCCGCTGGACCGCGCTTATACCGCAGAACTGCTCGGTTTTGACGGACCGACGTTAAACAGCATGGACTCCGTATCCGACCGTGACTATGTCATCGAGCTCCTTGGTGCCCTTTCCACGATTATGATGCATCTTTCCCGCTTTTCCGAGGAGATCATCATCTGGAATACGAATGAATATCAGTTTGTCGAGATCGACGACGCATACAGCACCGGAAGCAGCATCATGCCGCAGAAGAAAAACCCGGATATCGCCGAGCTTGTCAGAGGAAAAACAGGCCGTGTTTACGCTGCTCTGATGTCGATGCTTACGACGATGAAAGGAATTCCGCTGGCATACAACAAAGATATGCAGGAAGATAAAGAGCTTACGTTTGATGCGATCGACACCGTAAAAGGCTGTCTGGCACTGTTCAACGGCATGCTCTCCACCATGCGTTTCAAAAAAGACCGCATGGAGAACAGCGCGAAGAACGGATTTACGAATGCAACGGATGCAGCCGATTACCTGGTTGGAAAGGGCGTTCCGTTCCGCGATGCACACGGCATTGTCGGCCGCCTCGTTCTGTACTGTATCGACAAGGGAATCTCTCTGGATGATATGAAACTCGAGGAGTACAAAGCAATCAGCCCGGTCTTCGAGGATGATATTTACGATGCCATCAGCATGAAAAACTGCGTGGAGCGACGCAATACGATCGGTGCGCCGGGCGCAGATGCGATGAAGGCAGTCATCGAACAGAATAAAAAATATTTACAGGAAAATTGAAAAAACTGTTGCAATTTTGAAAAAATTGGTATAGTATGACATGAGACGCACAAATGTACGCCACAGAAGAACAAGGAGATGAAACCAATGGAGCAGAAATTGAGAGTAGGAATTTTAGGAGCAACCGGTATGGTAGGTCAGAGATTTATTTCTCTGCTGGAGAACCATCCGTGGTTTGAAGTTGTGACCCTGGCAGCAAGTCCGAGAAGTGCCGGAAAAACATACGAGGAGGCAGTCGGCGGACGCTGGAAAATGGATACTCCAATGCCGGAAGCAGTGAAAAAGCTCGTTGTGATGAATGTAAATGATGTAGAGCATGTGGCATCTACTGTAGATTTTGTATTTTCCGCAGTTGATATGTCGAAAGACGAGATCAAAGCGATTGAAGAAGCATATGCAAAGACCGAGACACCAGTCGTTTCCAATAACAGCGCACACCGCTGGACACCGGATGTTCCGATGGT
>CAVLAW010000106.1:0-4030 GCA_963661155.1 Tidjanibacter massiliensis | reverse complement strand
ACACCGGATGTGCCGATGGTAGTGCCGGAAATCAACCCGGAGCACTTCGACGTTATCGAGTTCCAGAAAAAACGTCTGGGAACGAAGAGAGGATTTATCGCTGTAAAACCGAACTGCTCGATCCAGAGCTACGCACCGGTTTTAACCGCATGGAAAGAGTTCGAGCCGTATGAGGTTGTTGCAACCACATATCAGGCAATTTCCGGAGCTGGAAAGACCTTCAAAGACTGGCCGGAGATGGAAGGAAACATCATCCCGTTCATCGGCGGCGAGGAAGAGAAGAGCGAGCAGGAGCCGCTTCGTATCTGGGGTAAAATCGAGAACGGCGTAATCGTAAAAGCAACCGAGCCGAAGATCACCTGCCAGTGCATTCGTGTACCGGTATTAAACGGACACACCGCAGCAGTTTTCGTTAAATTCCGCAAGAAACCGACGAAAGAACAGCTGATCGAGAAACTGGAGAACTTCAAAGGCCTTCCGCAGGAACTGAACCTGCCAAGCGCACCGAAACAGTTCATCCGCTACATGACCGAGGATAACCGCCCGCAGGTAACACTGGATGTCAACTACGAGAACGGAATGGGAATCAATGTAGGCCGTTTAAGAGAAGACTCCATCTACGACTGGAAATTCGTAGGCCTCTCCCACAACACCGTCCGCGGCGCAGCCGGCGGAGCCGTACTGTGTGCGGAGACACTTGTGGCTAAGAAATATATTGCTGCAAAATAAAATAATAATAGTAAAGCGTAGGAAAAGCTCGTATAACGGCAGAAATGCAGTTATATGAGCTTTCCTTTTTGAAACATGTAGAGATGATGGGTCTGATCGGAGCAGGAAACAACCCGATGGTTTTAGATGCTGTTTTCATAAAATATACGCAAAAAAGAAGCGCCATACGGAAACTCCCGCGGCGCTTCTTTTCTGCTCAAATAATTCTATTTACGCAAGTATTGGCTAATCTTAGAATTTGCCAGCTTTTGCTGCTTCTTCAACAGCTACAGCTACAGCAACAGTCATACCAACCATCGGGTTGTTTCCTGCACCGATCAGACCCATCATTTCTACGTGAGCCGGTACGGAAGAAGAACCTGCAAACTGAGCGTCAGAATGCATACGTCCCATTGTATCGGTCATACCGTAGGAAGCAGGACCTGCTGCCATGTTGTCCGGGTGAAGAGTACGTCCTGTACCACCGCCGGAAGCAACGGAGAAGTATTTCTTGCCAGCTTCGATACGCTCTTTTTTGTAGGTACCTGCAACTGGATGCTGGAAACGAGTCGGGTTGGTGGAGTTTCCGGTGATGGAAACGTCAACGTTCTCTTTCCACATGATAGCAACACCTTCACGAACATCGTTAGCGCCGTAGCAGTTAACTTTTGCACGCGGGCCATCGGAGTATGCTTTTCTGTATACTTCTTTCAGCTCGCCGGTGTAGTAGTCATACTCGGTCTCTACATAAGTAAAGCCGTTGATACGTGCGATGATCTGAGCAGCGTCTTTTCCAAGACCGTTCAGGATAACACGCAGAGGTTTCTGACGTACTTTGTTTGCTTTCTCAGCGATACCGATAGCACCCTCAGCAGCTGCGAAGGACTCATGTCCAGCCAGGAATGCGAAGCACTCGGTGTCCTCTTCCAGAAGCATTTTGCCAAGGTTACCATGGCCAAGACCAACTTTACGCTGATCTGCTACAGAACCCGGGATACAGAAGGACTGAAGTCCCTCACCGATTGCTGCTGCAGCTTCAGAAGCTTTACGACATCCTTTTTTGATTGCGATAGCTGCGCCTACAGTGTAAGCCCATTTTGCATTCTCGAAGCAGATTGGCTGAATGCCTTCGATCATTTTGTATACGTCGAGGCCAGCGGCTTTTGTAACTTCTGCTGCTTCTTCGATCGAGTTGATTCCGTACTCAGCGAGCTTAGCCAGAATCTGTTTCTCTCTTCTTTCATATGATTCAAATAAAGCCATTTTCCTATCCTCCTAAATTATCTGATTACTCTTTTCTCGGGTCAATGATCTTAACAGCATCAGCAACACGTCCGTACTGTCCGCTTGCTTTTTCGAATGCTGTGTTTGCATCATCGCCGGCTTTGATGAAGTCCATCATCTTTCCGAAGTTGATGAATTTGTAACCGATAATCTCGTCATCCTCATCCAGTGCGATACCTGTTACATAACCGTCGGTCATTTCAAGGTAACGCGGTCCTTTTGCAAGTGTTCCGTACATAGTACCAACCTGGGAACGAAGTCCTTTACCAAGGTCTTCCAGTCCGGCACCTACAACCAGTCCGTCCTCGGAGAATGCGCTCTGGCTTCTTCCGTAAACGATCTGAAGGAAGAGTTCTCTCATAGCAGTATTGATAGCGTCACACACAAGGTCAGTATTCAGAGCCTCAAGGATGGTGAGTCCCGGCAGAATCTCAGATGCCATAGCTGCGGAGTGTGTCATTCCTGAACATCCAACGGTCTCAACGAGAGCTTCCTGGATAACGCCCTCTTTTACGTTCAGAGTCAGTTTACAGGTACCCTGCTGCGGTGCGCACCAGCCAATACCGTGAGTGAATCCGGAAATGTCTTTGATCTCTTTTGCTTTTACCCATTTTGCTTCCTCCGGAATCGGAGCTGCACCGTGATGCACGCCCTGGGTAACCGGACACATCATTTCTACTTCGTGTGAATAAGTCATTGTTAAACTCCTTTCAAATATGTACTTATTTGAGCTTTTGTCTTTCGAACGGACTGTTTCCAGCCTGTTCACAGACCTATGGTTATTGTCTCACAAAATTGGCCATTCGTCCAGCCTATTTTGATAAAAAATTACAACGACCGCCGAAAAACGATAAAATTTCCGGCGGTCGTTTCGATTATTCTGTTTGATTTTCTTGCGATAAAAGAGAATTTTCCTAATTATCAGATTTTTTGACAATTTCTTTTGCGTTCTTAAAAATATGACCCGACGGGATCACGCCGCGGACGCAGGAGAGCGGGTAGATGTTGGAATTTCTTCCGACAACGGTTCCCGGGTTCAGCACGCTGTTGCAGCCGACCTCAACCTCATCACCGAGCATGGCACCGAATTTTTTCAGTCCGGTTTCGATCTGCTCGTCAGCGCCTTTGACAACGACGAGTTTCTTGTCTGATTTGACATTGGAGGTAATGGAACCGGCACCCATATGCGCCTTGTGGCCGAGCACGGAGTCTCCGACGTAGTTGTAGTGCGGAACCTGTACTTTATTAAAGAGAATGACATTTTTCAGCTCTGTGGAGTTTCCAACGACAGCGCCCTCGCCGACGATGGCATTTCCGCGGATGAAGGCACACTGGCGGATCTCAGCGCCTTTTCCGATGATGCACGGGCCGTTGATGGAAGCGGTCGGCGCAATCGTGGCATCCTTTGCGATCCAGATATTTTCGCCGCGTTTTTCGTATTCCGCAGGATCGAGTGTCTCACCGAGTTCGAGAATGAAATCTTTGATCAGCGGAAGCACTTCCCATGGGTATGTTTTGCCTTCGAAGATTTTGGCTGCGATGGTCTGGGTTAAATCATAAAGTTCAGAAATGGTTGCATCTTTCATGAGTGAATCATCCTTTCTTTTCGTTCTGAGTTGATCAGTTCTATCTTACCACATTTTAAGAAGTATTTGCGGTCTTTTTTCTGCTCTGCGAAGAAGAAGCACTTTTTCCGGCAGCACGGGAGCGGGAGGACGCGGCCTTTTTATAAAACGGTGCGGATGCGTCAAAACTTCTCTTTAACTGGAACTGGTTGCGCATCTGTTTGACATTCACCGTGTGGCGTGTCACAAAGTTCTCCAGTTTTCCCATATATTCCTCGGAGGTGATAGAGCCCTCCGCCACATAGGTGAGTCCCTTTTCCCAGCTTGCGGTCAGTTCCGGGTTCAGAAGCGGGCGGATCGACTGGTGCACGACGTCATAGATCATTTCGCCGAGCTGTGTCGGAGTGATGACCTGTGTCTTTTTATTCAGTGCCAGATATTTGATAAAGACGAGCTTTTTCAAAATCTCTGCG
>CAVLAW010000105.1:0-8247 GCA_963661155.1 Tidjanibacter massiliensis | reverse complement strand
CAGTCGGTAGAGCGTCGCCTTGGTAAGGCGGAGGTCACGGGTTCGATTCCCGTCATCAGCTTGCAAAGAAAGATCCCGGGAAACCGGGATCTTTTGCTATATAAAAAAATATTCCCGCCTGTGCGAAAAGGTTTTAGATTTTGAAAAGTGTGAAATTTTGTGCATATTCTGGAATATCCAGGATATATATTTTCCCAGGCTCTGTGGCTATAATAAAAGCAGGAACTGGTGTGAAAGAAGAAATAGCAGGATAGAATCTGGTATTTCTTTTTTTGTGCAAAAGACGATAGTCACAGGAGAAGGGAAAATGGAAGAAAAAAGATACTTAAAATGGTACAACAAAGTGGGGTATGGCTCCGGGGATATTGCCGGAAATGTGGTGTATGCATTTCTGTCAACGTTCGTATTGATTTATCTGACGAACACCGTAGGCCTGAAGTCAGGAATTGTGGGAACGCTGATTGCCGTTTCCAAGCTGTTTGACGGCATCACCGATGTGTTTTTCGGGGCGATGATCGACAAAACAAAGACGAAAATGGGAAAAGCAAGGCCGTGGATGCTGTATGGATATATCGGCTGCGCGGTAACACTGGTAGCCATTTTTGCGATTCCGGAAAACATCGGAGAGACGGCACAGTATATCTGGTTTTTCATTGCGTATTCGCTGCTGAATGCGGTTTTCTATACCGCAAACAATATTGCCTATTCCGCACTGACGGCGCTGATTACCAGAAACAGCAAGGAACGGGTGGAAATGGGATCGTACCGTTTTATTTTCGCTTTTTCCACCAGTCTGCTGATTCAGTCCGTTACGATTAAATTCGTTTCGCTGATGGGAGGCGGAGCAGCAGGATGGCGGATGGTGGCCATTGTGTATGCTGTCATCGGTCTGGTGGTCAATACGATTTCTGTCTTATCTGTAAAAGAGCTTCCGGAGGAGGAAGGGGCAAAGGCAGAGAAAGAAGAAAAATACAGTATGAGAGAGGCGGCAGGCCTCCTCTTTTCCAATAAGTATTATCTGATGATCTGCGTGACGTATATTTTACAGCAGATTTATTCCGCGATGCTCAGCATGGGAATTTACTATATGATGTATGTGCTGAACAATGAGAATCTGTTCCCGGTCTTTTCCTGGGCGATCAATATTCCGTTGATTATCGCGCTTGTTATCACACCGCAGCTTGTGACACGCTGGGGAGGACTGTACAAGCTGAATCTTACCGGATATGCGATTGGAACGATCGGCAGAATTCTGGTGATTCCAGCGGCCTACTATGGAAGCGTTCCGCTGATGCTGCTGTTTACAGCAGTTGCCGCATTCGGCATGGGACCGTGGCAGGGTGATATGAATGCGGTGATTGCAAACTGCTCGGAGTATACGTATTTAACGAAACACAAAAGAGTAGACGGAACGATGTATTCCTGTACTTCCCTCGGTGTAAAACTGGGCGGCGGACTGGGAACCGCGATCACCGGCTGGCTGCTGGAGTTTAGCCGCTTTGACAAGGAACTGGCTGTTCAGCCGGATTCCTGTCTGAATATGCTTCATATGATGTATTTATGGATTCCGGCCGTACTCTGCATCGTGATCACGATTCTGATGTCACGGATGAATGTAGAGAAGGCAAATAAAGAACTGATGGTTCATACTGACAGATAAACAAAAAGGTTTTAGTTGGACGATCACACATGAGAGCTTGTAAAAGCAATGTGTGGTCGTCTTTTTTTGCGCAAAGAAAAGAAAAAATACACAAAAATTATATAAGAAAATTAGTAAAAATGTAGTTTTGATATAAAATAAAACACAAAAAATGAAAAATATTTGGAAAAATGCAATATTTTGTGCATGTTTTCCCAAATTCCGTTTATGTAAATTGATCAGCTTCTCGTCTATAATCACAAGTAATCGAACGAGCGGGAAGGAGGAAAGGAAGAA
Source organism: Tidjanibacter massiliensis (assembly GCA_963661155.1). Classification (GTDB taxonomy): domain Bacteria; phylum Bacillota; class Clostridia; order Lachnospirales; family Lachnospiraceae; genus Fusicatenibacter; species Fusicatenibacter massiliensis_A. The sequence continues at coordinate 6,311 of CAVLAW010000105.1, read as the reverse complement.
GGGCAGGAAACGAAAAGGTTTAAGTAAAACCGGAAAGGATCGGGATCTTATGGTATCAATCAAAGACGTCTCGGTCGCATGTGGAGTTTCGGTGGCAACGGTCAGCAAGGCGCTGAACAATCACCATGACGTCGGCGAGGAGACGAAAGAGAGAGTTCGGGAAATGGCAAGAAAGATGGGCTACGTTCCCAATTTTGCATCGAAAGTATTGAAGACGAACAGAACTTACAATATCGGGGTCCTTTTTTCGGGAAAATCAGGAAATGATCTGACACACGACCATTATGCAACCGTTTTGAACAGCCTGAAGTGCTGCGCGGAAGAAAAAGGGTATGACATCACCTTCGTCAGCAAAAATGGAAATCTTTCCGCCTGGGATCACAGGATGACGTATCTGGAGCACTGTAAATACCGCCGGTTTGACGGCGTGGCAGTCCTCTGTACGGATTTCCACGATCCGGAAATTCAGGAACTGGTGGAAAGTGATCTGCCGGTGGTGACCTTTGATCATGTTTTCAACGACAGAAGCGCAGTTGTGTCAGACACTGTAAAAGGAATTTCCGATCTTGTCCGTTATGCCTTTGAAATGGGGCACAGAAGAATTGCATACATCCACGGAGAGAAATCAGCGGAGACAAAAAGCCGTGTCTCTTCATTTTACCGGACATGCAAAGAGCTTGGGATTGAAGTTCCGCTGGAATATGTGCGGGAGTCGGCATACCGAGATACGACGAAAACGTATCTGGAGACCGAAGCACTTCTGAAATGCAGAAACTGTCCGACCTGCATTCTGTTTCCAGATGATTTCGCCTATATCGGCGGCTTCAATGCCATTACGCTGGCAGGAAAAAGAGTGCCGGAAGATATCTCGACGATCGGCTATGACGGCATCGAGATCGGAAAGTATCTGGAACCTGCGCTTACAACGTTAAAGCAGGATTCCGAGCTGCTCGGAAGACGGCTGGCAGAAAAGCTGATCGATGAGATTGAGCAGCCGAAACTATGTCTGGTAGAACATCTTCTTGTGGAAGGAAAAATTTATCCCGGACGATCCGTAAAAAATCTGACGGAGGCGGGATAAACAGGATGCGGAACCTCTGCCGCAGAAGAGAACAGAGGAAGAAGGAGGTATGAAAATGAAAGATTTTCTCCAAAACACATGGAAACACAGAGCGCATGTGGTCATGGCGCTTCCGGCGTTTCTGATTCTGCTGTTTTTCAGCTACATTCCCATGGCAGGTCTGGTGATGGCATTCAAGTCCTTCGACTATTCCAAGGGAATTTGGGCAAGTCCATGGAATGGAATTGAAAACTTCAAATTCCTGCTTGCATCCAAATCGACTTTCGTGACGATGACGAAAAATACACTGATGTATTACGTAATCTTTACCGCTCTCGGAACGTTTCTGAACGTTGTGCTTGCCATTGCGATTGACCAGTGTGTGTTCAAAAAAGCCAGCAAGGCAATGCAGACGGTTATGATTATCCCGGTCTTCATTTCCTATGCGGCAGTTCAGTTTATCGTTTATGCATACCTGAGCACCGATACCGGTATTCTGAACAACACTTTCAACATTGCGACGAGATTTTATTCGACACCGAAGGCATGGCCGTGGATTCTGACGATTGTAAAAATGTGGAACAGCGTTGGTTACGGCTCCGTTCTCTATATGTCCGTTCTCGCCGGTATTGATACCTCGCTTTATGAGGCTGCCGAGATCGATGGTGCGAATAAATGGCAGCAGATCCGCCACATTACCATTCCGTCTCTTCTTCCGATGATTACCGTTATGCTGCTCCTCAGTGTCGGCAACATCATGAGATCTGATACGGGTCTGTTCTATCAGGTAACAAGAAACAGCGGTGTGCTGTATTCAACAACACAGGTTATTGATTCCTACGTTCTGAACTCGATCTTCAAGAATTCGAACTTCGGATTTACTGCAGCAACAACATTCTTCCAATCAGTTGTCGGATTGTTCATGATGCTCCTTGCAAATGGACTGGTTCGTAAAATTGCACCGGAAAACGCACTGTTCTAAGTCAGGAGGCATTGGAAAGTTATGAGTAAAAAAGACAATCACAATTACATTCCGGCATCTAAGAGAGCCGGAGCCGGACAGATTATTTTACTTTGCTGTCTGATTTTATATACTCTGTTCTGCGCGCTGCCGATCATTCTGGTCTTTATCTCGGCCTTCACCGATGAGAAGACGATTGCAGCAAACGGATTCAGTTATTTCCCGGCAAAATGGTCGACAGCAGGTATGAATGCCGTATTAAAATACGGAAAACAGCTTGCCGTATCGTACGGAGTCACCATTTTCATCACCGTAGGCGGTACGTTTATCGGTCTGTTTGTCATGAGTATGTTTGCTTATTCCATCAGCCGAAAAGGTTTTCGTCTGAGCAAATTTTTATCCGTTTACATGCTGATCCCGATGCTCTTTAACGGCGGACAGCTTTCCTGCTACGTTATCTATACTTCTTATTACCATATGAAAGACAGCATCTGGCTGCTGATTTTCCCGCTCTGTGTCACGACGATGAATGTGATTATCATCCGAACCTACATAGCGAACAGCATTCCGGAGGAGCTGATGGAAGCGGCAAAGATCGACGGAGCCGGTGAGTACCGGACCTTCTTCCAGATCACCCTTCCGCTGATGAAACCAACCCTTGCAGCCGTTGGATTCATGATGGCAACGGCATACTGGAATGACTGGCAGAATGCATTGCTTTACATCACCAGCGATTCCAAGAAACCGCTGCAGTTACTGCTGGTCAATATTCAGAAGAGCATCGAGGTTCTGCTGAATTCCCGAAATATTCCGGCAGTCGCACTGGCAGCCATCGGAGGAACGGTACCGCAGTATTCGGCAACGATGGCAACGGTAATTGTCGTTATCGGACCGATCATGATTGCGTATCCGTTCTTCCAGAAATACTTTGTCAAAGGTCTGACCGTAGGATCAGTCAAAGGCTGATCGAAACCAATGGTATCCGGAGCTGCGGTGAAGGTGCTGCAGCTCTGAACATACAAAAACTACTCAAGGAGGGTAACAAAGATGAAGAAAAGAACAAGTAAAATCCTCGCAGTGATGCTGGCATCCGCGATGGCAGCAGGCTCCCTGGCAGCGTGCGGAAGTGATTCGGGAACAACCGATACCAAGAGCACATCGGGAGAGTCTTCAACGGACACAGCGGGAAGCGGCAATACGGAGAAAACTTCCGATGGTAAAACAAAGATTAGCATCTATCATGCAAGCTGGATGCTGGCAAATCCGGACAGTGCACAGGTACAGAAAGTACAGGATGCCATCAACGATTATATCGGCGATAAGATTAATGTAGAAGTAGAACTTCATGATATTGCATCCGGTGAGTTTAACGATAAGGCAAATCTGGCACTGGCCAATAACGAAATCAATCTTCTTACAACCGCAAGCTGGCAGTCCACTATCGGTACGGATGACCTGTACAGACAGAATGCAGTCTATGATATCACGGATCTGCTTCCGGGAACCACACTTTATGATTCCATGCCGGAGGGAATCTGGACGGCAGCACAGTATGATGGAAAAGATTACTTTATTCCGATTTACAAAGAATCCTATGAAGGATACGATCTGAAGACCCGTCAGGAACTCGTAGACAAATTTGGATGGGATCTTTCTACTGTGAAAACACTGAAAGATATCGAACCATTCCTGGAGGACTGCAAGAATGATGGAATTAAATATCCATACACTACAGGAAAAACAGCGATGTTCGCTCGTCTCTACATGAATGACTTTGATTTCTTTGCCAGCTACTCATTCCTGGGTGTAGACAGAGAGAAAGACGAAGTAGTCAATCCGATTCAGACCGACAAGTACAAAGAATTTACCGAGCTGATGTGTGAATGGGCAGAAAAAGGATATATTTCTGAGGATGAAGTGACAAAGACAACATCGGATACTCTGTGCCAGACACAGGACTGGGGCTGGAACTGGTGGACCTGCGTTCCAAACGATGAGGAAAACTCTGAGGGACGTGACAAACAGGATGAGGCGATTGTAGAGGGACTTACCAATAAATATATGCATTCCACCTCAACACTTGGTTCCTGCTATGCGATTACCGCAAACTCCAGTGAAGAGCAGGCGAAAGCATGCATCGACTTCCTGGGACTGCTGTACACCGATACGAAATTAGCTGACCTTTATACTTACGGTATTGAAGGTGAGGATTACACCTTAAACGAGGATGGAAAAGTTGTTCAGGACTCTGAAGCTTATTCACACAGTGCATGGGAATCCTGCTCTGTAGTTCCGCTGACTCTGCTTGAGAATGAGCCGGACAACAAAGTAGAAATGTATGAGCAGATGAACAATGAAGCAGAAACTTCCTGCGCAGCAGGTTTCCGTTTTGATAAATCCAATGTAGAAGCACAGTACAGCGCATGTGTAAACGTTTTCGAACAGTATGGTTTCGTACTGGAGAACGGCGGATATGCATCTACAGACGTTGAATCTGTTATTGACGAATACCAGAGCGCACTGGATGAGGCCGGATATCAGGATGTACTGAAAGAGGCACAGACCCAGTACGACGCATGGAAGGCTTCTATAGCAGAGTAATAACACACAGATCAGATGAAAATCTGAGATAAACGAGTAACACACACTTCCGTGATGCCCCTTTTTTGAGTAAATAAAAATCAGATGCAGAATCAGATATGTTTACTTGAAAAGGGGCATTTTTTTTAGAGGAGAACATCATGAATTATTTCAGTCTTGGAGAGATTGTAACGGATCTTGCGCCGGAAGCGGAGAAGAAGAACCTGCGGAACAGCGAGGGGGCGTTTCTGCGGCTTGGAAATGGAGATCTGATCTTTATTTACAGCCGGTTCCGCGATGAATCGGCGGCGGATGCGGCAGCTTCAGATCTGTGCCGGATCACGTTTGACGGGGAACTGCACGAAAAGAGCACGGACATTTTGCTGAAATGCGAGGACGAGGGAGCGATGAACATTATGTCCGTTTCGCTGCTCCGCATGGAGAATGGAGATATCGGGCTGTTTTATCTGGTGCGGAAAAACGAGTCGGATCTGAAAATGTATCTGCGCCGCTCATCAGACGAGGGAAAGACGTGGAGCGACCGCGTACTCTGCACCGATGGAAATTTTGTCTTTGTCGTCAACAATGACCGCGTGATCCGCTTAACGAGTGGACGGATTCTGATCCCGGCAGCGGCACATCCGGTGACGGAAACGAGGTACAGCGAGATCGCACAGATGACCTTTTTCTATTCGGATGACGATGGAAGAACGTGGCAGGAGAGCGCCGGGCGTGTGGCACTGCCGTCCTCGTACCGGAACTGTGAGACGGGCCTGCAGGAGCCGGGCGTGATCGAGCTTTCCGATGGGAAGCTGATGGGATGGGCGAGAACGGATCTCGGCCGCCATTATCAGGCATTTTCGGAGGATGGAGGAGAGCACTGGACGATGTGCGAGCCATCCGTATTTACCGCGCCGAACAGCCCGCTTTCGATGAAACGGCTGCCGGACGGAGCGCTGCTTGCTGTATGGAATCCGATTCCGGAGTACAACGGCAGAACGAAAGTCACCGACTATTTTCAGGGCGGCAGATGCCCGCTTGTACTGGCATTTTCCTGGGACAACGGGGAGAACTTTTCCGAACCGTTTGCCTTTGAAAATGAGGAGAGCCGCGGGTATTGCTACTGTGCCATTTTCTTTACAGAAACCGATCTTCTGCTGGCGTACTGTGCGGGAGGCATCGAAGATCAGAGCTGCCTTGCTAGATGCCGCATTCGGAAAATTCCGTGGGATACGGTTGCGGAACTGGAAAATCTTTTAAAAGGACAAAAATAAGATGAATCAGAAAATTGAAAACTTAAAGGGAAATTTGATTGTATCGTGCCAGGCGCTCCCGGCAGAGCCGCTTCATTCCTCGTTTATCATGGGAAGAATGGCACTTGCGGCAAAGATGGGTGGAGCCGCCGGAATCCGTGCGAATACGGCGGAGGATATCCGTAAGATCCAGAAACAGGTGGATCTGCCGATCATCGGAATCGTAAAAAGGGATTATGACGACAGCCGGGTTTATATTACGCCGACGGAGCAGGAAGTAGAAGAACTGATCGCTGCGGGACCGGAGATCATCGCGATGGATGCGACGGGGACGGCGCGGCCGGGCGGAAAGAGCCTTGATGCGTTTTTCCAGGAGATGAAAGAAAAGTATCCGTCACAGCTCTGGATGGCGGACTGCTCGACGGTCGAGGAGGCACTGCATGCGGATGAACTTGGC
>CAVLAW010000104.1:0-8253 GCA_963661155.1 Tidjanibacter massiliensis | reverse complement strand
GTAGGAGACTCTGTAGACATTCCAAGCGGAATTGCATACACGCCGTCCTCTCCAATATACTCCGTCAAATTATCGATACCGGTCTGATATTGGGAAATATTTTTGCAATTGCTCAAATAAGAAGAAAGATCGATTACCAGTCCGTTCTCCACACACTCTTTCATTTTCGCATAATCTAATACAACGATATCTCCCAGATTACCGGATATGGATCTCGTCTGGTACAGACTGTCACCGCCGCCTGATACAATCGGCGAAATAATATTCAGTTCAATATTCAGTTTGTCTTTTAATACTTTTCCGTACCATCCACCCTGAATTCCCTGATAATTTGCCTGCTGGCAGTAAAAATCCCAGGTAACAAAATCTTTCTGTGATGCATCATTGCTTTCCTTTGCATCTTCCTGCGTACTCTGTCCCTCTGTCGATGTATCTGACGCAGTATTTCCGCATCCTGCGGCAGAAATCACCATCATTCCGGCCAGTAACATGGAAACTATTCTTCTTTTTTTCATTCTTCTTTACCTTCCTCTCTTTTTTATCCTTTAACCGATCCTACCATGATTCCCTTGACAAAATGTTTCTGGAAAGCCGGGTAAACCAGCAGAATCGGAAGAACTACAATTGCTGTTACTGTCATTCTGACACTGGTAGGTGTCTGTGCTGTTGCTGCACTTGCAAGCGCATCCATGGATGACGTATTTTTAAACAGCGATGCCAGTGAACTTGCCTGGTTGATATACTGATACAGCACGTACTGCAGTGTATATAATTTGGTATCTGTCACAAGGAACAGCGTATCCTGAAATGAATTCCACTGTGCTACCGCCGAAAAGATTGTCACGGTTGCAAGAATCGGTTTGCAGATCGGCAGCATGATTCTCGCAAAAATTGTCATCGTACCTGCACCATCTATGATCCCTGCTTCCTGCAGTTCCTTCGGTGTGGACTCTATGTATGTCTTTACCAGAATAATATTAAACGGAGAAACAATACACGGCAGTACATACGCCAGAAAATTATTTAACAGATGCAGCTTCATCATCGTGATATACCATGGAATCATTCCCGCGCTGATATACATCGTCATGACCGTGAACCGATACCAGAATTTTCTTCCCATCATATCCTTCTGCGTAAACATGAAGCCCAAAAACGCAGAGCCAAGCACCGTATTCACCGTTCCGATCACCGTTCTTGCCACAGAAACAAATGCTGCATTCCCCAGTCCGTCCAGGGACAATACATCTTTATAATTCTGAAAATGAATTCCTTTCGGCCAGAACAGAATATCCCCCGCCGCACTTAAATCATTCGCGCTGATCGTATTGATAAACATATAATAAAACGGATAGACACACATAATCGTAAAGATCAAAAAGATCAGCACAATGATGATATCCGCGATTTTATCCGAAACAGATTCTTTTTTCTTCATCTTCTTCTCCTTTCCGCCCGGTCAGACTACGGATTCTCCACGGATTGCCTTGGACAGTTCATTTACTGTTGTAAGCAGCGCGATACTGACCACACTCTTTAGGATGCTGACCGCAGTCGCCAGTGAATAATTTCCTGCTTTCATACCAAGGTTATACACATAAAGATCAAGTACCTGAATCGTGTCACTGTTAAATGCATTCTGAAATACGAAATACTGTTCCATACCGTTATTCAAAAAGTTTGCAATATTTAATACCAGCAGTACAAAATAGGTAGGAAGCAGATTGGGAATGGTAATGTAGCGGATCAGCTGAAAACGTGTCGCGCCATCCACTCTGGCAGCTTCATATTGCTCCTGATCAATTCCTGCGATTGCTGCCATATACATGATGGCGGACCATCCAAGACTCTTCCAGGTTCCCCATGCCCACATGCTGAGCCAGGTATGTTCGCTCGACTGCAGAAATAAGATCGGTTCACTGATAAATCCTATTTTTGTTAACAGCGTATTCACCATTCCTGTACTGGAAAATAAGGAATAGGCGAGAGAATAGATCAGGACCCAACTGATAAAGTTCGGGATCGTTGTCAGTGTCTGTACCGCTTTTTTATACCGGTTGCTTTTCAGCTCGTTCAGAAAAACTGCAAAGATCATCGGCAGCCATGATGTGAGGATGCCAAGACCGCTCATAGCAAATGTATTCCTCAATACTTCAAAAATCTGTTTTCGTTTTGTTTCATTCTCCACCAGGGAAATAAACCACTTAAGACCTACAAACTCACATTTTGACAACGGTCTTGGCGGCTTGTAATCATAAAACGCATAGATCCAACCGTGAAGCGGATAATAGCTTAAAACTGCCACCATAACCATGAAAGGCATAATCATCAGCATTTTTTTGAATCCCTGTTTCTGTTTTCCCGTCCACGCCCTTCTTGTCGAAGATCTTCCCGGATTCCTGGCGTTTCCTTTTTGTGACAATGCACTCATCATCCTGTACCTCCTCGTTTTCTTTATCTGTATTATAATAAAAATGCCGCCCGTTCCATACCGGACATTTTTTACCTGAATCCGGAAAAATCTGCTATTTTTCTTTCGAATACAACGCAAAAAGACCTGCGCCGTTTGAAAAGCGCAGGTCTTATCTTTATCTTCTTATTCTATTTCTTACTTCAGCATATCCTCTTTGATGATTCCATGCTCTTTTAAGAGATCTCCGACTACATTTCCGTCTACCAGCTTCAGCAGAGGTTTTTTCAGCACGTTCAGCGGTCCAGGAAGTTCGATTTCCAGCGGGGATTTGCCGTCCATCAGTTTCACGGAGCTGTCCAGCAGGTCGCGGATGTCGTAAACGCTGCCCCATACTTCCGGTACGCCGCGGTCTACGCCGAGGAGTCCGTAAACAGCCTCCATTGCGGTACGAACGGAATACTCAGTTGTGAAGATGGTATCACGCGGAGTCTCGGCGAACTGTCCGAGGAACGCGAAGTTCACGCAGCCATCCGGGATGACATCCGGGCGGTCGCCTTTTCTTCTCGGCATAAAGAATGCGGTGATGTACGGCATCATGGTCGGTACGCAGACGGCGCTGTTTTCTGCCAGCTCCGGAATCTGGTCAACCGGCACACCGAGGTGGTACAGCCACTCTTCGGTGATCTCTTTACCGGTGCACTCTTTCATCGGTTTCTTCACATAGTCGCCCGGCACGTCGGTGAACAGGCTGTAAACCCATACGCATACCTTGTCTTTATCCTGGTCTTTGAACTGGCCCTGACGGTTGATCGTCCAGCTTAAAAGCCACTTGGAATCCTGGCAGCTTACGATACCACCGGTAACAACCTTTCCGGTTCTCGGATCACGTTTGCAGATATTGGTGATATACGGGATGATCTTGTCGTCGAGTGTGGTGATCGTTGCGGATTCCCAGTTCGTCTTTGCAATATCGGAGCAGAATTTCTCCGGATGACCAAAGGACGGATCCTGTTTTGCAATGTTTTTCCACAGACTCCAGCAGCCGCTTGTGCGGACTTCTGCATCACCGTTCGGCGCATGGTTCTGATCGCCGTAGATGGTGCCTTCTGTGCAGCTTCCGTTAGTAACGAATACAAGATCATTCTCAGTGAGAACAATGCCTTTCTCCACGCCATTTACTTTGCACTCAATAGCTTTTGCGACTTTCTTTCCGTCGTTGATTTCGAAGATGACATTCGTTACTTCGGTGTTGAACTGGAACTCTACGCCGGCATCCTCAAGATATTTCTTCATCGGAAGAATCAGGGACTCATACTGGTTGTATTTCGTGAATTTCAGCGCGGAGAAGTCCGGCAGTCCGCCGATGTGGTGGATGAATCTCTGGAAGTACAGCTTCATCTCCAGTGCGCTGTGCCAGTTTTCGAATGCGAACATCGTTCTCCAGTACAGCCAGAAGGTGGAATTGAAGACTTCATCATCGAAGACATCCTCAATCGTCTTGTCGTACAAATCTTCATCTCTCGTCATGAAGAGTTTCATGATCTCCATGCAGCCTTTCTGGCTCAGATTGAATTTGCCGTCGGTGTGGGCATCCTCGCCGCGGTTCTTCGTTGCACGGCACAGGGAGTAGTTCGGGTCTTTTTTGTTCAGCCAGTAATACTCGTCGAGAACGGATACGCCAGGTGTCTCGATCGACGGGATGCTGTGGAACAGATCCCACAGGCACTCGAAGTGGTTCTCCATCTCACGGCCGCCTCTCATGATGTAGCCGCGGGTCGGATCGTAGATACCGTCGCAGGCGCCGCCGGCGATGTCCATGGCCTCGAGAATGTGGATGTGGTCACCTTTCATCTGTCCGTCTCTTACAAGGAAACACGCTGCTGCGAGGGATGCAAGGCCGCTTCCTACGATATAAGCGCTCTTCTCATCGACGCCTTCCGGTTTTTCCGGTCTTGCGAATGCTTCGTAGTTTCCGTTGGTGTAATAGATGCCTTTGCTGTTTTTCTTATCTTTTCCGCGCTCGGTGTTGCGGTAATCATTCTTTGGATCAGCGTTTACTGTGGTTGTTTCCGCTGCTTTCTTTGCTTCACTCTTGTTTTTTGCCTGCAGCACTGCTGCTCCAGCTCCGATGACTGCTGCTGATGCAATTCCGAATTTTAATCCTTTTTTTGACATAGACGTTCATCCTTTCTTTTCTAAATACGACTGCCGGAATGTTTTTTGAATTCCTGGCTCGTATTGGTTATGCTGCTTTCGTGTTTCACAAGTTTCTGTCTGTGTTGCTGTTGTCTGTTGACATTTTGAATCTTACTTCATTTTTCCCCGCTTTTCCATTTACAAAACAGGGCGGATGATAAAATTTTTATCACCCGCCCTGTTTTGTAAAGTGTAACTATTCAGAGCCATGCGAAATGGAAGAAAAAATCGCGAATCATGCTTGCATGAATGAGCGCTTTTTTCTGGAATTTCATATGGCGAGAAGCCACATCGAGATGCAGCGCAGCGGAATCGAGATGGGGCTCTGAATAGTTACAATAATTTATCTGTTTTTCTGGAAATTCTCGATGGAACGAACGACGTTTCCTTCCACCGTACAATGCATTTTCTCCGCAATCTCGTGGTAATCTTTTTTCATGCCGTCCTTGATCCAGTCGAGCATGACTCCTGTGAAACTGTACTTATAGAAATCCGCGATAAAGCTCTGGTCCTCCTCGGAGATGCCGCTTTCCTTCGCTTTTTCCTGCACCACGCCGTATAAAAGATCGTGCGTCAGATGAAAGAGATACGTCTCAATCTGCTCGCGGCTCACGGAATGGTAGACATTCATAATAAATGGTTTATTTTCAAGAACTGCCTCAAAAATCTGCAGCAGTCCCTCCTGCCACGTCTCGTACGTTTTCTTTCCCTGCAGCGCCTTTTTTGCATCCTCCAGGCACGACCACTCGACGAGATCGTAGATATCCTTAAAATGATAGTAAAACGCCATGCGGCTGATTCCGCAGTCCGTCGTCAGATCATTGATCGTAATTTTGTCCAGCGGCTTCTTTAAAAGCAACTTCTTCAACGATTCCTCCAACGCCATTTTCGTTGCATTGACCATGTAACTTCTCCCTACATCGTAATTCGGTAAAAATTGTTTGCCATGAGATTCTGCATATTCTCTTTTACCCATGGATCGGTCATCATTACTTTTGTAAGTTTCATATGGAATTTTTGTCCCTGATACGTAAATTTCATATCGCTTTCCATAAGCCCCTTTTTGATCTTAAAGTCTGTAACCTCTTTCCACGGCAGAAAATCGTCAATTCCCTCCATCGTCCTGCTGTGATACTCCACAATTCCAAGTCCGGCGGGCGTAAAATAAAATAAGAAATATTTTCCAACACGGACAGACGAGCCGTGCATGCCGATCAGATTCATCAGAATCGTTCTTCCCCAGTTGACCTTCACGACTTCATGTCCGGTTGCAATGTTTTTGTACTCTCCCAGTCCTTTTTCTGCTTTCAACTGTTCCATCATGGCAATCATACTCATGGTGACATCCCCCTCTTTTTCTCTGGTTTTGCAGCCTTTCTGCTTTTTCATTGTATCATACTGCCCTTCTGAAAACAAGCGTGATCGCCGTTATCCGCAACTTTACAAAAGTTTTAGAAACTCCCGTAACCCCAGTAAATTCAATGGTTTTCGCCATTCTGTTAGCACTCTTTTTTCTTGAGTGCTAATTTTTTCTTGACTTTTCCCTGTGCCAGTATTACTATAACTATCAGAGCAGCAAAAAAGACTGCACACAAGACAAAAACATACAATTCCCACCTTGCTGGGACAAAATATTTTTATAAGAAAAGGAGTGTGTTTCTCATGAGTGCGAAACATGGAAATCTTTCAATCAACAGCGACAATATTTTCCCGATTATCAAAAAATGGATGTATTCCGATCACGACATCTTTGTCCGCGAGCTCGTTTCCAACGGCTGCGATGCCATTACCAAACTGAAAAAACTCGACGGCATGGGCGAATATACGCTGCCGGATGACTACAAACCAGCCATTCAGGTCATCGTAGACCCGGATGAGAAAACCCTGAAATTCATCGATAACGGTATCGGTATGACGGCTGACGAAGTCGAAGAATACATTACCCAGATCGCTTTCTCCGGCGCTACCGAGTTCCTGGAGAAATACAAAGACAAAACCAACCCGGATCAGATGATCGGCCACTTCGGCCTCGGCTTCTACTCTGCTTTCATGGTAGCAGACGAAGTTCACATCGATACCCTTTCCTATAAAGAAGGATCCACTCCGGTACACTGGACCTGCGACGGAAGCACCGAGTACGATATGTCGGAAGGCAATAAGACAACCGTTGGTTCCGAAATCACCCTGTTCCTCAATGAGGACTGCCTCGAGTTCGCCAACGAGTACCGTGTCCGTGAAGTTCTCGAAAAATACTGCTCCTTCATGCCGGTTGAAATCTTCCTTTCCAAGGCAAACGCACCGCAGGAGTACGAGACCATCGACGAGAGCGAATTAAAAGACGACGACGTTGTCGTTGAGCACATCCACGAGGATGCAAAATACGAAGAGAAAGAAAAGGAGGACGGAACCAAAGAGCAGGTTGAAGTTTCTCCGGCAAAAGAGAAAGTAAAAATCAACAAACGCCCGGTTTCCATCAGCGATATTCACCCGCTGTGGACGAAACATCCGAACGAGTGCAGCGATGAGGACTACAAAGAGTTCTACCGCAAAGTTTTCAATGACTACCGCGAGCCGCTGTTCTGGATCCACCTGAACATGGACTATCCATTCAACCTCAAAGGTATCCTGTACTTCCCGCGCATCAACACCGAGTACGATTCCATCGAGGGAACCATTAAACTGTACAACAATCAGGTATTTATCGCCGACAACATCAAAGAAGTCATTCCGGAATTCCTGATGCTCTTAAAAGGTGTCATCGACTGCCCGGATCTGCCGTTGAACGTATCCCGAAGCGCACTGCAGAACGACGGATTTGTGAAGAAGATTTCCGATTACATCTCCAAGAAGTTCGCAGACAAACTCTCCGGCATGTGCAAGACCGACCGTGAGAACTATGAGAAATACTGGGATGATATCAATCCATTTATCAAATACGGATGCATCAAGGATGAGAAATTCTCCAAGAAGATGATGGATTACATCCTGTTCAAGAACATCGACGGCAAATATCTGACCCTTGAGGACTGCATCAACGAGAACAAGAAAGAGGAAGCTCCGGCAGAGAATACCGCGGAGAAGGCTGAAACTGCTGAGAATACCGAAAACACTGAGAATGCTGACGAGAAGAAAGAGCCGGAGAAAACAACCGTTTACTACGTGACCGACGAAGTTCAGCAGAGCCAGTATATCAACATGTTCCGCAGCCAGGGTATGGATGCTGTGATCTTAAAACACAACATTGACTCCGCATTCATCACTCATGCAGAGCGTTACAATGAGCATGTAACCTTCCAGAGAATCGATGCAGACCTGACCAACGATATGAAAGAGGAGTCCGGTGAGGATCTGACCGATGCTACCAAGACGCTGACCGATCTGTTCCGCAAAGTTCTGGACAAGAAAGATCTGACCGTCAAAGTAGAAAACCTGAAAGACGAGAATGTATCTTCTATGGTAACTCTCTCTGAGGAGAGCCGCCGGATGCAGGATATGATGAAGATGTACGGCATGACCGGCATGGATCCGTCCATGTTCGGCGGACAGGAAACTCTGATTCTGAATGCAAAACATCCGCTCGTTCAGTACATTCTGAAAAACGGCGAGAGCGACAATACATCCCTGTTCTGCGAGCAGCTGTATGA
>CAVLAW010000103.1:0-8324 GCA_963661155.1 Tidjanibacter massiliensis | reverse complement strand
GACCAATAATCACACCCTCTGGACGGGCGGAATTCTGCTGTATTTCGGACTTCTCGCCTTAACGGGTCTTCTTGAATCCGGACGTGAAAGCCTTCTGACAGTATTCGGTCAGAAAATTACACATGCGCTTCGAAGCAGCCTGATGGAAAAGTTCGGACGCCTTTCCGCCAACGAGCTGAACAGCCAGGAGCCGGGCGCTCTCGTATCAAGATTTGTCGGTGATGTTGACACCGTGGAAAACCTGTTCACATCCGGCATCATCAGCATGTTTGCCGATGCCTGCAAGATCTTAAGTATCCTTGTTGTCATCTGGGTAACAAACCGCGGACTTACGATCGTACTGATCGTCCTTCTGCCGGTGCTGTTCCTGTTTACCCGCCACGTGCAGAAAAACATGCTGGCATCCCAGATCGCCAACCGCTGTGCGGTCAGCCGTGCTTCCGGCCATGTTCCGGAGACGCTGCACAACATCCGGACGATCCACTGCCTGCAGAAAGAAACGTATATGGAGCAGCAGTATTCCCGCTATATCGATGACAGCTACAGCGCGATGGAGAAAACCAACTTTTATGACGCGTTCTATTCTCCGGTTATTCTGATTCTGAATGCCATTGTTGTCGCTGTTGTTATGCTGCTTTCCGCATCCGGCAATCCGACCGTGTTAAAACTGTTCGGCATGTCTGCCGGAACCGCCGTTGCCGTCATGAACTACATTTCCCAGATCTTTACCCCAGTTGAAAGCCTTGGTATGGAAATCCAGACAATTCAGTCCGCCCTCGCCGGTATTTCGAGAATCAATGAGTTCTACGGTCTTGAGGAAAAGAAAGAGCCTGCTGCTCTTACTGAATACGCAGAGGATGGGCTGGCTGCCGAGTTAAAAGATGTCACGTTTGGATATGACGAAAGCCAGGTGATCCTGAACGATGTGAGCCTGCAGATCAAAAAAGGCGAGCAGGTAACCCTGTCCGGAAGAACGGGTGCCGGAAAGAGTACGATTTTCAAACTGCTGCTCGGCTTATATGAGCCGCAGAAAGGAGAGGTTCTGATCCAGGGTGTTCCGTCGGTCGATCTGCCGGATGCGAAGAAACGGAAAGTCTTCGGCTATGTGGAGCAGTCGTTCCATATGGTACCTGGAACATTGAAAGACCAGATTACACTGTATGATACGAAGATTTCCGATGCAAACGTGAAAAAAGCCGCAGAACTGACCGGACTTGCCGAGACGATTGAATCACTTCCGGAGAAATACGATACCCTTTGCACGCCGGATCTTTTCTCACAGGGACAGTGGCAGCTTCTCTCCATCGCACGTGCGGCGGCGGCAGAACCGGAAATCCTGCTTCTCGATGAGATTACGGCAAACCTTGACGCAGAGACCGAGAAGATGGTACTGAATGCACTGCGCCGGGTTTCAAAAGATCGTACCGTGATTTCCATCTCCCACAGAACAATGGCGGAGACCGGACGCGTAATTTCGATTTCTTAACGCGAACCGGACGGGGATTTACATACCGTTTCATCCTTTCAGTTAAATGAAGATTCTGTATGATGAAAATGATGAGGAGATCGGCACCGGAAAGATCGGAAGAGAAGGGGTCAGCCTTCTTGACCAGTGGTATACGAATATCTACCGTGCCGTCTTTCAGACCGAGACGGACGGCACGCGGCAGATTGATTTCATGGACCGGATGGCGATGCTCTGGCGTCTGGAACGCGATTACCGCTCGATTGACGACAGTCCTGTCAATACCGGCGTACAGATTTATGAAACGATTGCTGCCATTTTTATTCTGATTATGCTGGTGGGCGCGTCTTTCTCAAAATGGAGACAGAAAAAGAAAAAGTAAAGAGAATGCTCTCTTCCCGGGCGTGTGATTTTGAGAAAAACCATCGACAGGGAGAGGGCATTTTATCCGCTTGCGAATCTTGCACAATTTCGGGTTTCATGCTAAAATTGTGCAGGTATGACCTTTGTTATACTTCTTATATTTATTCTTGAGAAAAGGTATGAAATACAAATGAACGATACAGAAATAAAAAATACGGCAATTAAACCACCAACGCTGATGTCTACGTGCCCGGTGACTGCACAGGATGCGCTGGATCAGTGCGAAAAGCTGAGTCCAATGATGGTGCATTACTGCCAGACCAAAACAGGTTTAACCGATCCGGCCAACACCATTCTGTTTTACCGCCTGGGTGACTTCTACGAAATGTTCTTCGAGGACGCCACCCTGGTGTCCAAAGAACTCGAGCTCACCCTGACCGGCAAGGACTGCGGCATGGAGGAGCGTGCCCCGATGTGCGGCATCCCGTATCATGCGGCAGAAGGCTACATCAACCGTCTGGTGGAGAACGGCCATAAGGTTGCGATCTGCGAGCAGATGGAGGACCCGAAGCAGGCAAAGGGCATGGTAAAGCGCGAAGTTATCCGTGTTGTCACACCGGGTACGACGCTGATTCCGCAGGGACTCGATGAGACGAAGAACAACTACATTATGTCGATCGTCTGCATGGAAGGATGCTTCGGCATTTCCACCGCGGATATCTCCACAGGCCAGTGCCTTGTCACCGAGATGGACAAGCCGCGCCGCCTGGTAGATGAAATCACGAAATTTATGCCGGCGGAAATTATCTGCAATCAGTCGTTCCTACTCTGCGGCATCGATGCGGAGGATCTCAGAACCCGCCTCCATATCTGCGTCAATGCGCTCGAAGACTGGTATTTTGATGATGATCTCTGCCGCCGCACATTGCAGGATCAGTTCCACGCCGCCACGATGGAAGGCCTTGGCATCGCCGATTACAACTGCGGAACGATCGCAGCCGGTGCGCTGTTCCAGTATCTGCACGAGACACAGAAATCCGATCTTTCCCATATGAACTCGATCACACCGTATGTGACGGACAAATATATGCTGATCGACAGCTCCAGCCGCCGGAATCTTGAGCTGGTGGAAACACTGCGCGAGAAGCAGAAACGCGGCTCCCTGCTCTGGGTTCTCGATAAAACCCGTACGGCGATGGGCGCCCGTCTTCTGCGAAGCTACGTAGAGCAGCCATTGATTGACGAGGAGGAAATTAACGCACGGCTCGATGCGGTGGAGGCTCTGACCAGCCAGGCCATGATCCGCGAGGAAATCCGCGAATATCTCCGTCCGGTCTACGATCTCGAGCGTCTCGTCGGAAGAATCAGTTACCAGTCCGCCAATCCGCGTGACCTGATCGCGTTTAAATCGTCGCTGGAGATGCTGCCTTACATCAAACAGCTTTTAAATTCGTTTGAAGGCGGTGCACTGACGCAGATTCAGGAGGATCTGGACCCGCTCGAGGATCTCTATCAGCTTGTCGATGCGGCTATCGTCGATGATCCGCCGTATCTGATGCGCGACGGCGGTATGATCAAGGACGGCTACAACGAGATGGTCGACAATTACCGCCATGCAAAGACAGAAGGAAAGCAGTGGCTGAGTGAGCTCGAAGCAAGTGAGCGGGAGAAAACCGGCATCAAAAACATGAAAATCAAGTACAACAAGGTATTTGGCTATTATCTCGAAGTTACAAACTCATTTAAAGACCTTGTACCAGATTATTATACAAGAAAGCAGACGCTGACGAATGCAGAGCGCTATATTACACCGCGTCTGAAGGAACTGGAAGATACCATTCTCGGCGCAGAGGATAAGCTGTATGCACTGGAATATGATCTCTTCTGTACGGTGCGTGATACCGTTGCCGGAGAAGCAGAGCGGATTCAGCACACGGCGCAGGCACTGGCAAGGCTTGATGTGTATGCATCACTTTCCTATGTGGCGGAGCACAATCACTACGTGCGTCCAAAACTGAATACGCGCGGCAAGATTGATATTAAAGACGGCCGCCATCCGGTTGTCGAGAAGATGATTCCAAATGATATGTTTATCGCAAACGACACATTGCTCGACAACGGCGACCACCGCGTGTCTGTCATTACCGGACCGAACATGGCCGGTAAATCGACGTATATGCGCCAGACGGCCCTGATTGTGCTGATGGCACAGATCGGTTCGTTTGTCCCGGCATCGAAGGCGAACATCGGCATTGTGGACCGTATCTTTACCCGTGTCGGCGCGTCCGATGACCTCGCAAGCGGCCAGAGTACCTTTATGGTCGAGATGACCGAGGTGGCGAACATTCTGCGGAACGCGACATCGAACAGCCTGCTGATCCTCGATGAAATCGGAAGAGGTACGAGTACGTTCGACGGCCTTTCGATTGCCTGGGCGGTGATTGAGCATGTGGCGAATCCGAAGCTGCTCGGCGCAAAGACGCTGTTTGCGACACATTACCATGAGCTGACGGAGCTGGAAGGAAAGCTGCCGGGCGTGCATAATTACTGTATTGCAGTCAAAGAAAAGGGCGATGATATCGTGTTCCTTCGCAAGATTGTGCAGGGCGGCGCAGACAAGAGCTACGGTATTCAGGTTGCGCGCCTCGCGGGTGTGCCGGAGTCGGTGCTCTCCCGTGCGCAGGAACTGGTGGAGCAGTTGAGCGATGCCGATATCACTGCAGCGGTCAAGGATCTGACGATGCAGAAGAAACCGAAAGCAAAGCCGGTTCACTACGACGAAGTCGATATGGCGCAGATGTCGCTGTTCGATACGGTGCAGGACGACGATATCATCAAGGAACTCTCCGAACTTGATATCTCGAACATGACACCGATGGATGCTTTAAATACCTTATACCGTTTCCAGGGAAAGGTGAAGAACCGCTGGAAATAGGGAATGACAGAAAAACAGAAAAATTTTCAGAACATAATCAGGAACAGAAAGGAAAAATATGGCTACCATAGCAGTACTGGATCAGAATACGATCGATAAAATTGCGGCCGGTGAGGTCGTGGAACGGCCGGCTTCCGTGGTAAAGGAGCTGGTGGAAAACGCAATGGACGCCGGTGCAACGGCGATTACCGTGGAAATCCGCGACGGCGGCATCTCGTTGGTGCGGATCACGGACAACGGAAGCGGCATTCCGGCCGAACAGGTTCCGCTTGCTTTTTTGCGCCACGCGACGAGTAAAATCCGCTCGGTGGAAGAACTTGTGCAGATTGCATCGCTCGGCTTCCGCGGTGAGGCGCTCTCAAGTATTTCCGCGGTTGCGCAGGTCGAGATGATTACGAAGACGCCGGATGCGCTGACGGGAACGCGCTACGTCATTGAGGGCGGCGCGGAGAAGGCCAACGAGGAGGTCGGAGCCCCGACCGGAACGACCTTTCTGGTCCGGAATCTTTTTTACAATACGCCGGCGCGCCAGAAATTTTTGAAAACGCCGGTGACGGAGGCGAACGCGGTGACTTCCGTTGTGGAGCAGCTCGCGCTGTCGCACCCGGGTATTTCGTTTAAATATATGGTCAATTCGCAGGTGAAGCTCCATACGAGCGGAAACCGGAATTTAAAGGAACTTGTCTATAATATCTATGGTCGTGATATCGCACGGGAGCTGATCGAGATTCATTCGGAAGGCCCGCTGATGACGATCGACGGCTTTATCGGAAAACCGGTGATCTCGAGAGGAAACCGGAATTTTGAAAATTATTACGTCAATGGACGATATGTACGGAGCAAACTGCTGGCCCGCGCGATCGAGGACGGGTATCAGACGTCGATGATGCAGCATAAGTATCCGTTCACATTGTTCTATGTCCAGATGGACGGCGAGGCGGTCGATGTCAATGTGCATCCGACGAAGATGGAACTTCGCTTTTCCCATCAGGAGGAGATTTACCGCCAGATGCGCGATATGATCTCGGATGCATTGAATCATCGGGAGCAGATTGTGAAGGTTTCGCTTTCGTCGGAGAAAGAGCGGAAAGCGGAGGAAAAGGCAGCGCGGAAAGAGCAGATGGTGGTTCCGGAGCCGTTTGAACAGAAGCGGCAGATCAAAGAAGGCTTTGCGCGGCAGTCACTTCCGGTGGAGCCGGTTTCCGGCCAGAGCCGGAGAATGCCGATTTTCCCGGAACCGGAGCGGAATGGATTCCGCGCGTCGAAAACGTATGTGCCGGTTCAGCAGACGACGGGGATGACGCGTGAGGAGGAAGCACTGTTCGAGCCTGGAGCGGACGTGGCATCAAAGAATTTGCATGGATCTGCGCAGCCAACAACGCAGACGGGTGCAGCAAAACCTGCTGCAGAAGCAGAAATGCCGGAGCAGAAAGAGATGGCTTCGGCACAGAATGTTCCGTCAGTTCCAAAACATGCGGAGACATCGAATGCATTTACGGGAACAGCGCAGGCACCTGTTCAGCCGGAAGAGGAAAAAGAGCGGGAGGAGCAGGAGAGAAGTGCTGTGGAGCAGGAAGTTCCCAAAGCTGTTGAGAACGAAAAAGAGAATGGAACGCAGGAACAACAAGCAGCCGGAGCCCCGTCTCAGAAGAACGTTTTTCTTCCAGAAGAAGCGCCGTCTGCATCCGTTTCCAGCGAACCAGACGGCCAGATGCAGCTCTTCGATGAGCAGTTCCTCACCCCGGAAGCAGAAAAAGCGCACCGCATTATCGGCCAGGTTTTCGATACGTACTGGCTGATTCAGTATGGCGAGAATCTCTACATCATTGACCAGCATGCGGCACACGAAAAAGTGCTGTTCGAACGGATGATGAAAAATTACCGGGAGAAGAACGTCACATCACAGATGGTCAGCCCACCGCTGATCGTTTCGTTGACTCCGCAGGAAGCAGATCTCGTGACCCGCTATATGGATGTTTTCCAGTCCTTCGGCTATGAAATTTCCCCGTTCGGCGGAAAGGATTACGCGATCAACGCCGTGCCGCACAACCTGTACGGCATTGCGACAGAGGAACTCTTTATCGAGATTCTTGACAATCTCGAGGATGTCCGTGAAAAGCCGCTGGAAATCTTAAAAGACCGCCTGGCGACAATGTCGTGCAAAGCCGCAGTGAAGGGAAACAACCATCTTTCCTACGCGGAAGCGGAGCAGCTCATTGCCGAGCTTTTGACGCTCGAGGATCCGTATCACTGCCCGCACGGCCGTCCGACGATCATTTCCCTCTCCAAGCGGGAACTGGAAAAGAAATTTAAAAGAATTGTGTAGGTGAATTTTTTGAAAAAACCTTTGATTATCCTGACCGGCCCGACCGCCGTCGGCAAGACGAAGCTTTCGATTTCGCTTGCCAAAGCGGTGAACGGAGCCATCATTTCCGCGGATTCCATGCAGGTCTACCGCCATATGGACATCGGATCTGCCAAAATCCGCCCGGAGGAGATGTGCGGTGTTCCGCATTACCTGATCGACGTGCTCGACCCTTCCGAAGAGTTCCACGTCGTGAAGTTTGTGGAGCTGGCACATGAAGCCATGGAAAAAATATACGCTGCCGGACAGATCCCGATCGTGACGGGCGGCACCGGCTTTTATATTCAGGCGCTCTTAAAAGAAGTCGATTTCACGGAATCGCACGGGGAACTTCCAATCCGCAAGGAGCTGGAAGAAAAGGCGGCGACGGAACACGGTGCGGCAGAGCTGTACCAGAAGCTTTCCGAAGTCGATCCCGCATCCGCCGAGGCGATTCACCCGAACAACGTAAAACGCGTGATCCGGGCGCTCGAATACTATTACGAGACGGGGCAGAAGATTTCGGAGCACAATGAGGAGCAGAAGCAGAAGGAATCTCCGTACTGTTCTGCTTATTTTGTGCTGAACGACGAACGTTCGATTCTGTACGACCGCATCGACCGGCGTGTCGAACAGATGATCCGTGACGGACTGGTGGATGAAGTGACCCGGTTAAAAGAAATGGGCTACACCAGAGATCTCGTCTCGATGCAGGGGCTTGGCTATAAAGAGCTGTTCCCGTATCTTGCGGGTGAATGTACCCTTGAGGAGGCCGTCTATATTATCAAGCGGGATACCCGCCATTTCGCCAAACGGCAGCTCACCTGGTTCCGAAGGGAAAAGGATGTGATCTGGCTCAATAAACCGGATTTTGATTACGACGAAGAAAAAATATTATCATATATGCTGGATCGCTGGAACGAAATTGTTTCAGCAGAAACACAAAAAGAAGGAGAACAATCATGTTGACAGAAAAAGCCGCTATGTACAGCACGCTCGGTATTTCCAAAGAAGTTTTTGCATTTGGAACGAAAATCGAGGAGGAATTAAAAGAGCGTTTTGCAAAAATTGATGAAATCGCAGAATACAACCAGTTAAAGGTTATTCACGCCATGCAGGCATGCAAGGTCAGTGAGGCATGTTTATACGGAACTACAGGATACGGCTACAATGACCTCGGCCGTGATACCCTCGAGCAGGTTTATGCTACCTGCTTC
>CAVLAW010000102.1:0-8397 GCA_963661155.1 Tidjanibacter massiliensis | reverse complement strand
GAAGGGCACGGATTGCAGCTTCACGTCCTGATCCTGGTCCTTTTACCATAACGTCAACAGTCTTTAAGCCATGAACCAGCGCTGCTTTGGTAGCAGTTTCTGCAGCCATCTGAGCTGCGTATGGAGTAGATTTTCTTGAACCTCTAAATCCCAGACCGCCGGCACTTGCCCATGAAAGAGCGTTTCCTTCTGCATCAGTCAGTGTTACGATTGTATTATTGAAGGAAGACTGGATATGTGCCTGTCCGTGTTCAACGTTTTTTCTGACACGACGTTTTGTCGTTTTCTTTGTCACTTTTGCCATTTTAAAACTAACCTACACTTTCTTATCTTATATTGGACTACTGGTTAAATTATTTCTTCTTATTTGCAACAGTTCTCTTCGGACCTTTGCGGGTTCTTGCGTTGGTCTTTGTTTTCTGACCACGAACCGGAAGGCCTTTACGATGACGGATACCTCTGTAGCATCCGATCTCCTGCAGACGTTTGATGTTCATAGCGATTTCTCTACGAAGATCTCCCTCTACAACCTGAGTCTCATCGATAACTGCGCTGAGTCTCTTTACTTCATCGTCTGTCAAATCTCTGCAGCGTGTATCTGGATTTACTCCAGCCTCTTTTAAGATACGATCTGCGCTTGTTCTACCGATTCCGTAGATATAGGTCAGACCAATCTCAACACGTTTGTCTCTTGGTAAGTCTACACCAGCTATACGAGCCATGTACTTTGTCCTCCATTTTTCTAAAACATTAATATTTTCCTAATTGGGATACAGGTATGCGTGTATCCAGCCGTGTTCGCACGACCTTTCTCCTTCTGCCACCTGACAGACCGGAGTATTAAGCAATATTATAAGGGATGTCTGCGCTCCGCGCGTCCATCCGCCGGAGGTGTCCTGGCTGCAACTCTGCCAGGTGTCTCACTTTATAATATTAACAGCAAAACAACGCACTCACGTGGTTCTTTGCTGCAGCCGCACTTAAAATCTGCACAATTACGATCAAGCCTAATGACGGATTAGCCCTGGCGCTGTTTGTGCTTTGGATTCTCACAAATGATTCTGATGCTACCTTTTCTTTTGATAACTTTGCATTTCTCGCAGATCGGTTTTACAGAAGATCTAACCTTCATGATGAATCCTCCTTTCTTTGCTCCTAGCGCCCCGTGTAGGGGAATTTTCTGTTGTAAACTTTTGGGATGCGCTTTCTTTTTGTGGGTTAGGAAAAAGTCCACGCGCAAAAGTTCGTTTTATAGTATAGCATTTTAGTACCGGAAATGCAAGAAATTTTTTACATATTTTTTTACTTTTTTTTGCAGTTTTTCTGTACATATTTTTACCGGAGACTGCCTTTTTACCGAAAAAGAACGGAAGAGACAAAGACAGGTGCTTTATCTCTCCCGTTTCTTTAGTTCGAGCTGTTTAACGGTTTGTATTTGCTTGCGCAGACGGATTCGGTCTTTACGACGTTTCCGTTTGCATCTTTGTAATCACGGTATGTTACGTTGCTCATCTCATCGATCTGCTCGACACGAGGCTCTATGGTATAATCGCTTTCCTTCGTTCCGAGAATCTGTACGGTCAGGGTATCGCTGCTGTCTACCGACATCACGATCTTGACCGGATATTTATGGTTGTTTTCAAATTTGAAATCCGGGTAATCCCAGAATACGGTCGCATCCATTCCTGACGGTACGTAATGAACCGGCATGGAGTGGTTGGCTCTCTCTACGACATCGAGGTCGGTATAGAGAATCGCTGAGAACAGTGTGGAGGATACCTGGCAGACACCGCCGCCGAGTACCTGGACAACTTCACCATCCTGATAGCCTGCTGCTTCCTGATAGCCCTTTTCGGCTGTGGTATCACCTACGACACCGTTGTAGGAGAAAGTTTCTCCTGCAAGAACGATCTGTCCGTTGCAGGCCTGCGCCGCGAGGGTCAGATTGTGAATACGTCCGCTGGTTCCGCCGGCTGCGCTGGAGCTGTAAGTTCCCAGCACATCCTTGAACAGGTTGGCATTCATCTTCTCGGTCGTGATTTCCGGTTCTGTAAACGTAAACGGAACAACAACGTCGGTGTTCTCCTCCGCGCTGTCATACATCGCTCTTGCGGTGTCTGTATCGAGAGATTTTCCGTTTGTGGATGATACAACGGCATATCCGTCGTTCGGATCGAGGGTTGCATTGACCGGATCGGTATAGATCTGGCTCGCAATTCCGTCGAAATCCGGTGTGGTAAGCTGGTTCTCTGCGGTCGGGCACTGGATCACATCCTGGAAGTTCAAGGCAGAAACGTTTGCTTTGATCTGCTCTTTTAAGGCATCTACATCCGGTCTTGTTCCGGAAATACCTTTATGGATGACCAGTTCTGAATCGGTCAGATCATAGCTGGTATCCTGCATGGAGTTGTAATCCTGGATTCCGCACGCCGCTACGCCTTCTTCCACCTTGTCAAGATCGGTGGCCGCCGGCTGTACCTCGTAGGTGAGCTTCTCCGCTTTTCCCTGCTTCATCTCCACCCACTCAACGCCGCGCATCAGAAGATTTCCATGACCTTTCTCATACGCTTTCTCAATTTCCGCGGATGCATCGATACTAAGCATCGGGAATACGTTGATGGAATACTGCTGACCGTCGAGTTCTACGGTGACTGCCGTATCCTTGTATGTATCTTCAAACTGTTGTTCCACCGCCTGTGCAGCTTCTTTTTTGCTCATGCCCTGAATGTTTACCCCGTTGACGGAAGCATCTGACCAGATCTTGTCATCTTCAATGATCACGCAGAAGATTCCATATGCAGCGGCAAGTAAAACAATCACTGCAAGGACACTCAATGATGCAACAAGGCCTTTGTTTGGTTTCTTTCCATTTTTTGACATTGCACATTTTCCTTTCTTCTTACTGTCGTGTAAGGAGCAGCGATGCTGTTATATCTTATCTCATAGAGTCTCTATTGCATTGTACCACATTATTTTGAGAATTCAACCAAATATTTCATGTTCACACAATTTTCGCGAACGTACATTCTCCTGTTTCGTTCCAATTACTGTTTCTTTTTAAAAGCGCACAAACGCCGCCCTGTTTTACGAAATTTTTTCATGAAATTTTATACTTTTTTCATTGCTTTTTCCATTAAATTATTGCATAATACATCTGGAAGGTTTCAAAAGGGACTTGAAATGGAACATGTCCCCCGCCGCGGGTGCTGCAGGGTTTGCAAATTGGTGCTTGCTTTGTGGCTGTCAGAAATCTGAAGGCTGTTTCTTGAAATCTTTATTCTGTAGAACGGTTACTGTTATTGGGGATGAATACAGAGAAACACATACAGAAGAAAAGCCATCCGGCGCTGCCGGATGGCTTTTTTACTTTATATCTCTTATTTATCTCTCCAGATGATACGTCCCTTGTCCAGATCGTATGGGGACAGCTCGATGGTTACTTTGTCTCCCGGGAGAATACGGATGAAGTTCATACGCAGCTTTCCGCTGATATGAGCTAATACCACGTGTTTGTTCTCCAGTTCTACTTTAAACATTGCGTTTGGTAATTTCTCGAGGACAGTTCCCTCTACCTCAATTACATCTGCCTTAGACATTGATTAATCCTCCTTCAACTCTTTGCAACTTTTTTCTTTTAATGCCTTACGGATATCTTCATCACGGACGGCGTCGGTCATTTCATAGTCCGGCTGCACGTGAATCAGCTTCTTTTTTTTCGGCCGGTCGGCGGTGCGGATTTTTCCGTCCACCAGGAAAACGTACGGTTCCTGTACATCCGAAATCACATACAGCTTTCCTTTGTCATGGCCAGCCAGGCTTCTGGCAAACATTCCTTTCACAATCGGTTTCATAAATCCTCCTCCGTATGCGAAAGTGTCAGAATCTCCGGTTCTCCTTCCGTAATCAGAATCGTATTCTCATAATGTGCGGCAAGAGATCCATCTTCTGTCACAACGGTCCAGTCATCATCCAGCCATCTGACGGAATAACCGCCGGCCGTGATCATCGGCTCGATTGCGAGCGTCATGCCCGGCTGCAGGCGGACACCGCGGCTTGGCTGTGCGAAGTTCGGCACCGCCGGATCTTCGTGAAGGTGCGTACCGATGCCGTGTCCTACGAGGTCACGGACAACGCCGTAGCCGAAACTCTCCGCATATGCGCCGATCGCTGCTGAAATTTCATGCAGATGATGACCTGCTTTTGCGTATTTGATTCCCTCAAAGAAGCACTGGCGTGTTACCTCGACCAGTTTTTTTGCCTCCGGCGAGATCTCGCCGACCGCATGTGTGCGGGCCGCATCGGAATGGTATCCTTCGTAGATCAGCCCTGCATCCAGGCTTACAATGTCTCCTTCTTTGAGAATCCGTTTTTTACTTGGGATTCCGTGAACAACTTCTTCATTCACAGAAACGCAGATTGAAGCCGGATACCCATTATAGTTTAAAAAGTTGGGAGTGCATCCGAAGCTGCGGATCATCTCTTCTCCGAGCTTGTTGATTTCCCACGTTGAAATTCCCGGACGAATGGCACGGCCTAACTCATCATGTACCTTCTCCAGCAGTTCACAGGCGTGACGCATTCTCTCAATTTCCCGGGCAGTTTTAATTGATATGGACATCCTTTACGCTCCTAAAATCTTTACTATATCCTGAAATACAACGTCGATATCCTGGGTTCCGTCAACTTCCACCAAAACGTTGGCTTTCTTATAGTAGTCAATCAGAGGCTGTGTCTGAGCATGGTATACAGACAGTCTCTTCTGTACAGTCTCAGGTTTGTCGTCGTCACGGAGAACCAGCTCGCCGCCGCAGGTATCGCATACGTTCTCTACCTTCGGTGCGTTGAATTCTACATGATACGTTGCTCCGCATCCGATGCAGGCACGGCGTCCGCCCATACGGTGAACGATGTTTCCATCCGGTACCTCTACATTGATTGCGTAGTCAATTTTCTCTCCGCGTGCTTCCAGAGCTTTGGTCAGTGCCTCGGCCTGCGGAATGGTTCTCGGGAATCCATCCAGTACGTAGCCGTTTGCTGCGTCTGGTTTGGAGATACGGTCTACGACAAGGTCGCAGGTCAGCTCGTCCGGAACGAGTTCTCCTTTATCCATGAATGCTTTGGCTTTCTTGCCAAGCTCGGTTCCCTCTTTGATATTTGCGCGGAAGATATCGCCGGTTGAGATATGCGGAATCTCATATTTTGCAGCGATCTGTTTTGCCTGTGTACCTTTTCCGGCACCAGGTGCCCCCAACATAATAATTTTCATGCGCTTTTCCTCCCATGTTTAGATTCGCAGCATGTTTACTGCGTGTAATTTACCCTATTATACCATAAAATAAACTACAATAGCAAAAATTCTTTTGTAAAAACCTCTTTCAAGTCAAAAAAAGGGCCTGCCTTATCCAGACAGTCCCTCTTATGCCTTAATCGTTTAAGAATCCTTTGTAATTGCGTACCAGCATCATGGATTCAATCTGTTTTAAGGTCTCCAGAATTACGCTGGCAATAATGATCAGAGAAGTTCCTCCAAAGGATACATTCGCTTTGAAAAATCCATTGAAGAAAAATGGAATCACTGCAACAATGGTAAGACCTGCTGCACCGATAAAAATAATATAGCTGAGCAGATTGTTCAGATAATCTACGGTGGATTTACCCGGGCGGATACCTGGGATAAAGCCGCCCTGTTTTTTCATGTTATCTGCTACTTCGATCGGGTTGAAGGTGATGGAAGTATAGAAATAAGCGAAGAAAATAACAAGGACGATGTAGAGAATCAGACCTACCGAAGCAACTGGATTGGTTCTGTCAAACCAGTTGTTGGAATTCAGCATCTTGATGATCGTACCGCCGATGCCTTTGATATCCGACTTTCCGATGAACGATAAGATAATCGACGGGAAAGACATGATGGATGATGCAAAGATGATCGGGATAACGCCTGCTGTATTCACTTTCAGCGGAATATTGGATGACTGACCGCCAACCATTTTTCTTCCGGCCATTTTCTTTGAATACTGTACCGGGATTCTTCTCTCAGCGCCATTCAGAATCAGTACCAGCACTACAACAGCGATGATTACAACAGCAATGATAATCCACATCAGCAGACCGCGCGCGATGGTTTTTCCTTTTACGAAAGTCTCGTAAAGGGTTACCATATCCTGCGGGATTCTGGAAAGGATGTTGATTAACAGGACCATGGAAATACCATTTCCAACGCCCTTGTCGTTGATCTGCTCGCCGACCCACATAAGGAAGGCAGAACCTGCTGTCAGAGCTGCCACTACAACAATCACATTAACTGCGTTAAAAGTAGTGAGGAGTCCCTGGCGTCCAAAGCCTACTGCCATGGCAACAGACTCAAACAATGCAAGACCTACAGTCACATAACGAGTAATCGCAGTCATTTTCTTTCTTCCCTCTTCGCCGTCACGCTGCATTTCCTCAAGTCGCGGAATTGCAATCGTAAGCAGCTGGATAATGATGGAAGAAGTAATGTACGGTGTAATACTCAGAGCAAAGATGGAGAAACGGTCGAAACCGCCGCCCGTGAATGCATTCAGGAAGCTGAATGCCTCATTCGTATTATTTGCAAAATAATTCGCAAAAAAGCTTGTATTGACACCCGGTACAGGCATCTGAGAGCCTAACCGGATGACAACAAGCATCATAAGCACATAAAATATTTTGCGACGAACATCTTTGACCTTAAATGCATTGATAAAGGTCTTAAACATTAGATCACCTCGACTGTTCCACCTGCCGCTTCAATTTTTGCCTTTGCGCTCTCGCTGAAAGCATTAGCTTTTACAGTGAGTTTTTTGGTGACTTCACCGTTTCCAAGGATTTTAACGCCATCTCTTGGATTGGAAACCAGACCAGTCTCAATCATAGTTTCTACGGTTACAACAGCTCCGTCCTCATAACGATTCAGAGCATCTACATTGATTCCAACGATTTCCTTGGAGTTTCTGTTTGTGAAACCTCTCTTCGGAAGACGTCTGTATAAAGGCATCTGACCACCTTCAAAGCCCGGTCTCGGTGCTCCGGAACGTGCTTTCTGTCCTTTGTGGCCTTTACCTGCTGTTTTACCATTTCCTGAACCATGTCCACGGCCTCTGCGGAAGTTATCGTTCTGTCTGGAACCTTCAGCCGGCTGTAAATTAGATAAGTCCATTACGGTACCTCCTTATGCTTCTTCTACTTTAACCAGGTAAGAAACCTGATTAACCATGCCGCGAACTGCTGCGTTATCCGGCAGTTCTACCGTCTTGTTAACTTTTTTCAGACCCAGTGCTTCCACGGTTCTTCTGTGTTTCGGAACACATCCGATCGGGGATTTCACCAGTGTTACTTTTAATTTATCTGCCATTTTTCACATCCTCCTTAAGCAAAGATCTCGTTTGTAGATTTGCCGCGAAGTCTTGCTACTTCTTCTGGAGTCTTCAGCTCAGACAGACCAGCGATGGTAGCCAGAACTACGTTCTGCTTATTTCTGGATCCAAGGGATTTTGTACGGATGTTCTTAATACCAGCTAACTCGATTACGGCACGGGCTGGGCCACCAGCGATGACACCAGTACCTTCAGGAGCTTTCTTTAACAGAACCTCTGCGCTTCCGAATTTACCAACGTAGTCATGAGTGATAGATCCGTTCTCATTGATTGCTACGCTTACCAGTTTCTTCATAGCGTCTTCTTTACCTTTGCGGATAGCTTCCGGAATCTCGGCTGCTTTTCCAAGGCCAGCGCCTACGTGTCCATTGCCGTCGCCGACAACTACTAAAGCTGTGAAACGGAAGTTACGACCACCTTTAACAACTTTTGTAACACGCTTAATTGATACGACTTTTTCTTCCAGTTCGAACTGGCTTGCATCAATAATTGTATGCTTCATGTGTTCTTTTCCTTCCTTTCTTAGAATACCAGCCCAGCTTCTCTAGCTGCGTCTGCGAATGCCTGGATTTTTCCCTGGTAGATGAATCCGCCACGGTCAAATACAACTTCAGTAATACCTGCTTCTACAGCTTTCTTTCCAAGAACGGTTCCAAGATATGCTGCTGCATCTACATTGTTGGTTTTCTCAAGCTCTGCTTTAACATCTTTCTGAAGAGTAGAAGCAGAAACTAAAGTATTTCCAATCGTATCGTCGATAATCTGAGCATACATATGGTTATTGCTGCGGAATACACACAGACGCGGACGCTGTGCAGTACCTACGATATGATTACGTAATCTTCTATGCTTTTTCTGGCGCATCTGCGCTCTTGATACTTTACTAATCATGTTCACACTCTCCTTAATTATTTCTTACCAGTCTTACCAACTTTACGTCTGATAACTTCATCAGCATACTTGATACCCTTGCCCTTATATGGCTCTGGTGCTCTCTTTG
>CAVLAW010000101.1:7013-8456 GCA_963661155.1 Tidjanibacter massiliensis | reverse complement strand
GCATTGTGTATTGCGCTGAAACTGAACCTGGAGCAGGCCGTTGATCTGATGGCGCGTGCCGACTGGGCGTTCAGTCCGAGCAGTAAATTCGATTTGATTGTGAAGAAAGCAATTCTGGATCACCAATATGATATCATGCAGTTAAATGTAATATTGTTCCAATACACGAATCAAATTCTTGGCGTATAGCAGAAATGTCGCCTGTTCAGCGACCAAATGCAGTTGTTTTTGTTTTAGAGTAAAGACAGAACAAAGAACAACATCGAAGAACAGGAGGCATTTAGAATGCAAAGAACAAAGTTAGAAGATACGATGGAGCTTGTCTTTCTTCTGGATCGCAGCGGTTCCATGAGCGGTCTGGAGCGCGATACGATTGGCGGGTTCAATGCCATGATCCAAAAACAGAGAAAACAAAAAGGAAACGTACTGGTATCGACCGTACTGTTTGATGACGAAACGAAGGTCCTTCATGATCGGATAGAAATCCAGAAAATTCCGATGATGAGCGAACATGACTATACGGTGCGCGGATGTACAGCACTTCTCGACGCCATCGGCGGAGCAATTCATCATATTGGAACGATTCATAAATATGCAAGGCCGGAAGACGTGCCGAATCATACCATGTTCATCATTACAACCGATGGGATGGAAAATGCAAGCCGCCGTTACAACAGCGATCAGATCCGCCAGATGATTGAACGCCAGAAAACCCGGTACGGATGGGAATTTCTGTTTCTTGGGGCGAATATGGATGCCGTGGCAACGGCCAGAAAATTCGGTATAGAGGAAGAGCGAGCAGTAACCTATCAATGTGATGCCGAAGGAACAGCACTGAACTATGAGGCGATTGGACAGGCGATCACCACGGTTCGTGGTAATGCTCGGTTGGATCGAAACTGGAAAGAAAAAATAGAAGAGGATCACCGAAAACGGGGCAAAGAAAAACATAGATAATCAGGACTACTGCGTCGCCGCACAGAACCTGATGCTCGAAGCCGCTGACCTTGGCATCGGCTCCATCTACATCGCCTGCGGTGAAAAAACCTTCGAAACCCCAGAAGGACAGGCACTCATGAAAAAGTGGGGTCTTGGCGAAGAATACCAGTGCCACTCCATCGTGTCGCTCGGCTACATTGCCAAAGAAACACCAACACACGCAAGAAAAGAAAACCGGATCATCTACGACCAGCCTAAATAACCCAACTACCCACCCTGGGAACTACCCCTCCCGGGGTTCTTCTATGCCCCAATTCACCCAGATTCCTCAAAATAAAAGTTCCCAACTCCCCCCGCATATGTTAAAATAAACTCACCCCATTTCACACAAAAAACATAAACCCATGCTAAAGTAAAATAGTAAAAATATCAAACGTAAAAACACAACGAGATCAGGAAAAGGGATGTGGCGGCACGGCGGGCCTTCTCCCGAGCCGGGCATTT
>CAVLAW010000101.1:0-6927 GCA_963661155.1 Tidjanibacter massiliensis | reverse complement strand
CCTGAGCCGGGCATTTGCAAGAAGCCTAAGAATCTTAGCGTTTTGCTGAATGCGTTAGAAAGAAGCGCAGGCACTGTCTGAGCGAAGCGAGTTTGCCGTAGCTTCTTTCTGGCTTTAGCAGTCAGCAAAACACTTAGATTCTCTTGGCCTCCGAAACCGCCCAGCCCAGGAGCAAGCCCGCCGTGCCACCGCATCCTTTTTCCGTCCGTCACACATAAAGGAGACTGAAAATCATGGACAAATTAAAAATCCTAGTAGTAGACGACGAAAGCCGCATGCGCAAACTCGTCAAAGATTTTTTAGTAAAAGCTGGCTACGACGTCATCGAAGCCGGCGACGGCGAACAGGCTGTCGACACCTTCTACGCCCAGAAAGACATCGCCCTCATCATCCTCGACGTCATGATGCCCAAAATGGACGGCTGGCAGGTCTGCCGCGAAATCCGCCAGAACTCCAAAGTCCCGATCATCATGCTCACCGCCAAAAGCGAAGAGCGCGACGAACTCCTCGGCTTTGACCTCGGCGTAGACGAATACATCTCCAAACCATTCTCCCCGAAAATCCTTGTCGCCCGCGTCGAAGCCATCTTGCGCCGCAGCGGCAAAACCGGAGAAGACGACGTATTAGAGGCCGGCGGCATCCGCATCGATAAAGCCGCCCACATGGCATCTATCGACGGAAAACCAATGGAGTTAAGCTACAAAGAATTCGAACTTCTCACCTACTTCCTCGAAAACCAGGGAATTGCCCTCTCCAGAGAAAAAATTCTCAACAACGTCTGGAACTACGACTACTACGGCGATGCCCGCACCATCGACACCCACGTCAAAAAACTGCGCAGCAAAATGGGCGACAAAGGTGACATGATCAAAACCATCTGGGGCATGGGTTATAAATTCGAGGCAGACGGACAATGAGTGAGACAGAAAAACAAATCGAAAATCCAGTCGAAGTCGTAACTGCAGAACAACAGACGGAGAAAAAACACCAGTTTCACCTGAAACTGCCGAAAAAAGGCCGCAAACACTCCGTCAAAAAACGGATCGCCTATACCTTCATCGCGACCATGGCCGTCACCCTACTCATCATCGGTCTGATCAATTACTTTTTCCTTGGATCCTTCTATATCCGCGATAAAGAACGGATCCTCGCAGAAAGCTTTCAGAAACTGAATGCAACCGGAGGCAACAGCGACGACATCCCCGACACCTTCGAGCAGTTCTGCGCGACCAACAACCTGAAAGTCATCATCACCGGACCGGAGCTCAGCAGCTTCGTCTACTCCAACGCGACTGACCGCCAGAGCCTTCAGACCCTGATCTTCGGCCTGATCAGCGGAAATGAACAGGAAAATACAAAAGTCGTAGCAAGCGGAAAAAACTATCAGATCCAGAAGTTCCATGACAGCCACGCCGATGCCGAATATCTCCAGATCATCGGCTGGTTTGACAACGGAAACTGTTACTTTGCAAGATGCCCGTTGGAGAGCATCACCGATGCCGTTGCACTTTCCAATCAGTTTTATATCTTCATCGGCATCCCGATCATCATCATCGGTGCCATCGTGATCTGGATCATCACCCGCCAGATCGTCCGACCAGTGCAGGAGCTGACCGAGATTTCGAAAAAAATGGCAGCCCTCGACTTCGATGCGCGGTATGAGAGCGGCGGAAAAGACGAGATTGCCGACCTTGGAAACAACTTCAATCTGATGTCCGAGCAGCTCGAACAGGCCATTTCCGAACTGAAAAGCGCCAACGTCGAACTCCAGAAGGACATCGACAAAAAGACGCAGATCGATGAAATGCGCCGCGAGTTCCTTTCCAATGTCACCCATGAGCTGAAAACCCCGATCGCCCTGATCCAGGGCTATGCGGAGGGCCTCAAAGACAACATCAACGACGATGAAGAGAGCCGCGAATTCTACTGCGATGTCATCATCGACGAGGCAGCAAAGATGAATGAGATGGTCAAAAAGCTGCTGAACCTGAACCAGCTGGAATTCGGCGAGGATCAGGTCAATATGGAACGATTTGACCTGAACGCCGTGATCAAAGGCGTGCTGCAGTCCTCCAACATTCTGATCCGCCAGAAAGAGGCGAAAGTGCTCTTTAACGGAGACGAACCGGTCTACGTCTGGGGCGATGAGTTCAAAGTCGAGGAGGTTATCACCAACTATCTGACGAACGCACTCAACCATCTCGATTACGACCATACGATCGAGATTACCTGCAAAAAAGAGGGAAATATCGTAAAGACAACTGTCTTCAATACTGGAGACCCGATCCCGGAGGAGGATCTCGACAAAGTATGGATCAAATTCTTCAAGGTGGATAAAGCGAGAACGCGAGAGTACGGCGGAAGCGGTATCGGCCTTTCCATCGTAAAAGCCATCATGGATTCCTTCCAGCAGAAATGCGGCTGCCAGAATTACGACAACGGCGTGGCATTCTGGTTCACACTGGAAGCAGACGGAAAAACAGAAGCATAACAGGAATTACAAAAAAGCGTACCGGAAAGGGAAAACACAGCCTTTTCCTGGTACGCTTTTCTTGCATAAAGGAAAAAGATGGTGTAGAATAAGAGCACAAACGGTCGAAAAAAGAGAGGGAGAGAAGAGATGGCGGATTCCAACAGTACAAAGAGTGCGCTTGCAGATGCAATGAAAAAATTGATGGCCCGCAAGCCATTTGCAAAAATCAGCATTTCGGATCTTTGCGAGGAATGCGGTCTGAACCGCAAAAGCTTTTATTACCATTTTAAAGATAAATATGATCTGGTCAACTGGATTTTTTATGTGGACTTTCTGACCAACATGGGCGGAAAAAACTTTGAAGATGAATGGGATGTGCTGGTGTCGATCTGCAATATCTTCTATCAGAATCAGGCGTTCTATCAGAGTGCCTTAAAGATTGAAGGGCAGAACAACTTCAAAGATTACTTTTACGAAATGCTCGAGCCGGTCATGGCGTTCTTTGTAAAGGATCTCTTTCAGGTGCAGAATCAGGAACTCTTTGTGACCTTCTTCTGTGATGCATTCTTGACAGCCGTCCTGCGCTGGTTTTCCATGGAAGACGGACTGGAGCCGGAAGCGTTCGTTGAAGAACTGAAAGAAGTGATCTACAGCTCGGCAGAAAAAATCACAGCCAAAGCGGAACCGAAGAAATAAAGATTCCGCTTTGGCTGTCTTTTTGCGGGTTTATGCATCCGCGAGCAGCTCCCGGTAAAATACATTTCGAAGCGACAGCTCCTCAAAAGAAACAGCAGGCGTATCGAGCGTGCGTGCAGTGTGATCCGGCAGAAGCAGCAGATACGCCGGATTGGCGGTGATGATCTGCTCGATTTTGCGGGTATCCTCCTGCACCTCGATCGGGAAGAACGGCTGCACCGGGGTAAAACGGTACTGCTGAACGACATCGGAAACTGCCAGAATATTTTCCTCGGAGCAGGAATCATCTGCAACCAGAAAGAAAAAGATACTCTGTTCCATCTGCGAATACAGGTGGTCAAAAGAGAGCAGGTAGGCGGCAGCGTCCGCATCGTGATAAACCTTATGCATCCCGAACAGCGTTTTCTGATGACGCAGGGTTTTCGCCATGGAAGCCGTGGATGGCGCATCGATCGGAAGAGAGACCATCAGGTTTGGGCAGGCCAAAAGCAGTTTCTGCTGTTTTTCGGTGAGCGGCGTATCGGAAAGAAACCAGAGAAACGCACATTCGGGGTGTGATTTTATCACGGCAAGGTACGATTCCATATCTTCGTGATGATCCATGGAGCGGAGCTGATATGCATAAATACCGTATTTCAGACCGGTCTCAATTACAGATGCAAAAAAGGAAGCATCGTAGGTGTTCGGAATGCGGCTGTCGAGGCGGAGCTTGACAAGCCACGGAACCGCAAAGGAAAGTTCCTTCTGTTTTTTGCGCAGAATGTGCGCGCCGCAGGTAAAGCTGTTGTAGCCGACATTGATGCCGAACTGGCGAAGCGCCTTTGGATCGTTGTTGCGCAGCAGATAGTCGATTGCCTGATAATAAGGGCTGTCATCGTTTCGCAGCAGGTTCTGGAAAATAGCAAAGATCTGGTTCTGAAAGCGGCCGCGCGAAAACTGGTGGCCGAGATCGCAGAGCTTTCGGACGCTTCGCTTGGGGTCCGCATCCATTTCTGCCATCGCTCGCGCAACCGTCGTGTCGATGATTGTGCGGGTAATATCCTGTGAGTCCATATGAAAAATCCTCCGTAATCCATTCGTAAGTAATTTTATCATAACAAAAAGAACGCGGTTCGGACAAGGGACAAAGGAGGGGAATTGTCTAAAAATGTGGATTCTTAAGGAAATTTTACTATATTGTCAGAAGAATTTTCTTTTTCTTTTGTGAAAAAGGTGGTAAAAT
Organism: Tidjanibacter massiliensis; assembly: GCA_963661155.1. Taxonomy (GTDB): domain Bacteria; phylum Bacillota; class Clostridia; order Lachnospirales; family Lachnospiraceae; genus Fusicatenibacter; species Fusicatenibacter massiliensis_A. Next base: position 2,536 of record CAVLAW010000101.1, on the reverse strand, counting down.
AGAGTTAGATGGTACAAACTGTCGGTTCTGCCCGGAAATATCGGAAAAGCGGGCGGAAATCCCAAAAAGAAGAGTATGTTTTGTTTCAATAAAAGGAGGCGTTTTGCATGAAATTTGATATGCACTGCCACACAAAAGAGGGTTCCATGGATGGAAAAGTTATGATTGAAGAGTACATCCGAACCCTGAAACGAAAAGGATTTGGAGGAATGCTGGTGTCCGACCACGATTCCTACGATGGCTACCGGGAATGGAAAAATGCCATCAAGGGACGGGCACATCAGGATTTTGTTGTATTAAAAGGTGTTGAGTACGATACCTGCGACTGCGGCCACATGCTGGTCATCATGCCGTTCGGCGTTAAATTAAAAATTCTCGAGCTGCGCGGCCTGCCGGGATCGATTCTGGTCAAGATTGTGCATGCGTACGGCGGTATTGTCGGACCGGCGCATCCGTACGGCGAAAAATTCATGAGCATGATCAGTACGAATGAACGAAAGAAAAAATATCAGAAGCGGATCGCCGAGCTGGTTCCGCAGTTTGATTTTGTGGAAATCTTCAATGCGTGTGAGAGCGCCGAGACCAATGCAAAAGCCAGACGGCTGGCAGAAAAATACAACAAGCCGGGCTTTGGCGGAAGCGATGCGCACAGACTGAACTGTATCGGAACAGCCTACACAGAGCTGCCGGACACCATTAAAAGAGAGGACGATCTGATCGCCTACGTGAAAACGTGTCCGAAGATCGAATGCGGCGGCGAACATTACAATGGAACGACGAAGGACCGCATCGGACGCCTCAATATGGTGCTCGTGGATTCCTTCTACTTCTACAATAAGCTGGCGAACGGCTGGCGCTGGAGAAAGCGGAAACGTGAGCTGTTCAATATCATAGAGAAAAAACTCTGAATGGTTACAATTTTTGTATGGACGAAGAGCGTGCCTGAAATTCCAATTCCGGCACGCCTTTTCGTTGCTTAAGCACATCAATAAAGAGAGGAACAATAAACACAATGCTTGCAATATTTCTTGCGCCGGTTTATATTCTGGCAAATGTTTTTACTGCGTACTGGCTGATCCGCTGGATGAAGGAGGTTCACCCGCTGTTCCGCCACCCGGCGGTCCTCGGTGTGATTCTGGTCCTGTATGCGTTTTTCGCACTTTCCCTGCTGACGAGCTTTCTGATCAAGAGAGATCCCGTACACCGGATTTTAAAGGTTATCAGCAACTGCTGGCTCGGTATGTATCTGTATTTTCTTGGATTTACAGCGATTCTGGTGCTGCTGCGCCTGATCCTTTCGCACACCGCGCTGAAGAATACCTGGCTGTTTTCCCCGATGGGACTGAAAATCGTCGGCCTTGGCGCCATCCTTTTTGTGATGGGGATGTGCGTTTATGGAATGGTGCATGCCAGTCACATTTACACGACGCGATATGAGGTTTCAGGGAAAAAAGAGGCACATTTGAAAATTGCGCTTGTCGCAGACCTTCATCTGGGATATAGCATCGGCAGTCATCAGATGGAGAAAATGGTGGAAAAAATCAATGCCGAGGAGCCGGATGTCGTTGTGATTGCCGGGGATATTTTTGATAATGAGTATGATGCCATTTACGAGCCGGACCGCGTGGCGGATCTTCTGGCAGGCTTAAAGAGCCGCTATGGTACATACGCCTGCTACGGCAATCACGATCTCGATGAGAAGATTCTGGCAGGCTTTACGTTTGAGACGAAAGAGGAGCGCGTGGCAGACCGCCGGTTCGGTGAGTTTCTGGACCGCGCGAAGATTCACCTGCTGGAGGATGAGGTGGGCTGTATCGACGACAAATTTTATCTGGCAGGCCGGAAAGATCCCGACCGGATCCGGAAGACACAGGAGACGCGCGACAAACCGTCCGAACTGCTTGCCGGACTTGACACATCCCTTCCGATTTTCGTGATCGATCATCAGCCGTCCGAACTTTCCGAGGTTTCCGAAGCGGGCGCAGACCTGGATCTTGGCGGCCATACGCACGACGGACAGCTTTTTCCGGGCAATATTCTCACAGGTCTGATGTGGGAGAATTCCTGCGGCATGAAGAAGATCGGAGACATGTACAGTATCGTCACTTCGGGCGTAGGCTTATGGGGGCCGCCGATGCGGATCGGGACGAAAGCCGAGGTTGTGATCATCGATTACGGAAAATGTTGGACTACCGTCCAATCACGCTGCGCAATGAAAAGGAGCGTGCGATTTTCCAGATCCAGGCAACCTTGTTTTTGCGGAAATGAGCCTTGTAAATCGTTCGAAAATACGCTATACTAAACAAGGTTTGGCTGTCGGGAAGTATCTGGCAGCGCCGGCAAATATTGGAATGAGAAAGAAAGACGGGAGTATCCCGGTTTGAGGATAGGTAAATATGAAATTATATGACATTTCCGGAGAGCAGTTTTCCGCGATGGACGCGCCGCGTCACCTGATGACAGAGGAAGGAACGGTGCAGACGACGCTCGACCGGTCACTTGGTATCTGCCAGGTGGCGGAGCTTGAGGGCGAAGT
>CAVLAW010000100.1:0-8538 GCA_963661155.1 Tidjanibacter massiliensis | reverse complement strand
TATGATTAAAACAAGACTGGTGGGGCTGTTGTCCCACGCAAAAAAGTATATCGTGTACACGATTCTGTGGCAGTGGGCGGCGCTTCTGTCGCAGGTGATCGCGGTGTTTTCGATTGCGGATCTGCTGGAACGGGTTGTGTACCGTGCTGTGACTACGGCGGTTGTGGAACGGACGATGTTTGTCCTGGCGCTGGTTGTCGTGATCCGGTTTTTGTGTGAGCGGATGGGCGCGCGGTCGTCGTATCTTGCGTGTGTGGATGTAAAGTGTATTCTGCGGGAAAAGATTTATGAGAAAATGCTGAAACTGGGAGCGTCGTACAGTGAGCAGGTGTCCTCGTCGGAGGTCGTACAGGTTTCAACGGAGGGTGTCGAGCAGCTGGAAATGTATTTTGGGAAGTATCTGCCGCAGTTATTCTACAGTTTGATTGCACCGCTGACATTATTTATCATTCTTTGCAGAGTGAGTCTGAAAGCGAGTGTGATCCTGCTGATCTGTGTGCCGCTGATTCCGATTTCGATCGTGGTGGTGCAGAAGATTGCGAAGAAGCTGCTGAACAAATATTGGAGTATTTACACAGGGCTCGGCGATTCGTTTCTTGAAAATCTTCAGGGGCTGACAACCTTAAAAATTTATCAGGCCGACCAGCAGAAGGCGGACGAGATGGATGTCGAATCCCAGAACTTCCGCCGGATCACGATGAAAGTGCTGACGATGCAGCTCAACTCGACGAGTGTAATGGATATCGTAGCGTACGGCGGCGCGGCGGTCGGTGTGGCAGTGGCGGTATCGGAGTTCCTGAAAGGAAATATTACGGTATCGGGTACGCTCTGCATTGTGCTGCTGGCGAGTGAGTTTTTCCTGCCGCTTCGCCTGCTTGGCTCGTTCTTCCACATTGCGATGAACGGCATGGCGGCGAGTGACAAGATTTTTAAGATTCTCGATCTGCCGGAACTGCAGACTGGGGAACGTACACTGCCGGACGGGCCGCTGGATGTCGTTTTGAAGAATGTGCATTTTTCGTATGAAGAGGACCGTGAAATCTTAAAAGGCATCGATCTTACGCTCCCGGCGGGCAGTTTTGTGTCGCTGGTCGGCGAATCAGGCTGCGGAAAGAGTACGATCGCGGGTATTCTTGCGGCGAAGAACCGCGGATATACGGGAAATATCACGCTGGGCGGTGTGCCGCTTTCGGAAGTAAACGAGGCGGATCTGATGAAGCACGTTGTGCTGGTCCGTCACAACAGCTACTTATTTAAAGGAACCGTGGAAGAAAATCTGCGCATGGCAAAACCGGATGCGACGAAAGAGGAGATGGAAGCGGTTCTGCAGAAAGTTAATCTGCTGGGATTCTTACAGACACAGAACGGCCTTCAGACGGAACTCCTTGAAAAAGCAGGAAATCTCTCCGGCGGTCAGTGCCAGCGGCTTGTGATTGCGCGGGCGCTGCTGCGGAGCGAAAGTGCGGTGTATATTTTTGATGAAGCTGCATCGAATATTGATGTCGAGAGCGAAGAACTGATTATGAATGTGATTCATGAACTCGCCAAGACGAAGACGGTACTGCTGATTTCCCATGGACTGGCAAATGTCGTGAGGTCCGACAGGATTTACTTCTTAAAAGACGGGGAAATCAAGGAGAGCGGAAAACACGAAGAACTGATGAGACTGAATGGGGCGTACCGGCGTCTGTATGAAAGCCAGATGGAACTGGAACACTATGGAAAGGAGGGGAATGCGTGATGAGTGAGAAGAAAAACACAGCAAAGCGCCGAAGCGCCCTCCGGATTATGGGAAGCCTGATCGGGCTGGTGAAGCCGCTGCTTCATATTATGATGGCGGCGATTCTCCTTGGAACATTAGGGTACTTATGTGCGATCTTTCTGACGATCCTGGCAGGACAGGTCATCGTGCATGGACTTCTGACCGGGGCAGCCGGAATGACGGTTCCGGTGGAAAACATGTGGCTGGTGTTTACGCCGGTGAAAACGATCCTCACGGTCATGATTGTGATTGCGGTGTTCCGGGGAATCCTGCATTATGTGGAACAGTACTGCAATCATTTTATTGCGTTTAAACTGTTGGCAATCATCCGCCATAAAGTATTTGCGGCGCTGCGAAAGCTCTGCCCGGCAAAGCTGGAAGGACGGGATAAGGGAAATCTGATTTCAATTATTACAACGGATATTGAACTGCTGGAAGTGTTCTATGCACACACGATTTCCCCGATTGCGATTGCCGCACTGACATCCGTCATTATGGTGATTTTTATCGGAAGATATCACTGGCTGGCGGGACTGTTTGCACTGGCAGCATATCTGATTGTCGGTGTTGTGATCCCGATGTGGAATGGAAAGCGCGGCGGTCAGAAAGGAATGGAGTTCCGCACAGACTTTGGAGAACTGAACAGCTTCGTTCTGGATTCCCTGCGCGGCCTGGACGAGACGATTCAGTACGGACAGGGTGAGAAACGGAAAGAACAGATGTCGGAGCGGTCGAAAGAGCTGGCTTCGATGCAGGAAGAACTGAGCAGTATGGAAGGGTCGCAGCGTTCTTTGACCAATATGGTCATTTTGCTGGCATCGTTCGGCATGCTGGCGCTGACGATTCATCTTTACGCGAAGGGCGAGATGGGATTTGAGGGGATTCTGACCTGTACGATCGCCATGATGGGTTCCTTCGGACCGGTCGTAGCGCTGTCCAGCCTGTCCAACAATCTGAATCAGACGCTGGCGAGCGGGGAGCGTGTGCTTTCGCTTCTCGAGGAAGTACCGCTGGTGGAAGAGATTCCGGGAGATGCGGCATCTGATGATGGCCATGCGTTTGCGGGAGCTGAGGCACAGGATGTGACATTTGCTTACGGGGATGAGACGATTCTTGGTCACTATTCCCTGAAACTGGAGCCTGGTAAAATCACCGGCATTCACGGCATGAGCGGTTCCGGAAAATCGACGATTTTAAAACTTCTGATGCGGTTCTGGGATGTCCAGAAAGGATGTGTTTCCGTGGATGGAGCCGATGTGCGCGAAATCCCGACGAAACATCTGCGCGATATGGAAAGCTACGTGACGCAGGAGACACATCTGTTCCATGATTCGATTGCCAATAATATCGCCATTGCAAAGCCTGGCGCGACACGGGAGGAGATTATGGAGGCAGCGAAGAAGGCGTCGATTCACGATTTTATCATGACACTGCCGAAGGGCTATGACACGGAAGTCGGAGAGCTTGGCGACACGCTGTCCGGCGGAGAAAAACAGCGGATCGGCATTGCGCGGGCGTTTCTGCACGACGCATCCATGATCCTGCTGGACGAGCCGACATCGAATCTCGATTCTTTAAATGAAGGAATCATTCTGAAATCCTTAAAAGAATCGGCAGAAGAGAAAACGATTGTGCTGGTATCCCACAGGGTATCTACCATGAACGTGGCGGATGTGGTGTATGAGATGGAAAACGGCAGAATTTCATAAAAACATTCCGAAAGGGGTGAGGCAAGATGGAACTTGGTGAATCGAGAGAGGATTATCTGGAAGCGGCGTATGTTTTGAAACTCCGCAAAGGCTACGTCCGAAACGCGATGATCTGCAGATATATGGGGTATTCGCAGGCAAGTATCTCGGTCGGCATCAAAATGCTGCGGGAAGATGGCTATCTGATCCGCGACAGCGACGGTTTTCTGGAGATTACAGAAAAGGGTGAGACACTCGCAAAGAAAATTTATGCCCGACATCTGGTCCTGCGGGCGTTTCTGGAAAGACTCGGTGTTTCCCCGGAAACGGCAGACCGCGATGCCTGCCGGATTGAGCATGTCATCAGTGAAGAATCGTATCAGAAGATTCGGGAGCTGGTGGAAAATTTAAAAACTGTTTAAAAAACTGATTTTGAGAAAATCCCGCTTCGTCCCTTGACAGGCGGGATTTTCCATGTTAAGGTAAAGGCAGTTATACGACTGACGGAAGTGGAAGTGACCACAGGGAGTATAGCGTGAGAAGAGGCCGACCGTCTGGGCAGAAGAATGCTTGGGGGAGTGGGTCTGTTTTTTTATCCAAAAACAGGAAATCCCATTCCAGCCCACCTTGAAAAGGAGATCAGAAGATGAAGAAAGTATCACTGGAACAGGAATTAAAAGGGAATGCATATCCAGGAAGAGGAATTGTGATCGGCAGATCCAAAGATGGAACAAAAGCCGTTGCCGGATACTTTATTATGGGCAGAAGCCAGAACAGCCGCAATCGTGTTTTCGTGGAGGAAGGAGAGGGCATCCGCACCCAGGCATTTGATCCGTCAAAGCTGGAAGATCCGAGCCTGATCATCTATGCGCCGGTTCGTGTTCTTGGAAATGATACGATCGTGACAAACGGAGATCAGACTGATACCGTATACGATGGTCTGGAGAAAGGGCTGACCTTTGAGGAGTCCCTTCGAAGCAGAGAGTTTGAGCCGGATGCACCGAACTACACCCCTCGTATTTCCAGTGTCATGCACGTAGAGAACGGAACATATGGATATGAGATGTCGATCTTAAAGAGCAACAACGGCGATCCGTCCCAGTGCAACCGCTACACCTTTTCCTATGCAGACTGCGTAGCAGGTGAAGGTCATTTCATCCACACCTACATGCACGACGGCAATCCGCTGCCGAGCTTCGAGGGCGAGCCGAAACCGGTAGAGATCCCGGATGACATCAACGCATTCACCGAACTGCTCTGGAGTAGCTTAAATGAGGACAACAAAGTGTCCCTCTTCACACGCTATATCGACATTGCAACCGGCAAGTATGAGACAAGAATCGTGAATAAAAATAAATAAGAGCCAGTGTTTTTGAAAGGAGAAAATCATGAAAGAATTAGCATTAAAATACGGATGTAATCCGAATCAGAAACCTTCCAGAATTTATATGGACGACGACAGAGATCTTCCGATCGAAGTATTGAGCGGCCGCCCGGGCTATATCAACTTTCTGGATGCCTTCAACGGCTGGCAGCTCGTGCGCGAGTTAAAGGCAGCAACCGGACTTCCGGCAGCCACCTCCTTCAAGCACGTTTCCCCGGCAGGCGCAGCAGTCGGCCTTCCGCTCAGTGAAACCTTACGCAAAATCTACTGGGTAGACGATATGGGAGAGCTTTCTCCATTGGCATGCGCTTACGCGAGAGCAAGAGGTGCAGACCGTATGTCTTCTTTCGGTGATTTTATCGCACTCTCGGATGTCTGCGACAAAGATACCGCATCCCTCATCAAACGCGAGGTCTCCGACGGCGTCATCGCTCCGGGCTTCACCGATGAGGCGCTGGAAATCCTGAAAGCAAAGAAAAAAGGCAACTACTGCGTGATCAAAATCGACGAGAATTACCGTCCGGCTCCGCTGGAGCACAAACAGGTTTTCGGCATTACCTTTGAGCAGGGCCGGCAGGAGCTCCCGATCGATGATGAGCTGCTGTCCAATGTGGTTACCGAGAACAAAAACATTCCGGAAGCAGCAAAACGTGATCTGAAAATTGCGCTGATCACCTTAAAATATACCCAGTCCAACTCCGTATGCTTCGTCAAAGACGGTCAGGCCATCGGTGTCGGAGCAGGCCAGCAGTCCCGTGTTCACTGCACCCGTCTTGCCGGACAGAAAGCCGACAACTGGTTCCTGCGTCAGTGCCCGAAGGTACTGGATCTGCAGTTTGTAGACGGCATCCGCCGCGCAGACCGCGACAATGCAATCGACGTTTACATTGGTGACGAGTACATGGATGTTCTGGCTGACGGCGCATGGGAGAAGATCTTCAAGGTAAAACCGGAAGTCTTCACAAGAGAAGAGAAACGCGCATGGCTCGACCAGATGAAGGGCGTCACCCTTGGCTCCGACGCGTTCTTCCCGTTCAGCGACAACATTGAGCGCGCACACAAGAGCGGTGTCGAGTACATCGCAGAGCCGGGCGGATCGGTTCGTGATGATGCTGTCATCGAGTGCTGCAACAAGTACAACATGGCAATGGCATTTACGGGAATCCGTCTGTTCCATCACTAAAAAGAAACGATATATTATATATAGAAAGAATCCGGTCTTTGAAGGGCCGGATTCTTTGTTACAGTTCACAGGTACCCTGCGAACTGTAACATTCGCAGCCCTCATTTAGAGTTTTGCTTCGCAAAAGGAGGGCTGCTCACACCTGAATCACTTTCTTACGCAGTGAAACAGCAAGTGTTTCACTGCAGAGTGAACAGTAACGATTCTTTCTATTATAATGGGGGAATTTCGGGAAAAGCCCCTGTTCTTTTCGGGCAAAGTATGATAAAATACCCCATGGGCGTATCTTTCGCCCGCTGCAAAAAGGAGGATGAGTAATTATGCGGCAGATGGAATTTAAGATGGAGCGACAGGGACTTCTGGAAGAAGGTCAGGAGGTCAACGTGACAGAAAGCGCACTGCCTACCTCCTACTATTACACGATTACCCCGGCGGTGGCCATGAGTAAGAATTATCAGGCGTATGAGAGGCTGCAGTCACGGAAGGGAATCGTAAAAGAAGTAAAAGAGACACCGAGAGGATTCTATACGGTAGTGGAGTTTGATGAAGATGAACCGACATGATGCGAGCGAAAAAGAGCACCCGGTGGTGCATCCGATTCCGCCGGTTTACCGCGCCGATTCCCGGATTCTGATTCTCGGCAGTTTTCCGTCCGTAAAATCCAGGGAGACCGGCTTTTTTTACGGGCATCCGCAGAACCGCTTCTGGAAAGTTTTAGCCGCCGTGTGCGGGGAGGATGTGCCGCAGACGGTTGCGGAAAAGAAGGAGTTTCTGCTCCGGAACCATATCGCGGTCTGGGATGTGATTGCATCGTGTGTGATCACGGGATCGAGCGACGCAAGCATCCGCGATGTCGTGCCGAATCCCCTGCAGGATATTCTGGACTGCGCCGATATCCGGCAGATTTACTGCAATGGGGCGACCGCTTGGAAGTATTACCGGAAGTACCAGGAAAAGCAGCTTGGAAGGGAAGCGATTCGTCTTCCGTCGACGAGCCCGGCGAACGCCGCGTGGTCCGTGGAGCGGCTGCTCGGCGAATGGAGCCAGTGCGGAGAAGTTTTAAGAAACGGAGAATGATACGATGAAAAAAGAGTATGAGACCGTCTGGGAAATCTTTAACAGAAGAATTTGCGCAGCTTTATAGCTGTAAGATGAATTGTTAGAAGAAATATAGCAGAAGTAGTGGCGGAGAGAAATCGGTATCCCTACTAACATAAGACAAGTCATAGTCGAAATATGTTCGACTTGTCAGACTCCGTGAAAAATACCGACTGTGAGTTGAAATAACGAATGCGCCAACAATCAGATGCGGGACGTTTTTCTATTGAAACGTCCGCATCCAGCGATTTACGTTTACAGAAATCTGAATCGCGCAGAAAATACCAGGAAATTGGAGAACAACGTTGAGTGAAGAAAAACACACGCATGTGCATGTGCTGGAAGACGGCACGGTGATCGAGCATTCCCACGATCACGGCCACGGGCACCATCATACCAATACAAAAGCAGTCTTAAACCGCCTCTCCCGCGCGATCGGGCACATGGAATCGATCAAACGGATGGTAGAGGAAGGCCGGGACTGCACCGAAGTTCTGATCCAGCTGTCGGCTGTCAAGGCGGCGATCAACAACACAGGAAAAATTATCCTGGAGGATCACATTGAGCACTGTATCGTGGATGCAGTCGAACATGGGGACACAAAAGCGATTGAGGAGCTGAATAAGGCGATCGACCGCTTTGTCAAATAAGCAAGAAAAACAAGAAAAGAGGAAAGAAACATGGCAAAAGAATGCAGCAATTCGAGCTGTTCCAAAGAGAGCTGCGAAGGATGTCCAAGCAAAGCAGGACAGGGAAAACCGGATTTTCACATTGATCTGAATGCCGATTCTTCGATCAAACATGTCATTGGCGTAGTCAGCGGAAAGGGCGGCGTTGGTAAATCCATGGTAACCGCATCCCTGGCAAACCAGAAAGCAAAAGAGGGCTACAAGGTTGGTATTCTCGATGCCGATATCACAGGCCCGTCCATCCCGAAAATGTATGGCCTCAAAGGACCTGCCAACGTGGATGATAAGGGCGTTTACCCGGCCGTTGCAGCAAACGGCCTCAAGGTAATGTCGATCAACCTTCTGCTTCCGGGCGAGGAGGAGCCGGTCATCTGGAGAGGACCAGTCATCGCAGGAACCGTAAAACAGTTCTGGACCGATGTCATCTGGGGCGATCTGGATTATCTGTTCGTCGATATGCCGCCGGGAACCGGTGATGTTCCGCTGACGGTATTCCAGTCCCTTCCGGTAGACGGCGTTGTGATCGTATCCTCCCCGCAGGATCTGGTACGTATGATCGTTATGAAAGCATACAAGATGGCACAGCTGATGAGCGTTCCGGTTCTTGGTATTGTGGAGAACTACAGCTACCTCGTATGTCCGGACTGCGGCAAGAAACTGTCGATCTTTGGCGAGAGCCACATTGACGAGATCGCAGCCGAAATCGGCGTTCCGGTTCTTGGAAAAATGCCGAT
>CAVLAW010000099.1:0-8598 GCA_963661155.1 Tidjanibacter massiliensis | reverse complement strand
GTTTCAACGGTTTTCTCACAGACTGTACTCCATCAACAGTTTCGTATATTCCTCTTTCGGGTGTTCCAGCACTTCCCGCGTCGTGCCCTGCTCCACAATTTTTCCCTGCCGCATCACGATCACGCGGCTGCAGAGCTCCTGTACCAGCGCGAGATCGTGGCCGATCCACAGCATCGCCAGGCCTTCTTCTTTCTGTAGCTTTTTCAGTAATTGAACGATCTGCGCCTGTACTGCCGCGTCGAGGGCACTCGTCGCCTCATCGCAGATCAGAAGGGACGGCTGTACGGCAAGGGATCGCGCAATCGCGGCTCTCTGGCATTCACCGCCGCTTGTCTCGCGGGGATAGCGCATCGCCGTTTCCGAGCTAAGTTCCACTTTTTTCAGCAGCTCCGGCAGGCGAAGACGCGCCTCTTTCCGGCTCATTCCCTGATTTCGGAAGGCTTCCAGGATTCCGGTTTCGAGCGTCTGCATCGGATCGAAGGAATCCTGCGGGGTCTGAAATACCATCTGGATTTTCCGGTAAACTTCACGCTGCTGTTTTCCTTTTTTTCCAAGGATTTCCTCTCCCTCGAACAGAACACTGCCCGCGTCCGCCGGAATCAGTCCGGTGATCAGGCGGGCTGTCGTGCTTTTTCCGCAGCCGCTCTCCCCGACAAGGCCGAGGCACTCGCCCGGCGCGAGCGTAAAGCTGATACCGTCCACGGCGGCGAATTCCGCTTCCCGGCCGTTTCCGGCAAAGCTTTTGCTTAAGTTGTTTACTTCCAGCATCTTATGCATCTTTTTTTCCTCTTCCCGGGACTGCATTCAGAAGGCTTCTCGTATATTCATCTTTGGGATATTCGAATACTTCCTGCGTACTGCCCTGCTCCACGATGGCTCCTTCCTTTAAGATCACAACCCGGTCTGCCATGGTTTCCAGCACCGCAAGATTGTGCGTCACCAGCACCAGTCCTGTCTGCTCTTTCTGCTGCAGGGCGCGAAGCTCGTGCAGTACCTGCGCCTGTGAAACCACATCGAGGGCACTCGTTGGCTCGTCCGCCAGCAGAAGTGACGGATGCAGCAGCATTGCAAGCGCAATTCCAACGCGCTGGTTCATGCCGCCGGAGAGCGACGAAGGGTAGCTGTTCCAGATTGTTTCGCCATCAGAAAGCCCCATATCTGCAAATCGTCGGAGTGTCATATTCTTGATTTCTCTGCGGCTTTTTCTGTCAGATAGCCCCCCAGGGATTGGGCTCGTGAATTCACGGTGTTTCTCATGTGCGCGCACACTTTCGCAGATCTGTGCGCCGATCTTCCGCGTCGGGCAAAGCGAAGCCCCTGTATTCTGGAAAATCATACCAATGTCAGAACCGCACAGACTGCGCAGCCTCTTTTCAGGCATGCCCATCAGATTTTCTCCGCGAAATACGATCTGTCCGCCTGTGATGGAGCCATTCTTTCCCATCAACCGCAGGATCGCGCGCAGCAATGTACTTTTTCCGCTGCCGGACTCCCCGGCGATGCCGACGGTTTCTCCTTTTTCGACGGAAAAATAGATGTCATTTAGAATTGGCTCTCCTTCATAACAGACGGAAAGGCCGCTGATTTCCAGCAGTTTTTCGCTCATGTTTCCTGCTCCCATTTTATTTTTGCTCCTGTCGCAGGAAACTTTGGCGGTTTCGCTGCATCAGGAAGTGATTTCATTCTTCTTTTTTCCAGCCTGATCAGCCCTGCTCCACGTTCTTCCGCACGGCCTCACCGAGCAGATTGCAGACAAGAACCGTCAGAAAAATCGCCAGTCCCGGTGCCAGAATGACCCATGGCGCGGTCTGCAGCATGCTTCTTCCGTTGCTCATCATCGCGCCCCACTCCGCTGACGGCGCTTCTGCGCCAAGACCGAGGAACGACAACCCAGCAATTTCCAGCATCATCGTTCCGATATCAAGTACGGCTGTCACGATGGTCTGCCCCGCCAGATTTGGTAAAATATGACGGAACACCATCTGCCACGTCCCGTTTCCCGCCAGCCGTGCCGCTGCAAAAAAAGGCATATGCTTCAATGCCAGCACGCGGTTCCGCGCAAGTCTCGCATATTTCGGCCATGAAACGAGAATTAGTGATACAACGGCTCCCGTCATCCCGCTCTGCAGAACGCCGGAAATCGCAATCGCAAACACCATGCCCGGGAACGCCAGAAAAACATCCGAAATCTGCATCACCACCGTGTCTGTTTTTCCTTCCAGCCAGCCGCAGAAAATTCCGGTGAGTGTTCCGATCAACGCGCTTGCCGTAACGACGATCAGTGCAGAAAAGATGCTGACCCGCGCGCCTGAAAGAATCCTTGAAAAGAGATCCCGTCCATAACGGTCCGTCCCCATCCAGTGTGCGGCGGACGGCGGAAGAAATGACAGTTCCAGATTCTGCTCGTACGGATCATACGGTGCCAGCCAGGACGCACACGCCGCAAAAAGTAAGAGCACACCGGCAAAAATACCATAAAAAAGGAGCTTTCTTTTCTGTTCTTTTTTCATCGCATTCCCTCCAGCTTCGCCCGCGGATCCAGCATGTTCATCAGCAGATCCGCCGCAAGATGCAGCAGCAGATAGATCGCTGCCATCCACACCAGATACGCCTGGATCACCGGGATATCGTGCATGGAAACGGCATCCACTGCCATTTTTCCGACTCCGTTCCACATGAAAATCGTCTCGACGATGGCCGTTCCGCCTAGCAGCGACCCGGCGGATAAAAACAGCAGCGTCACCATGCGGAGCAGCACGGATTTCAGCACGCTTCCAAACAGAATCTGGTTTTCACTCACTCCCCGCGCGCGTGCTCCCGCCACGTACTCCTGTTCCAGTTCAACGAGCACGGCAGAACGTACCTGACGGGTGTATTTTGCCGTCATCGAAACCGCAAGCGTCGCCGCCGGCAATACACAACTTCTCCATCCCTTTCCCATGCTGAGAACGGGAAAGAGATTCCATTTTAAAGAGAAGAAATACAGAAGAAGTAGCGCCGTGAAAAAGCCCGGAAACGAATTGCCCGCAAAGCAGAACAAACTGATGATGCGGTCCGCCCACGTATTCTGGTATTTTGCACTCAAAATACCGAGCGGAAACGAAAGACAGACTGTCATGGCAAGCGCCAGCGCCGCAAGCTCGATTGTCGCGGGCAGTTTTTCACGGAAGCCCTCGATCACCGGTTTTCCGGAGACATACGACTCCCCGAAATCACCGCGCAGTGCGTTTTTCAGCCATTCCAGATACTGTATTGCTTTCGGCTGATCCAGCCCCAGCTCCTCCCGTATCGCTTCTTTTTCTGCCTCCGACATCACACCGCCGCTGCTGCTCTCTTTTAATTCCACCGTATCCACCGACGAGAGTCCCGTCAGCAGAAACGCAAGAATCGTCACACCGAGGAAGACCGGAATCAGGCGAAGCAGTCGTTTTAACAGATATTTCTTCACGAATCCTCCTTTACTGCTTCACAGCACAGATTGCAAACATCGGCGCCGGATTGTAGAATTCGTCTTTTTCCAGATAAATCCGTTTTCCAAGGCTCGTATCGATGCGGATCTCGCCCTCGGTGTTCTCGCACAGCACCGCCACATCGTACGCCGGCCGGTTTTTGCGGCTGATCGGGAGCTGCGATTTGATCCGTTCGCACTCCTCGAGCATCTCGTTTCCAACCTTGAAATGGGCGTGCTCCTCCGGCAGACCCTTCGTGTCGGAAACATCTTCTTTTCCGTAATTGGCATCGAAGTTCAGCAGCACACCGCCCGTCTTCAGCACACGCATCCACTCGCTGTAGGCATGTTCCGCATTTGGAAGTGTCCATGTCAGGTTTCGGGAAATGACAACATCGAACGTTTCATCCGCAAACATCGGATTTTCCGCATCCATGACCTGGAAATGGCAGTCGGCGTTTTCCTCCTCGGCGAGCTGGATCGCATTCTCGATCATCTCCGGTGTCAGGTCGATGCCGAAGACCTCGTGGCCTTCTTTTGCCAGCAGAATCGAGAAAAATCCGGCTCCGCAGCCGACATCGAGGATTTTTAACCGTCTTCCCGACGGGATCTGTTTTTCGATCTCTTTCATCCAACGCTTCGCAATCGGGTTGGCAAGCTCGGATCGTCTCTGCTCTAAAAAGCTCTCGCTCCGCTTCTCCCAGTAATGGACGATCTGCTCTTTTCGGTCATCGTACTCTGGTTCACGCACAATTCGACCATAGGCTACGACAGGGCCGCCTTCTGTGACCTGCAGACTGCCGGTCTGATACAGCACCACGCCGGTGTACTCGGCACGGCACGTCTCACGAAGCTTTCCATTATAGTCACGGATCGTTCCAAGCAGTGCGCCCTCCGCAATCATGTCACCTGGTTTCGCTGCCGGATACCAGAGGCCGTCCTCGGAAGCTGCCTGGTAACGGACATCCGTCACTTCCATCGGCACGTAGTTCCGCACATCGCGGCGGATCTGATACATGCCGAGGCTGCTTAAAATATTGCGCACGTCGCGCTTGTCCGAATTGACCTCCTCGGATGTCCATGCGCCCATGCCGCCGCGCTCTAAAAGAATGCTCGCGATGCCCTTGGATGCCGCGTAGTTGTACGCTCCGCCGGATGATACCATGGACCGCACCATGTACGGCACATCCACCTGCTCCGCCATTTTCCGCGAAGTTTCCGTCACCTCCTGCGCCGCTTTTCCGGCGTAATAGACGTACGGGGTCAGCGCTTCAAAATCATCTCCGCTGTGGATGTCGATGTAGTAATCCACTTTCGGATAGACTTCTTTCGTGATCGCCCACGCCAGACGCTCCATCTCGGTTCCGTTCGGGTTGCCCGGGAAGACGCGGTTCAGGTTCTTTCCGTCGGAAAGTCCAAGACTGCCCGCACGGTTTTCAAAGGCAGGACGGTTTAAGACTTTCAGAATCACAATCGTTCCGACGGTTTTCTCCGGCTGAAGCTCCGCTCCCAGTTCCACGCATGCCTGGATGCCGACATACTCGCCGGAATGAACACCACCGGTGATCAGCATCGTTTTTCCGGGAAGTTTTCCACAGATAATGGTTCCTGGAAGCACAATATCCCCATTTGCAAACGAAATATCCCCCTGATATTTCTCGCCGCGGTGGACGGTTACATCGCCAAGCGTGAACGGCTGCGCCTCGTTTTTCTCCGCACGCACCAGAAACATTGGTGTCGATGCATAGTTCAGTCTCTCCTCCTTGCTCCAGACACGCTTCCAGATTTCGGAATCGGTCTGGATGGAACAGACGCCGAGCGCTTCAAGCACCTTCATATCCCAGGCTGGCCGTTTCATTGCAGAAAGCGGCACCTGGCGCGCAATGTTTTCCATGCGGTTGATATCGGTGCAGAGATAGTGATCGTCGAGCTGCTGCTCTTTCACTTTTTTCCGGTCTGCTTCGTACGCCTCTTTTTTCTCCTCGTCATAGAGATAGCCGTACCAGTTTGCATCAAAATTGAGCAGGACGCCGCCCTCTTTCAGGACACGCATCCACTCTCGGTACGCCTGCTCCGGTTTTTCGAGATCCCAGGTTAGATTCCGTGAAATCACAACGTCGAAGGTTTCATCTGCAAAATCCAGCTTCTGTGCATCCATCCGCAGCAGTGTCACGCGCTCCAGACCGGATTTCGTGAATTTTTTCAGATTTTCTTCCGCCTTTTCCAGCATCTCCTCTGTGTAGTCGACCGCCGTCACCGTATAGCCTGCCTCCGAGAGGATCATCGGGAAAAAGCCAGGGCCTGTTCCGATATCGAGAATTTTGATCTCTTCTTTCTTTTTTTTCGGAAAGTTTTCTTCTAATACATGAAGCCACGCTTCTCTCTGGCTTCCCGCCAGCTCTTTTTCATTGACCTCGGAATACCCCTCCGCACGGGTTCCCCAGTAGGAGGCAATCTCCTGTAATAATTCCTGTTCCATAAGTTCCGCTTCTTTCTTATTTTTCTTGGATTTTCCGGTTCTCATCCGCAAGACCGGCGCAGCCGTTTTCCAGCCGCTCAAATATTCCTTTACTCTACCAAAAATCGACCCTTTCCACAAGCCCCCACGGGGGATATCCACACACCCGGCACAGAATTTTGTTTGCTTTTTTTTGGTATTTTGTCCAATCTAAGTTTTCTTTCCGTCCTTTTTCTCAGCAAATTTGATATTTTTTCTCGACATGCCAGTTCTTTCGTGCTATAATAACACAGTGTTTTAACGCGTCAAAGTCAAAAAGTACAAGAGGAAAAGCAAATGAAAATAATTGTATGTATGAAACAGGTGCCGGCCGGCACGAAAGTGGATATTGATCCGGAAACCGGCGCCATGAAGCGGATGTCCGGCGAGACACGGACGAATCCATATGATCTCTTTGCACTCGAAACCGCCATTTCGCTCCGGGAAAAGCTCGGCGGAACCGTCACTGTGCTGACCATGGGACCGCCGCAGGCTGAAAGCATGATGCGCGATGCCTACGCGTGCGGTGCGGACGATGCTGTCATCCTCTCCGACCGAAAATTCGCCGGAGCCGATGTGCTCGCCACTTCCTATGCGCTCGCACAAGGCATTCAGGTGATCGGCGGCGCGGACCTCATCATCTGCGGACGCCAGACGACCGACGGCGATACCGCACAGGTCGGACCTTCGATTGCCGAGCATCTGACGATCCCGCACGCCGCATGGGTAGCTGAGATCACCGATGCCACGGAACAGTCTATCACCGTCCGTCAGGATCTTGTGAGTGTTTCCCAGGTTTCCGAACTCCCATATCCGTGCCTGATCACCATCGACAAAGATACCTGCGTTCCGCGTCTCCCTTCCTACCGCCTGAAAAAAGCGACGGCTGACCGCCCGGTAGGCATCTTAAGCTTTACGGATATGCCGGATCAGGATCTGAGCCGCTACGGTCTTGTAGGATCTCCGACTTCGGTTGAGCAGATGTTTGCACCGAAAGAGGCAGAAAAGCAGGTTTATATTGAAGGAACTTCCGAAGAAAAAGCAGCCCGCCTCTTTGCGGTTCTGAATGACAATAAAATCATCTAAACGAAATCGAGTACCGTTCACACCGGTACTCCGGAAAGGGAATTACTATGGATTTTCTGAAATTTGATGCCCAGAAGTGCGTGCTCTGCGGACTCTGTGTGGAAGGATGTCCTTTCAACGCACTCACAATCGAGGGTAGTGGAATTGAAGTCAATGAAAAGTGCCGCATGTGCGGTTTATGCGTCCGCCGATGTCCGGAAAAAGCGATCCGCTTCGAGCAGAAGGCGCGCGCGTTTGATAAAGATGTATGGCGCAATTTTCTGATCTTTGTTGAGCAGGAACGCGGCGACATTCACCCGGTTGCATATGAGCTGATCGGCGAGGCAAGAAAGATGGCGGCGAAGGTCAATTACGAAGTGCACTGCGTGATTGTCGGCGGAAACGGTACTTATGAAAATGCGAAAAAACTGCTCGCCTACGGTGTCGACAAAGTTTTCGTGTACGAGCATCCGGAATTTGAAGGCTTCCGTGCTGACTGCTATGCGGACGCTGTTGCCGACTGCATCGCAGCCAACAAGCCAAGCTCCGTGCTGATCGGTGCAACGGCTCTTGGACGTTCGCTTGCCCCGCGTCTCTCCACCCGCTTCCATACGGGTCTGACCGCAGACTGCACAACGCTCGACATCCGCCCGAACTCCGATATGATCCAGATCCGTCCGGCTTTCGGCGGAAACATCATGGCGCAGATCGGCATCACGAAATCGCGTCCGCAGTTCGCCACCGTCCGCTACCGTGTTATGGATAAGGCCGAAAAAGTAGAGAATCCGCACGGCGAAATCGTGGTATGTCCGGTGAGCGAGGATATGGCACGCTCCAGAATCAAAATTATTTCTTCTACCGTAATTGATAAGGTCAAAACGCTGGAAGAAGAGGACATCATCGTCGTGGCTGGCCGCGGTGCCAGAAATGAAAAGGGCGTGGAGCTTTGCCGTGCTCTCGCGGAGGCACTCGGCGGACAGCTCGCCTTTACCCGTCCGATGATCGAAAACGGCTTCGGCGACACGGCACATCAGATCGGTCTCTCCGGCCGTACGGTTCGTCCGAAACTTATCATCACCTGCGGTGTCTCCGGTGCGATCCAGTTTACCTCCTGCATGACCGGTTCAGAATGCATCGTGGCAATTAATGAAGATCCGAAGGCTCAGATCTTCGGTGTCGCCAACTACTGCCTCGTGGACGATCTGTTCCAGGTTGTGCCGAAGCTGACGGAATTACTGCAGAGCCGGAAGGAGGACGAATAACATGGCTTACCCATACAAGAAAATGACCCAGGAAGATTTCGACTACATCCGTTCTGTCACTTCCCCGGACCGCGTTGCCGTCGGCGAGGAGATCGCGACGGAGTATTACCGGGACGAGATGCCGGAATACGGCGTTTTCCCGCCGGAGCTCTACGTCGAAGTCGAAAATAAAGAAGAAGTTTCCGCCATCATGGCATATGCTTACAAAGAGAATATCCCGGTTGTCTGCCGCGGTGCCGGAACCGGCCTGGCCGGAGGCGCTACGTGCAAGTACGGCGGCATCATGCTCTCCATCATGCGCATGAACCGCATTTTCCCGGTCGACC
>CAVLAW010000098.1:0-8643 GCA_963661155.1 Tidjanibacter massiliensis | reverse complement strand
GCTCACACCTGAATCACTTTCTTACGCAGCGAAACAGCAAGTGTTTCACTGCTGAATGAACAGTAAGCATATTCTTACTATACCATGCTCGCTTTTTCTTGTTTAGTGCTTTTTTCGGCAGAAAATTAGGGCATTTCCGCTTTTCTCACCCACGGATCGTTCTTTCTGTTTTCCTTTTCTTTTTCGTACCGTTTCTGCATCTCCTTCATGCTGCAGCCGTACCGCTCTTTAAAAAGGCGTGACACCGACTTATAATTCTCACAGCCGTGAAGCGGCAGCAGTTCCATGATCCTTGCCTCCGGGCGCTGCAGGTCGCGGCAGATCCGGTCGAGGCGGATCTCATACAGATACTGGTACACAGTAAGCCCGAGATACCGTTTCAGAAGCTTCGACAGATAGTTCGGCGTGTAGCCAAAATGCTCCGCGACGTGTGCTACGGTCAGTTTTTCCGCGTAATGCTCCTCAATATACCGCATCACCTCCCGGATCTGCTGTACCGCCTTCTGGTTCTGCGGAATGTGCTCTTTTCCGATCCGCACCGCATAGTCCACCTGCAGACGGTACAGCGCCTCGAGCAGCAGGCTGTCGAATTTGAGCTGATACCCTTCTTTCTGCGCCCCGTACACCTGATCCATCTCCCGCAGAACGGCTTTGAATTCCGCAAGCTTCTGCTGTTCCGCACCGCTGTCCGGCCGCTCGTCCACGACGAAGTAGAGCTGGTCGTAGTGTTCCATGTACTGCAGCAGCATCTCATACGGAACCTGCAGCACGATGGCCTGATTCGGGTAGGCCGTCACGGCGTGGATGGTCCCGGAGTTGATGACGAGAAGCTCATTTTCCCTGATCAGCCGCTCGCCGCCGTCGCCGAAGCGCACCTTCAGACGCCCCTCTAAAAGATAAATGATCTCCAGATCGTTGTGCCAGTGCGGTGGGTTGCTGTAGCCGCCATCGTCAATGCTGTGGAAAAAGCGGATGCCGATGTCCCCGTTTGCCGTAATCCATTCGAAATTGCTCTCCATGGTGCCCTCCCGTTTAAAACCGAAAAAGCGCGTCTGAACCTACTTCTTGTTCAGGCGCGCTCCTTCTTATTTTCTGCTACAGGGACATCGTGATTTCACGCCCTGTGCGGTGATATTTCTGAAATGTGATGCCGGACGCCTTCATCATCCGTTTCGATGCGATCACGGACGGGGTGTCCGCGTACTTGTCGCAGTCGTAGATCACCGTCTTGATTCCCGCCTGGATAATCGCCTTGCAGCACTCATTGCATGGGAACAGTGTCACATACAGCTTTGCGCCCTCGAGGCTTCCGCCGCGGTAATTTAAGATGGCATTCAGCTCGCTGTGCGTCGTATAAAGATACTTGTTTTCCAGCGGATCTTCGCTCGTCTTTCCCCACGGAAACTCGTCGTCCGAGCAGCCTTTCGGGAAACCGTTGTAGCCCATGGACAGAATCTTGTTGTCCTCGCTCACGATGCAGGCTCCCACCTGGGTGTGCGGATCCTTCGAGCGCATCCCGGCAAGCTGGGCAACGCCCATAAAATATTCATCCCAGGAAATATAATCCTCTCTCTTGTCGCTCATACCATTTCCCCTGTATTTTTCTTCCTGTATTTCGCTCTTACTTGGTTCCGAAGATACGGTCTCCTGCATCGCCAAGGCCCGGTACGATGTAACCGTGCTCGTTCAGATGATCGTCGAGTGCTCCGACGAAAACATCGACATCCGGGTGAACCTCATGCATTTTTTTAACGCCGTCCGGGGAAGCAATGATGCACATGAAGTGGATTTTCTTTGCGCCTTTTTCTTTCAGCATCGTGATCGCTGCCGTTGCAGAACCGCCGGTTGCCAGCATCGGGTCGGTAACGAATACTTCACGGCTTGCAATGTCAGACGGAAGTTTGCAGTAATACTCAACCGGATTTAAAGTTTCCGGATCACGGTACAGACCAATATGACCAACTTTTGCGGCCGGGATCATCGCCAGCATACCCTCTACCATGCCAAGACCTGCGCGGAGGATCGGAACGACTGCCATTTTCTTTCCTGCAAGTTCTTTTACGGTTGTCTTGCAGATCGGGGTCTCGATTTCCACATCTGCAAGCGGCAGCTCTCTCGTTGCCTCGTAGCACATCAGCATTGCGATCTCGCTGATCATCTCACGGAACTCTTTGGAGCTTGTGTCTTTCTTTCTGATGATACCAATTTTATGCTGGATCAGCGGGTGATCCATGATGACTGTTCTTGCCATTTTCTTGTTCTCCTTTGTTTTTCATTCTTTTTCTTTATTCATTTTTGCCTTCATGCTCAATGAGATGAATCCGGCGTTCGTGACGTTCTTCTCCAGAAAATGGAGTGTTCAGGAAAGTCTCTACGATCTTAATTGCAAGGCCAGGTCCTACGACGCGTCCGCCCATTGCCAGTACGTTGGCATCGTTGTGCAGACGGGTTGCCTCTGCGCAGAAGCAGTCGGTGCAGAGTGCCGCGCGGATTCCTTCCATTTTATTTGCCGTGATAGAAATGCCGATTCCGGTTCCGCAGATGAGGATTCCTTTCTCACACGTTCCGTTCTGGATCGCATGGCCTACTTTTCTGGCGTAAACCGGGTAATCGACTGCCTCGGTGCTGTAGCATCCGAAATCCTGGTATTCCAGTCCCTGTTTGTCCAGATATGCTTTTACCTCCTGCATCAGCTCGTATCCGCCGTGGTCGCATCCTAATGCTATCATTGTTCTTCTTCCTCCTCTTTCATGCGTGCCAGAATTCCGGAAATCAGAATTTCCAGCGCCTCATAACATTTTCCGTATTCGGTCAGTGGTTCCCCGTAAAGTGCAGGGATGTCGCCCGCCATCCGCAGAAATCCGGCGATCGTCTGCAGATGAGGTGCGTCAGGGAAATCCTCACGGATTTTTTCTCTCTGGCTGTCCTCCATCACGAGAATCAGCGTATCGTCGTTGATATCATCCGCGGTCAGCGGCGTGGTCGTGTGGTCTTTAGCCGAAAGTCCGTTGCGCACCAGCACTGCCTCCACCTTCTGGTTCACCGGCTGCGGGAACAGTACCACGAGTCCCCGGGAACCGATTTCCATCGGCCACGGAAGCTCTTTGCTCTGCAGAATCGCTTTCGCCATCGGTGCGCGCGCGGTATCGTCCGCGTCCACAAATAAAATCCTGTTGTAATGTTTCACTGTTATACCTCTACTACTTTATGGCCTGCGGCTTTTAACAGGCGGTTCATGATCGCCTGGCCCATACGCGGGGTGTCGAAAGCCTCGGAATAAATCACTTCCACGCCGTCCTCATCGAAATCGCGCAGAATCGCAAACAGGTGATGCGCGATCGTCTCATCCTCGGCGCGCAGCCCGATGCTCTTGATGTCTCCGGTGGTGTACTGCTCTCTCGTCTCGTCCGTGCAGATGACACCCACCTTTTTTCCTGCCTTTTCCTGTTCTATCGCAAGACGGTTGATTTCCGGGATCACCCGCTCCATCTCGCCCTGAATGATCGTAAGATCCGCCTTCGGCGCATAATGTTTGTAGCGCATACCCGGTGCTTTCGGACGCACATGGCTGTCCTCAGCAAGGATTCCCGGATCGACGCGCACGGTTCCAAGCACTTTTTCCAGCATCTCTTTGTTGTAATAGCCCGGGCGGAGAATCGTCGGAATTTCTTCTGTGAAATCGACAATCGTGGACTCGAGGCCGATGTCCGCGGAGCCTCCGTCGATGATGCAGTCGATTTTGTCTCCGAGGTCCTCGATGACATGCTCGGCCTTCGTCGGGCTCGGCCGTCCCGAGGTGTTGGCGCTCGGCGCTGCAATAAAGCCGCCTCCGGCTAAGATCAGCGCATTTGCCACTTTGTTGCTCGGGTAGCGCACGGCAACGGAGGTAAGGCCTCCTGTCGTCTCAAGCGGCACAGCATCTGTTTTCTCGAAAATCATCGTCAGCGGTCCCGGCCAGCAGGCTGCTGCCAGTTTCCGTGCACTCTCCGGCACTTTTGCCGCTACGGTTTCAAGATCTTCCATTCTTCCGATGTGGACGATCAGCGGGTTGTCCGACGGACGGCCCTTCGCCGCATATATTTTTTCCGAAGCTTCTGCATCCAGCGCATTTCCGCCAAGGCCGTATACCGTCTCGGTCGGGAACGCCACCAGACCGCCGTTTTTCAGAATTTCTCCTGCTTTCTCGATTGCGTCACGATCTATGTTCTCTTCTGTCATCCTGGCAATCCATGCTCTCATATGTTTTTCCTTCTTTCTCTCATAATGTACTCTCGAAATCTTTCTGTGCTTGATTTTGTGAGATGATTTTTTGTCAGTTGTGCCCAAATTTCTGAGGCGTACGCGGTGCGTACGTTGATGAAATTCGGGTGCAACTGGCGGAAAATCAGCCGCAAAGGCAAGTGCAGAAAGATTCCGAGAGTACATCATACACACTGTCTGTTATTATACCATCTTCTTTCCCCGTTGAAAACCCTTGTTTTTCCAGTCGGGCAGGATCAGATCAGCTCTTTTAACTGTGCCGTCCGGTATGCCTCGATCAGTTCTTTCAATTCACGGATCCGCTGACGGATCTGGCGTCCCTGATCGGTGTCTCCGACGAGCTGGCGCTTCATGTTGTAACGGACAGCCACCTGGCGTGATACGATATCTTTCTCCTCCCAGATTGCCTTTTCCGTCGACTCAAACGGCTCGTGTGCGGTGAGGCTGAGTCCATAGGAATTATAGATCAGTGTGTAGCCCGCAATACCGGTCTCTTTGTGGTATGCTCTGCAGAATCCGCCGTCAATGATCAGCACCTTGCCGCCGCATTTGACCGGGCTCTCGCCTGCGCTCTGGTGAACCGGGACGTGACCGTTGATAATATGTATATTTTCACCGGAAAGCCCGAACTCCTGCAGGATCAGATCGGCCGTCTCCTCTTTCTCGATCAGACGGTAATACGCATTTTTGACCTCGGTCCAGGTCTCTTTCTCCGCAAGGAAATACCGCTCGAATGTCGTCATTTTATCGCGGCCGTACAGCGGGGAATTCGGCGCTGTCCACAGATACCACAGCGTATTGCGGCCCTGCTCCCGTTTGTGTTTGTCACGGCTGACAAATGCGCGGCGCACGTTGTGCTCCAAAATGTCGTACAGTGCTTTTCCCTTATACAGTTTTCCGTCCACCATGACTTCCCGAAGGCTTCCATCCTCGTTCATCGGCATGCAGCCGTGGTACAGCAGATTTCCGTTGTAGACGCGGTAGAGACTTCCTTTTTTGAGCAGGAAATCGACGTGGGACTGCAGCTTCTCGCTGTTGCGGAACGCGAAAATCAGCTTGTCGAGCACATCCGCCTCTGCTTCTGTCAGCTCATCCGGGCGGGCAGGGTCGATCGTCGGGAAACTCTTGTCGCGCAGTTCGTACGTGTTCTCCCCGATCGTCACCGTTCCGGCCTCGTAATCGATTTTTTCCAGCAGACAGCGGTTCTCCATGCCGTACTCCGGATTCTCACGGATCAGGCGGTTTTCCAGCTTTAACTGCATCACGGTGATGGCTTTGTGCATGCGGCGCTCCAGCATTTTCTGGGAATTTCCGATGTCCTCGCCGCCCTTTGCCGCAAAGCACTCGCATGGATCGTCGCCGTATGTCTCGAGCGCGAACGTCGCCAGCGGCAGCATGTTGATGCCGTAGCCGTTTTCCAGCACATCGAGATTTCCGTAGTGCAGGCAGATGCGGATTGCGTTTGCGACGCATGCCGGCTGGCCGACTGCCGCTCCCATCCACAGCACATCGTGGTTGCCCCACTGGATGTCGAGGGAATGGTAGTTCATCAGGCAGTCCATGATTTTATACGGCTCCGGTCCGCGGTCGAAAATATCGCCGATGATGTGAAGATGATCGACCACGAGACGCTGGATCAGCTCTGCTACCGCGATGATGAAATTCTCTGCACTTCCGATTTCCAGGATTGTCTGAATGATCGCCTCGTAATACGCTTCTTTGTCGAGGACCTCCGGCTTTTCAGTGATCAGCTCCTCGATGATGTAGCCGTAGTCCGGCGGAAGGGCCTTGCGCACTTTGGCGCGGGTATATTTGGAAGAAACAACTTTGCACACGTCGATCAGACGGTACAGCATGACCTTATACCAGTCGTCAATATCCTCCTGCTGTTTTTTCTCCATCTCCAGGCGCTCTCTCGGGTAATAGATGAGGGTTGCGAGCGCACGCTTCTCGGAAATGCCGAGCGTGTGGCCGAAGACGTCATCGATCTTCTTGCGCACTGCGCCGGAACCGTTGCGGAGTACATGGGAAAAGGCCTCATATTCGCCATGAATATCCGAGAGGAAGTGCTCCGTCCCTTTGGGAAGGTTGATGACGGACTGCAGATTGATGATTTCGGTCGCTGCTTTTTCGATGGTCGGGTACAATTCTGCGAGATATTCCAGATAGTTTTTTTCGTTTTCCATGGTTTCCTCCTGCCTGATGAAATGATATCTATCCAGCGCCATAGCTCGATTCCGCTTTCGCTACATCTCGCTGTGGCTACTCGCCACATAAAATTTCAAAAATAACTGTTCATTCCTGCAAGCAGGATTCACAGTTATTTTCAAAATTTTGCATGGCTCTGTATAGATATCATTTTATAACGAACTTTCCCCCGGCACAACCCTTTTTCTTCTTTCGATAAGACGGATGCGTTCCCTCATGAAAAATGTAATAGCTCACATAATCCGTGAGAAAAATCCCGACTGCCGAGAGCAGATACCAGATCCCGAAAAACCAGGGACAGATCAGTCCCTCACAGAGGGAAAACGGCAGCTCCCGGTAATCCCACATACGGAAATGCAGAACCTGCAGCGAAAAAATCCCAGAATACAGCTCGATGGCCGTGATAAGAACGGCGGACACCATCATCTGGAACGCCAGCGAAAAGCGGCGCAGGCCAAGGTCCTCGATCATGCCTATGCCCGCAAGTGACAGTCCCCCGGCGACACCCATCAGGCGGAAGCTGTATCCGCGGTACGTTACCTCGATAGCAAGATAAATGCAGTATCCCAGAAGAAAAAACAGCAGATACTTTTTACTTCTCTTCATTCGTTTTTCCCCCGTTATTGAGAATCTTTTATTCATATCCTCAGTATCCCTGTCTTTTGCATTTTTATCCGTTTGCTTTTTTTCTTTTCCATGTTAGAATACATTCGTGTCTTTTTATGTACGATTCCAAGCGTACATTTTTCAGAAAGTGAGGATTTTTATTATGGCATTTAATCCAATGAAATTAATGGAATTAAAAAATATGAGAGACCGGTTCGCGCAGAATCATCCGAAGTTTGTGAAGTTTACGAGTCTTCTCGCATCCTCCCCACTCGAGGAGGGAACGGTTCTCGAAGTCACCGTGACAAAACCGGACGGCAGCACCATGGTTTCGAATATCAAACTGACCGCCGAAGATCTCCAGATGCTCCAGGCTATCAAGGAGATGGGGAATTAAATCAATATCTGTATCAACAAGAGCAAACACAGAATGGCTTTTTCCGCTCTGTCTTTCTATAATAGAGCAGGTAGCAGGAAAACGAAACGCTATCTCCCCTCCTGCTGCTTTCGAGAATTGTATTCTCCGGGATTACAGCCGAACTGCCGCCGGAATGCGGCTGCAAAGCGGCTGGCATTGCTGAAGCCCACCAGACCGGCGATCTGTGTCATGGAATACTGGCCGCTCTCGACGAGCGAAAGGCTTTTGGACGCGCGGTATTCCTCGAGATACTGTGTCACCGTCTTTCCCGTCATTTTCCGGAAGAGACGGCAGCAGACCTCGCGCGAAAGATGCACCTGACTGCCGAGCTCCTGCAGGGAAATCACAGTCTCAAAATGGGTATGAACGTAGTTCAGCATCTGCTCCAGCCGTTCCAGTTCCACCTGATTGGCGGGCACAAACGGCGTCTGATGCTTCTGCTGAACTGAAAGGATCTCAAAGAATGCTTCACACAGCAGTCCTTTAATTTTCAGTTCATAGCAGCAGGGCTTTTCGTAAAACAGGGCATCAACCTCATCGAGCCGCCGCAGAACCTCTCTTCCCCACGCTTCCTCTTTGGGAATGCGGATGCAGGGCAGCGCGGAATTCTGCAGAAACGGGCGGAAACAGTTGTGCTCGACATCGCTTCCGAAATCCCCGTACAGAAAATCGGGCCGCACGAGAATCGTCGTATATTTTGCCCGGTCATTGTTCGGCGAATAGCAGCTGTGCGGCACATTGCGGTTCAGAAGCAGTCCCTCTCCCGGTGAAATTTCATAGCTGTTCTGGTAAATCTGATAGATCGCTTTTCCCTCGCGCGGAAGGCTGATCTCTATTTCCTGATGCCAGTGGATCGGAACATTTTTTCCCTCAAACATCCACAGATCGTCGTGGTTGACCGTCAGCGGAAAGCCTTCCGTTCCGTGTTCTTCCAGTTCCCGCCTGGTATCGTCCACCAGAATTTTTTTCTTTGCCATCTGCAATTCTCCCCTTAATCTATTTATCTCTATGATACCAGATTGCTCCGTACTTCGTACTCCCGCAATCTTCAAAACATTCATAATCCGCTCATTTTTCTTCGAAAAATGGCTACTTATTCATGTTTTGGCGTGTCCCAAGTTCAAAAATCCTCCTGCAAGCTTTGCTTGCGT
>CAVLAW010000097.1:0-8658 GCA_963661155.1 Tidjanibacter massiliensis | reverse complement strand
CACAGCCGTTCAGGACGATCGGCGTGCGCAGCGTGGTGAGATCCACCATGTGGTTTTCCAGCTGGTCTTTTAAGGCAAACGTGGAGCCCTCGTGGACATCAAAATGAATGTGCGGGTATTTTTTTGCAAACTGCAGGAGATAGTCGGCGAGAAGAGAGACGGTGGATGGTGTCATACCGATGTGAAGCGTTGCCGACTGGCTCGACTTTACTACCTCACGTTTTGTCAGGTCCGCCAGCATCAGAAGCGTGCCCGCCTGCTCGTACAGCGTTTTTCCTGCCTCCGTCAGCGTGATTTTTTTCGTTCCGCGGATGAGAAGCGGTACCTGCAGCTCCTCCTCGAGCATTTTGATCTGATAGCTTAACGGCGGCTGCGTCATATGCAGCACCCGCGCCGCCCCGCTGATGGTTCCGGCATCCACGATGGCGCGGAAGTATTCCAGTTGTCGAAGTTCCATTGTAATCCTCCTTTTTGCTACACAGTAAACCATACAAAAATTATTTGATTTCAATATAAAAACAATAATTTACATATAGAATACGCCATGCTATACTGAAAAGCAAGTGAAAAAGAAAAGGGAGAGGGAACAAATGAAACGAATTGATTTCGAACATGGAACCGTAACCGGCAACATTTTAGGGGCAGCGCTTCCGATGCTGGTTGCCCAGATTTTAAGTCTGTTGTACAACATTGTAGACCGTGTCTACATCGCGCGTATCCCGGAAGTGGGAACGGCGGCGCTCGGCGCGGTAGGCCTTTGCTTCCCGCTGATCGTCATCATCACAGCGTTCAGCAACCTGTTCGGAAGCGGCGGCGCTCCGCTGTTTTCGATCCAGCGGGGAAAACATGATGAGCAGAAAGCAGAGAAGGTCATGAATACATCGTTTTCGATGGTCTGCGTCTCTGCCGTTGTACTGATGGCCGTCGGGCTTCTGTTTGCACGTCCGCTGCTGAAACTGTTCGGCGCATCGGCGGATGCCATGGGATACGCCTATCCTTACATGATGATTTACCTGATCGGAACACTGCCGTCGATGATTGCAACCGGTATGAACCCGTTTATCAATGCACAGGGCTATTCAACCATCGGCATGCTCTCCGTCACAATCGGAGCCGTTGCCAATCTGCTGCTTGATCCGCTGTTTATCTTTGTACTTGGCTTTGGCGTAGAGGGCGCTGCGATTGCAACTGTGATTTCGCAGACACTCTCCGCTGTGTTCGTTCTGTATTTCCTGACCCGGAAGTCAGAACTGAAAGTGCGGTTCGTACGGAAAAATGAGATTTCCGAGTGCGCGGGCTATGCGAAAAATATAGTCAGCCTCGGTACTGCAGGATTCATTATGCAGCTGACCAACAGTCTTGTTACGATCTGCTGTAACAACGTACTCTCCGTGACTGGCGGCGATATTTACATCTCTGTTATGACGATCATATCCAGCGTGCGCCAGCTCGTCGAGACACCGATCTACGCCATGAACGAGGGAACTTCCCCGATCTTAAGCTACAATTACGGTGCCCACCGTCCGGCCCGCGTACGCAAAGCCATGCTTGTGATGGCTACCATGATCCTTGGCTACACCGCGGTTATGTGGAGCATCATTATTCTGGCACCTCATGCGCTGATCAGTATTTTCAGCGCGGATACAATGCTGACAGCCTATGCCGTTCCGGCGCTGAAACAGTATTTTGCGGCGTTCATTTTCATGGACTGCCAGTACATCGGTCAGACCGTATTCAAGTCGCTGAACAAAAAGAAACAGGCGATCTTTTTCTCTCTGCTTCGTAAAGTTGTAATCGTTGTGCCGCTGACATACCTGATGCCGTATGCCCTCCATATGGAAACCGACGGCGTGTTCCTTGCCGAGCCGGTCTCCAACGTAATCGGAGGTGGTTTATGCATCGTAACCATGCTGCTCACGGTTCTGCCGGAAATGAAACGGATGGACAAACAGAATGCGGCAAGATAAAATAGAATAGAATTGGAAGATCCCGCGGAGATCGAAAACTCCGCGGGTTTTCTTTTTGCCGGAAAGAACCATAGCTGAAAACTATGCAGCAGTATGAGCGATAAGCTCTTTTTATTTTCACGCTGTCTGCCGCATCGCTGACGAATCTGATTCTCGATCCGATCTTCATTTTCGGATGGTTCGGTCTTCCCAGAATGGAGACAGCCGGTGCTGCACTTGCAACCGTGATCGGTCAGTTTATGGGATGCATTGCCGGAATTCTGATCAACAAAAAATGGAATACGGAAATTCCATTTGCGTTTACGCTAAAGCCCGACTGGACGAGTGTGAAAGAGATTATTAAAGTCGGTTTCCCGTCTACGCTGGTGCAGATTCTGACTTCCGTCGTGAATATGGTGATGAATGCGATTGTCATCACATTTTCGTCCACGGCCGTCGCTGCTTTCGGTATCTGCACGAAAATTCAGAACATCACAACGGTCGGTGTCCACGGCATCACAAACG
This sequence comes from Tidjanibacter massiliensis, assembly GCA_963661155.1. Lineage (GTDB taxonomy): Bacteria > Bacillota > Clostridia > Lachnospirales > Lachnospiraceae > Fusicatenibacter > Fusicatenibacter massiliensis_A. The sequence goes on along the minus strand of CAVLAW010000097.1, from coordinate 6,187 downwards.
GCCTGATTCCGATTGTAGCGTACAATTACGGTGCCAGACAAAAAGAACGAATCCGCCAGTCTATCCATTACGGTATTCTTTACAGCGGCCTGTTCCTGATTTTTTTCGCCGTGCTGGAATCCTGCCCGGGGCTTGTGCTGAAAGTCTTTGATGCTTCCGACAACCTGATGAACATCGGAATCCCGGCACTCCGTATCCTGGCCGTCGCCTACCTGCTCTCCATCCCGGGCCTGATCTACCAGGCAGCACTGCAGGGCATTTCCCTCGGAAAAGAGAGCATGTACATATCCATGACACGCCAGGCCATTCTGCCGCTGGTGTTCGCTTTCCTTCTGAAAAGATTTGGAAACCTGAATCTGATCTGGGGCGCCTTCGTGCTGGCCGAGTTCTGCGGCATCCCGCTTGCGATGTGGCTCTGGAAACGGAAAGGGGAAAAACAGATTCAATTTTAAAATAACGAATCAGAAAAGGCTGTTCTTTACAAAGGGCAGCCTTTCTGCATACCATAAAATAAGAATACGCCGGAGCTTTGCGATGAACGAGCAGAAAATTCTGACAGGAAAAGGAATTACCGTGGCGGTGCTGGATACGGGGATTTTTCCGCATATCGATTTTGATAACCGGATTGTGGCGTTCCGGGATCTGGTGTATGGGCGGGAAGTGCCTTATGATGACAATGGGCACGGGACGCATGTCTGCGGGATTCTTGGCGGAAGTGGAAGAGCGTCCGGCGGGAAGTACCGGGGGACTGCGCCGAAATGCCGGTTTGTGGTGGCAAAAATTCTCGACCGGAGGGGAAACGGCAGAAAGCAGGATATCCTTGCAGCGATCGACTGGATTCGGAGAGAGCGGGTGCGGCTTGACATCCGCATTTTAAATATTTCGGTAGGAACAACGGAACAGGAAAAGTCGGTGGATGATCTGCTCGTGCAGTCGGTGGAGCGTGCCTGGGACGATGGGATCACAGTCGTGACGGCGGCGGGAAATTTAGGCCCTGCACCGGGAAGTATTACGGCACCTGGGAGCAGCCGGAAAGTGATCACCGTGGGAGCCGGTGATCTTCTGGAGCCGAGAAGAGGAATTTCCGGCTGCGGTCCGACACGGGACTGTGTCTGTAAGCCGGATCTTGTCGCTCCCGGAAAACGCCTCGTCTCCTGCGCGCCCGGGAGAAGCCGGAAAGAATACACGGTAAAAAGCGGCACGTCCATGGCGGCACCGCAGGTCTCCGGAGTTGTGGCACTGGCACTCGAACAGGTTCCGGATCTTGCAAATGTCCAGGCGAAAATGCTGCTCTGCGAATCGGCGAGAGACCTTGGTCTTCCGCGCAACCGTCAGGGCCATGGAATGCTTCAGACCGACCGCTTTCTGTCGCTTCTGTGAGGCGCTGCGCGGTATTATGAAAGCATAAAAATGAAGGGAAATGATTCATATCCTGCAAAAATTGCATGAATTAACAGGAAAATACAGAAAAAACAGGCGAATTTTGACTTGACAAGCCATAGGATCCTTTATACAATAAACGGGAATAGAAAAAGGAGGCCTACTATGGAAAAAATTCAGATGACCACTCCTCTGGTAGAGATGGATGGAGATGAGATGACCAGAATTCTCTGGAAAATGATCAAAGATGAGCTGCTTCTCCCGTTTATTGATCTGAAAACAGAATACTACGATCTGGGACTGGAACACAGAAACGAGACGAACGATCAGGTAACGGTAGATTCCGCAAATGCTACCAAGAAATACGGTGTAGCAGTCAAATGTGCCACCATTACGCCGAATGCAGCGCGTATGACCGAGTACAATCTGAAAGAAATGTGGAAGAGCCCGAACGGAACCATCCGTGCCATGCTCGACGGAACTGTTTTCCGTACCCCGATTGTCGTAAAAGGCATTGAGCCGTGTGTACGCAACTGGAAAAAACCGATCACAATTGCCCGTCACGCATACGGCGATGTTTATAAAAATGCAGAGATGCGCATTCCGGGACCGGGAAAAGCAGAGCTGGTTTACACCGCGGAAGACGGAACCGAGACAAGAGAGCTGATCCACAACTTCACCGGAGCCGGTGTCATTCAGGGTATGCACAATCTGGATAACTCCATAGAGAGCTTTGCGAGAAGCTGTTTCGAGTACGCACTGTCGACGAAACAGGATCTGTGGTTTGCAAGCAAGGATACGATCTCCAAGAAATACGATCACCGTTTCAAAGATATCTTCCAGGAAATCTTCGATGCCGAGTACAAAGCGAAATTCGAAGAGGCAGGCATCACCTACTTCTACACACTGATCGATGATGCGGTTGCACGTATCATGAAAGCAGAGGGCGGTTTCATCTGGGCCTGCAAGAACTACGACGGCGATGTCATGAGTGATATGGTATCCTCCGCATTTGGTTCCCTTGCGATGATGACTTCCGTTCTCGTATCCCCGCACGGATATTACGAGTACGAGGCTGCGCACGGAACCGTACAGCGTCATTATTACAGACATTTAAAGGGCGAAGAAACCTCAACAAACTCCGTTGCAACAATCTTTGCATGGACCGGAGCGCTCAGAAAACGCGGTGAACTCGATGGAAACGAGGCATTAATGGCATTTGCCGACCGTCTGGAGAAAGCAACGATCGTAACGATCGAGGGCGGAAAAATGACAAAAGATCTTGCACTGATCACCACAATGGAAAATCCGACCGTATTAAACAGCCGTGATTTCATTCTGGCCATCCGCGAGGAGCTTGAGAAATAAGGAATAGAAAATAAAAAAATAAGCTGTTTGGCGTTCTGTGATTAAAATATCCTAAAACCAAACAGCTTATCTTTTTTACAGAGGGGAGCGCAGAACCTTATTCTGCAAGCTCCTCCCATTTTTTATACAGTTCTTCCAGCTCTGCGGCAATCTCTGCCTTTTCTTTGCTTAACTTCACACACTCCGCAACATTCGTTGCCACCTCCGGCTTCGACATCTCTTCGTCGATTTCCGAATCGCGTGTTTCGAACTCTTCAATCCGTTTCTCCGTCTTTTTCAGCTCGTTCTCTTTTTTGCGAAGTCTTGCCTGTTCTTCCTTCTGCGCTTTCCAGTCCAGTTTTGCTGAGGAGGCTTCCGCAGGAGCAGCAGTCTCTTCCGCAGCAGAAGCGTCAGCCGACGGAGCATAGATCCGGGTCAGCTCCTCTTTCTTCTCGATGTAATAATCATAATTGCCGATATAATTAACGAGCGTCTGTCCTGTCAGCTCCAGAATCCGGGTTGCGGTCTGGTTGATAAAATAACGGTCGTGGGAAACGTACAGCACTGTTCCTGTATAATCTTTTAAGGCATTCTCCAGAATCTCCTTCGAGACGATATCGAGGTGGTTGGTCGGCTCGTCGAGAATCAGAAAGTTGGCGTTCGAGAGCATCAGCTTTGCAAGGGAAATTCGTCCGCGCTCGCCGCCGCTCAACGTATGGATCGGCTGGAACACATCATCGTTCGTGAAGAGAAATGCTGCGAGAACATTCCGGATCTCCGTGTTCGTCAGATACGGATACGCATCGGAGATCTCCTGGAAAATCGTCTTTTCCATATGAAGCACCTGATGCTCCTGATCGTAGTAGCCGATCTGCACGCGGCTTCCCAAGGTAAAGGAGCCTGCGTCCGGGCGGATCACTTCGTTTAAGATCTTTAAGATGGTCGTCTTTCCCGTTCCATTGTTTCCGATGATGGCGACACGCTCGCCGCGCTTGATCTCGAAATTCAGATCTTCAAAAAGCGTCTGTCCCGGGAAGGCTTTGGAGAGATGTTCCACGGTCAGAACATCGTTTCCGCTGGTGATCCGCGGTTCCAGGCGGATGCGCATATCGGAGCGGACTTCCGTAGGCTTTTCCAGAACATCCATCTTGTCCAGCATCTTTTCGCGGCTCTCGGCGCGCTTGATGGATTTCTCGCGGTTAAAGGATTTCAGCTTCGCGATAACTTCCTCCTGATGGTGAATCTCCTGCTGCTGGTTCACCCAGGCGTGGTAAGCGGCCTCGCGGAGCATCGCTTTTTTCTGGCTGTATGCGGTATAGTTTCCTTCGAAGGTCGTGACTTTTTTATTATCTACTTCGACGACTTTGGTAACGACGCGGTCCAGAAAATACCGGTCGTGGGAGACGATAAGGACGGCTCCGCTGTAATTTAACAGATACGTTTCGAGCCAGGAGATCGAGTCCATATCGAGGTGGTTGGTCGGCTCGTCGAGCAGGATGATATCCGGCTTTGTGAGCAGCAGTTTTCCAAGTGCCACGCGGGTTTTCTGGCCTCCGGAGAGAGAATCGACCTGCTTTTCAAAGTCACTTTCTGAAAAGCCGAGGCCTTTTAATACGCCGACAACCTCGCTCCGGTACGCATAGCCGTTTTCCAGCTCAAAGGTGTGGGAGAGACGGGTATAGGTGGCGAGAAGCTCGTCGAGCTCTGCACCGGATTTCGTCTTCATTTCGCCCTCCATCTGGCGCAGGCGATCCTCCATATCAATCAGGTTCTGCTTCGCAGTCAGGACCTCCTGATAAATGGTAAGATGGCCGGTCAGATCCTGGTGCTGTGCGAGATAGCCCATCGTTTTTCCTTTGGAGAGGATCACCTCGCCGTCATCGGCTTTCGTCTCGCCGATGATGATTTTTAACAGCGTCGATTTTCCGGCGCCGTTGATGCCGACCAGAGCGGCCTTTTCGCGTTCTTCTATATGGAAAGATGCATTTTTGATAATTTCTGTTGTCCCGAATGCTTTCGAGATATTCTGACATGCAAGAATCATGTGGTTCCTCCAATAAAGTATTTCCGTATTTGGGCACAATGCCCCATACTGATTCCTATTATAGAGAGAAAAATACAAAATTTCAAGAAATCTTTGACAATTTTCTATCAACCATATATAATAACAGTATATGCAGGATGTAAATAAGGAGGAATTTATCTTGGAAGAAAAAGAAATTTCGCGGGCAGTTATCAAAAGACTTCCTAGATATTATCGTTACCTGGGTGAATTGCTGGAGGACGGTGTAGAACGGATCTCGTCCGGGGAGCTGAGCGAGCGGATGAAAGTGACAGCATCCCAGATTCGCCAGGATTTAAATAATTTCGGTGGTTTCGGGCAGCAGGGGTACGGATACAACGTACGCTACCTGTACAGCGAAATCGGTAAAATCTTAGGTCTGGACAGAGTCCACAATATGATTTTCGTCGGTGCCGGAAATCTGGGACAGGCGCTTGCAAATTACGCGGCCTTTGAAAGAAGCGGCTTTAAAACGGTCGGTATTTTTGACGTCAACCCGGTTTTAAAAGGAATCTCCGTACGCGGAATTGAAATCCGTATGGCGGACGAGCTTCCGGAATTTATCAAGGAACACCATGTCGAAATCGCAGCACTGACTCTGCCGAAAGCAAAGGCAGTAGAAATGGCAGAGGTGCTTGTGGACAACGGTGTGAAAGCCATCTGGAATTTTGCACATACTGATCTGAATTTAAAGCTTCCAAAAGATGTGATCGTCGAGAACGTCCATCTCTCGGAAAGTCTGATGCGTCTCTCCTACAATCTGACAAGATATGAGGCAGAGCATCCACAGAACAACTAAAAGAAAAAGAAGAGAGTCTTCGGGAAACCGGAGGCTTTTCTGTTATATTTTTTGTGATAAGGAAAAGGAGGAAGAAACATGAAACGGATTCTTACCGCGGCGCAGATGAAAGCGGCAGATGGAAATACGATACAGAACATGGGCGTCCCGTCACTCGTGCTGATGGAGCGTGCCGCGCTCGCCTGTGTGGAGGAACTTCTGAATGGAACGTGGGATATGAAAAAGGTGCTCGCCGTGTGCGGCCCCGGAAACAATGGAGGCGACGGCACTGCCGTGGCCCGGATCTTAAAGACAAAGGGAATCGACGCGGAGCTGTTCTGCCTTGGAAATCCGGAAAAATACAGCGAGGGAATGCGCGCACAGAAGAAAATTGCAGAAAATTATGGCGTGCGCGAGGTTAAGAATCCCATCTTTTCGGAATATACTGTTATCATAGATGCCATCTTTGGAATTGGCGTATCCCGCCCGCTGGCCGGCGAATACCGCGCAGCAGTGGAAAGCATCGTGGCAAGCGGCGTTCCCGTTCTTGCCGTGGACATCCCTTCGGGGATCCATACGGATACCGGAGAAGTCCTGGATGCGGCGGTGAAAGCCAGAAC
>CAVLAW010000096.1:0-8738 GCA_963661155.1 Tidjanibacter massiliensis | reverse complement strand
GCAAGCTTTGCTTGCGTCGGATTTCCGACCTTTTGACACTGGTATCATATTATTTCAAACCCATTCGTGAACTTCCGACCGGGCGCGGATTCTCAGATTTTGTCTTTCTGCCAAAACCAGAATACCGATACGATTTTCCGGCACTTGTAGTGGAACTGAAGTGGAACAAGAATGCAGAAACGGCACTGGATCAGATTAAAAGACAGCATTACCCGGCTTCCATTGCTTCTTATACGGGGGATATTCTGCTGGTTGGCGTTAATTATGATAAGAAGACGAAAGTGCATGAGTGCCGGATTGAGAAATATTTAAAATAGCATTTTTATAAAAAACCCCTGGCATACGTTGCAGTTCATTCCCCGCATATGTCAGGGGCATTTTTATGTACCTGCCTGCATTTTCACCGCCTCATACAGCACAACTGCGTCGCGGAACCCTCTTGGATTGTAGCCGCTGATTTTCCAGATGTGGTTCAGGCGGTACTGGAGGCTGTTTTTGTGGAGGAACATCTGCTGTGCTGTTTTCTGCAGGGACATATCGTTTCCAAAATAGCAACGCAACAGTTCACAGTCTTCCGGTTTTAATTTTCCAAGCACTTTCTCAATATAAAATACTTTGACCTGTTCTGAAATGTTTTCCAAAAGAAGTTCGTTTTCCATCGTTCTGCTCCTCTCTCTTCTTCATTTTTGTTATCTGTACCATTTTTTTCTCTGCCTTTTCCTGCTATACTGGAAGCAACAAAAACAGGATAAAGCAAGAAAGCTGGGAGGTTTTTATGAAAGTTGTAATCGCTATTGATTCTTTAAAAGGCAGCCTTTCGTCTCTGGAAGCCGGAACGGCTGCTGCTGCCGGAATCCATCGTGTCGATCCGGCTGTGGAAACTGTGGTACGTCCGCTTGCAGACGGCGGCGAGGGCACCGTTCAGGCTCTGACAGAAGGGCTCGGCGGACGTTTTGTCACCGTTCCGGTGACCGGGCCTGCCGGAAAACCGGTCGACTGTTCCTATGGCATCCTGGATCAGACGCAGACTGCCATCATCGAGATGTCCGGGGCTGCCGGTATCACGCAGGTGCACGACGAGGAGAAAAATCCGCTGTACACCACAACATACGGCGTCGGCGAAGTCATCTGCGATGCCATCCGTAGCGGCTGCCGCCGCTTTATCATCGGCATCGGCGGAAGTGCCACGAATGACGGCGGCATCGGCATGCTGCAGGCACTCGGCTTCGGACTGCTTGATGCAGAGGGAAAACAGGTTCCATTCGGTGCTGTCGGCCTGGAATCTCTTGCCGCGATTACGACGGACCACGTTCTGCCGGAGCTTTCGGAATGCACCTTCCGCATTGCCTGTGATGTCACCAATCCGCTCTGCGGCTCCAACGGCTGCAGCGCAGTTTTCGGACCGCAGAAGGGCGCGGACACTGCCATGATCAAACGTATGGATACATCCCTTGCCTCCTACGCCGCGCTCTGCCGGAAACAGTTCCCGAATGCCGATCCGGAAGTTCCCGGAACCGGAGCCGCCGGCGGACTTGGATTTGCTTTTCTCACCTTTCTTTCCGCCTCGCTGGAACCCGGCATTCAGATCGTTCTCGATGAAACCCGGCTCTGCGATGATGTGAAAGACGCCGATCTTGTCATCACCGGGGAAGGCCGGCTCGACGGACAGACCGTCATGGGAAAAGCTCCGATCGGCGTAGCGAAGCTTGCCAAACAGTTCGGGAAACCGGTTGTCGGCCTCTCCGGCTGCGTCACCCGCGATGCTTCTGCCTGCAATGCTGCCGGAATCGATGCGTTCTTCCCGATTCTTCGAAGCGTTGTCTCCCTTGAGGAAGCTATGAGCTCCGAAACAGCATCGGAAAATATGAAGGATACTGCCGAACAAGTCTTCCGCCTGCTGCAGATCCATCTGTAATCCTGAAATTCTGAAGCGAAAAAAGGTCCACTGGGCCTTTTTTCGTTTGCAGGCAATTTTTAAGTCAAAAAAGTCTTACCGCCCGTCACGGTAAGACTTTTTTGCTGCATGTTTACTGATTTACTACATTCTGCGGGGTTCCGTCCACAAAATGTTTCAGGTTGTCTACCGCAATATCCATCAATCTCTGACGGCTTTCCTTCGGCGCCCAGGCGATATGCGGGGTCAGAATCGTATTGTAGCAGCCGAGCAGCGGATTGTCCGCCTGAATCGGCTCGGTCGAAACAACATCACAGCCTGCGGCATATACTTTTCCACACTGCATGGCCTCTGCCAGGTCTTTTTCCACAACCAGCGGGCCGCGGCTTGTATTAATGAGGATAACTCCATCCTTCATCTTCGCAATGCTCTCTTTGTTAATCATTCCCTCGGTCGACGGGAACAGCGGGCAGTGCAGGGAAATCACGTCGGATCTTGCATACAGTTCATCCAGCGGAACGTATTCTGCAATCTCCTTTCCTGTCTCATTTGGATAATTGTCAAAAGCCAGAACTTTCATGCCAAACGCTTTTGCAATTCTTCCTGTTGCCTGACCGATTCTTCCGAATCCAACGATTCCCATCGTTTTTCCGGCAAGCTCAATCAGCGGATAATTCCAGAAACACCAGTCATCGTTCCGGCTCCAGTCTCCCGCTTTGACTGCCTGGGAGTGCGCCCCTACATGGTGGCAGATCTCCAGCAGCAGAGCAAATACCATCTGTGCAACCGCTGTCGTTCCATACGTCGGAATGTTGCATACCGGAATTCCGCGTTTTTTTGCCTCTTCCACATCGACAACATTGTAACCAGTCGCGAGCACACCGATATATTGGATCGACGGGCATGCTGCCAGTGTTTCTGCACTGATCGGCACTTTGTTCACGATGACCGCTTCCGCATCCCCGATGCGCTCCACAATCTTCTCCGCCGGTGTTCTGTCATAAACGGTTACCTCTCCGAGTGCCTCAAAGCCTTCCCAGCTTAAATCTCCCGGGTTTTCTGTATATCCATCTAAGATTACGATTTTCATATTCCTGTCCCCTTCCGTTTTTACATCAGCTCTTTTGCTTTTGCGCAGATATTTTCTACCGTAATGCCGTTCTTCTCCAGCAGTTTTTCATACGGCGCAGACTCACCGAACTGATCCAGCACACCGACGCGCAGTACGCGGCCTTTTCCCATCTCCGCTGCAACTTCACACACCGCAGAACCAAGTCCGTTGATGATGTTGTGGTCTTCCACGGTGATGATCTTTCCGCTCTTTTCAATGGCTCCCCGAACGGCTTCCACATCCAGCGGTTTGATGGTATGTACATCATAAACTTCTGCGGAAATACCGTCCTGTTCCAGCTCTTTTGCTGCCTCAATCGCAAGCGAAAGGGTATCGCCGTTTGCAAAAATGGTCAGATCGGAACCGTCTTTTACTTTCTTTGCTTTTCCAATCTCAAACGTCTCGTCTTCGTCATAAATGCACGGAATCGCATCACGCGTAAATCTCAGATAAACCGGACCCGGATATGCATAAGCCTGTTCGATCAGCTTGCAGGCGGATGCATAATCTGCCGGCATGATAACGGTCATGTTCGGAATCGTACGAAGGATTCCCATGTCCTCGATGCACTGGTGGGAGGCTCCATCATTTGCCGGGGTCAGTCCGCCGTGCGAGCAGAGCACTTTTACCGGCAGTTTCGTGTAGCATGCCTCCTGACGAAGCTGCTCAACGGCTCTCAGGCTTCCGAAAATTGCATACGTTACCACAAACGGAATTTTGCCGGCCGTTGCAAGTCCTGCGGCAATGCCCATGGCATTCTGCTCGGAAATGCCGACGTTGATATGCTGCTTCGGCAGTTTTTCCGCGAAATCCAGTGTCTTGCAGGATTTTGCAACGTCACAGTCTACAACAAATACATCCTCATGTTCCATTCCCAGTTTTAAAATCTCTGCTCCCAAAGCTTCTCTCGTTGCCTTTTTCACTTAGAATCCCTCCTCTACATCTTTCATTGCCTGTGCATACTGTTCGTCATTCGGCGCAAGTCCGTGCCAGATTGCCACGTTCTCCATAAAGGAAACTCCTTTTCCTTTTACGGTATTGCAGACAATGCATTTCGGTTTTCCATTTTTCTGTGTTTTCATAAAATCGAGCGCTGCGGTAATCTCATCCACATTGTGGCCGTCAATGCGGACTGCCTGGAAGCCAAATGCTTCAAATTTTGCCCGCAGATCCAGTGTCGGCATAATATCTTTTGCAAAACCATCGTTCTGCAGACCATTGTTGTCGATGATCACGGTCAGGTTATCCAGCTGATATTTGTTGGCTGCCTGTGCTGCCTCCCATACCTGGCCTTCATCGCACTCGCCGTCGCCGAGCAGAGTGTAAACACGGTAATCCTTCTCATCCATCTTTCCTGCAATTGCCATTCCGACGGCACAGGAAATTCCCTGTCCCAGGGAACCGGTAGAAATTTCGATGCCAGGGCAGCGTTTCATATCCGGATGCCCCTGAAGAATGGAACCCTGTTTGCGGAGTGTTCCTATAGCATCTTCGCTGATAAACCCTCTCATAATCAGTGCCGAATACAGTACCGGGCATACGTGGCCTTTGGAGAGTACGAACCGGTCACGATCCTCCCATTTTGGATTTTTCGGATCAACCCGCAGGGTGTGGAAATACAGCGATGCAATAATGTCCGTCGCTGACAGCGATCCACCCGGATGGCCCGACTGTGCTTTGTAAATCATGGTCAGAAGCATTTTTCTCAGCTCTTTGGCTTTCTCTCTTAATTCATCACCTGAAAGTAACATTTCTTCCATTTTATTACCACCTTTCCCGGTTGTCTTATTATTCTACGTAGTACATCCTACCTTTAAGATTTTTAAAAAAATTTTGACCTTCCCGAAAACGTTCGTTCCCTGTGCATCCTCTTTTTTGCAGAGGTAAGGTAAAGTGCATGAAAATAAAGGATGCACAGAGTTCGTTCGTTTTCAGTTCCGGTCTTTTTTTCTCCAGGTTGACAGGGAATCGGCAATGACCTGCGCGATGTGCTCTGTGTCCTTTTCCTCGACACAGCGGAGAATTTTCTGATGATGCTCTACCACGCGACTCATTTCTTTTTCGTATTCCACCGTGTTGATGATCGATTTCTCAAAGATCGCATACACGCCCTGCATCAGACGGATGAAAAATTTGTTTTTACAGACATCGATCAGCATCTGATGAAACGTGAAATCAAGTTTTTCTGCCTGGTCATAATCGCCGGCCTGCAGCGCCTGCTCCATCTCGCCGATGTTGGCGCGGAGCGCTTCGATTTCCTCTTTCGTCACTTTCTGCATTGCCAGCCGTGCAACTTCCTCGTCCACAATCTGGCGCAGTTCCTGTAGCTCGTCGTCCGTACTCATCTCATACAGAATGCCGAACACCGCATTGTCAAATACGGATGTTTTCATTTCCGAGCAGATATACGTTCCATCGCCTCGCTTAATCTCCACAACTCCCATGGCCGAGAGGATTTTCATCGCCTCTCTGAGAGAGTTCCGGCTGACTTTCAGTTCCTCGATCAGTTCGTATTCGCTCGGCAGCTTCATTCCGGGTTTGTATTTTCCCTTTACTACAGAGTCCGTGATGACTTCGATGATCTGATCTACCACATTTTCTTTGTTGATTGGTGCAAATTTATCTCCCATACAGGTTTCCTGCCTTTTCTGTCTTTGCCTCTTCCGGGCCTATTTGTCATTGATTATAGCACAAATATGTTCGTCCTAAAACCTGTTTTTTCCCTGCCTGGTCTGCGAAGCACTTTTGGCACTTACTTCGCAGCGTCCATCATCTCTTTGATCTTCTGGAATCCGGATTCGCCGATGCGGTATACCGGAACCTCTGTCTCCGGCAGATCAATGAGACTCATGGAAATCTGAGAGAATGCAATGACATCAACTTCTTTTGCCAGCTTTGCCAGTGCTTCGCATACCATCTCATCATGTTTTTTCACATCGCCTGCGCAGAGAACGTCAAATGCGCCTTCTGCCACAGCCGGAACCAGCTCAATTTCTTTTCCTATCTCGGCTGCTTTTTCCTGTACCACACGGCCAAGTGCTGCCGGGCTTGTCGGAATCGTTCCGAGAATACCGATTTTCTTTCCGTTCTTTACTGCCATCTCTGCCACCGGTTCCTCGATATTCAGAATCGGAATGTTCAACAGCGGACGGATAAATTTCGTTGCCTCATTGACGGAAGTACACGTTACCAGCACACCGTCTGCTCCGGAAGCCTCTGCTGCCTTTGCGTAATTCAGCATTCTGGATGCGATGGTCGATGTCATGCCGTTGTATGTTCTGGTATCCACAAGGAGGCTATCGTCCATGATGTTGTAGATTTTAACATCCGGATTTTTCTCCTCAAATACTTTTCCGAACGGCTCATAAATCATGCCCATGAAATTGTTTACGGTGTTGATGGTATATAATGTTTTCATTCTAAAAACGTCTCCTCTCTACTCTGCTGTCGTTTCTTTTTCTACCACTCTTCCATCCACCAGCCGGATCACTGCACGGATTTTCTCACCCGATGCAATTCCCTCGACCGGGAGCTGCAGCCAGTTGAACAGGAAGTGAATCGAGAACGGATCGTCGTATGCTCTCGCCATCAGTTCCCCGTTTCGGTACCATTCAACATGCTGTACCAGTTCCGGATGCAGGCTTGCGATGCGAAGCCACCGTTTTCCCTCGAACTGCTCGTCGTCCAGTCCCTGGATTTCGAAACTCTCTTCGATGATGCGGTCTGTTTTCTGAATACCGAAGGCCTCTGCCATACGTTCCGCGAAGAAACGGTCTTCCGCGTTTTTGATGCCCCATACGGTCGGCGGTTCCTGTTTTGTCATGTTGTTGTAGTAACCCCAGGAGACATCGTTATCCAATGCCACCTGGAAATTACTGAGTGCCTGCGAATCTTCGTTGCAGACAATCGGCTTGTCTCCTGCTGCTTCTTTTACCTGGCAGATCTGGTTGTAAAAGATCTGCCGCGGCATATTATTTCCATGAATCAGCACCACGTCCGATGCCTTTGGAATGTCAGGCAGGAAATACGCTCCCGTGCTGCTGCATCCCACCGGCATTCCGCCGGACTCACGTTTTGCAATTTCAATAAGTTCCACGATTCCGCTGTCATTGAACAGAATCGGATGGACTTTATACGGCTCAATATCGTGCTCATTCGCAACTTCGATGATGACATTGGTAAACTTCTGATCCCGCAGCCAGTTTGCGGTTGCCTTGGTTGCCTCCATGACTGCGCGGTCGTCTTTTAAGAAGCGGCTCTGCGGTCCGTAGAAGCAGCTTACAATGACGACCATTCCAATCTCATCCGCCGCATCGATAATCTTTTTCATGCGGTTCAGATAGGCCGGATCGATGCTTCGTCCGTCCGGGCTGTATGGGTTGTTGTTGATCGTCATGCTGTTCATGGTAAAGCATGGACCGCCGCCCTGGAATCCGACGGTGATGGCACGCAGTCCGTACGCATACCATTCCGGCAGCGCCTGAATCAGATCCTCGGTGTTTTTTTCCGCATCAAACGTTCTTCCGAAGCGGTTGAACCGTTTCACATCTTCCGCATCATCGAAAACTCCCTGAATCATTCTCTGATTCATCAGCATTCCGTGTCGCTCTTTTGGGCAGTTCGCAATCTCGCTGTATGTCAGTGCTCCGTTGATGTAGAATTTTGATCCATCGATTGTTAATACTGTTTTCATTGTCTGTTCCTCCTTCTTTGTACACACGCCGAAATTTGGGAACTTTATTTTTCCTCCAGCCATTTGTCAAGCTGTGCCTGTTTTTCGTCCATGACATCCTGCAGGCCAGCGTCATACAGTGCTTTGTTCAGGGAATCCAGAGTATCGTCCACTTTTGCAGCTCCTACGCTTCCGGTTTCAAGTGCTGCACGGTAGTTGTTTAATGCATTGCTGAGTGCGGTCAGCTCGGTAGAATGTTCTGTGCTGTCCCAGTTGAAACCGAAGGTCGGGCTCACATCACCCCATGCATTGTGTGCTTCCAGTTTATCCCAGTAATCTGCGGTTTTGGAACCGTCGCTCCATACATAAGAGATCATCTGGTTGCCCATGCTCCATCCGGTGTTCTGATGATATTTGTAGTTTGATCCATCTTCGCCGTCGGCATAGTAAATGGTTCCGTCGTCATTTTTCTTGTAGTTGGTATCTTCAATTCCGTACTGCCACAGGTTCATCAGAATCGGATCGGTGTACAGAGCGCTGACAAATTTGAATGCCATGGCCGGATCTTCGCTGTTGGTTGCAATTCCGGTATTGTACAGGCACGCGTTTCCGGTAAAGAGTACGCTTCTCGTTCCCTCATCGCTGGTCGGCTCGGTTCCTGTTCCAAAATACATTGCATAGCAGTCCATTCCGTTGGCAGCTTCTGCTTCTACCAGCATGCCTGGTTTGATTGCCGTTGCATAGCTGAATGTATTTCCTGCTTTCATCATCGTGGAAGAACCGCTGGTATCGGTCTGTGCATCTTTGTAGATATATCCTTTATCATACCAGTCTGCCAGCATTTTTACAGCATTTTTGTAGGTATCTGTCTCATATTTGTTGACAACGGTCGTTGAATCATGATCGCTCTCCCAGTCGATGACTCCGAAATTGTCTCCCAGTGTATCAAAATGGGTAAAACGGTTCATCTGGCTGCTCTGATTCAGATACAGCGGCACCATATCCGGATATGCTTCTTTAACCTTTTCGAAGATCTCACCGGCTACGGACCAGTTGTAGAT
>CAVLAW010000095.1:2435-8739 GCA_963661155.1 Tidjanibacter massiliensis | reverse complement strand
ACATCAGTTTGTGACAGGTGCGAAACGGTGTGATGCAGAAGAACTGCAGGTGGGCGATGTGGATCAGATTCCGGCAGAACTTTTCGATGCCTTTGATTACGCGGCACTCGGTCATATCCACAGCCAGCAGAAGGTCGGACGTGAGACGGTGCGGTACTGCGGCTCACCGCTCAAATATTCATTTTCCGAGGCCGGACAGGAGAAATCGATCACCGTCGTGGAAGTGAAAGAAAAAGGGAACATAGACCTCCGCACAATTCCATTAAGGCCGCTTCATGATCTTCGGAAAATCCGCGGAACGTACCTCGAGGTGACGGCGAAGTCCTTCTATGAAAACAGCGACTGTGAGGATTACCTACAGGTGACTCTGACGGACGAGGAGGATGTGCCGGACGGCATGGCGAAGCTTCGGACAATTTATCCGAATCTGATGCGTCTGGAATACGACAACAAGAGAACGCGTTCCCATGCGGAGGTAACGGCGACGGAATGTGTCGAGGAAAAATCGGAACTGGAGCTGTTTCAGGAATTTTATGAGCTGCAGAATAATCAGAGCATGACGGAACAGCAGAAAGCATTTGTGGAAGCACTGCTTGAGAGGATAAAGGAATGAAACCAAAGAAATTGACGATCAGCGCATTCGGGCCGTATGCAGAACGGATGGAGCTGGATTTTACACAGCTTGGCGGCGGTGGCCTGTATCTGATTACAGGTGACACCGGTGCAGGAAAAACGACGATTTTTGATGCGATTACGTTTGCACTCTATGGGGAGGCGAGCGGAGAAGTACGAAAAGGTGAAATGTTCCGCAGCAAGTATGCAGCGCCGGAGACGCGCACTTTTGTGGAGCTTACCTTTACTTACCGTGGAAAAGATTATACGGTAAAACGAAATCCGGAATATGAGCGCCCGAAGGAGCGCGGCCAGGGCACGACGAAGGAAAAAGCAAATGCAGAGCTGATTTTCCCGGATGAGAGGCAGCCGGTGACAAAGAGTACGGAAGTGACCAGAGCTGTAACGGAACTTCTCGGCCTGGACCAGCGGCAGTTCCGGCAGATCGCCATGATTGCACAGGGGGATTTTCAGAAGCTTCTTCTTGCAGGGACGGCGGATCGGAGTGAGATTTTCCGAAAGATGTTCCATACGGAAATTTATCAGGAACTGCAGAATCGGCTGCGCGATGCCGCGAAAGAGCGGTGGAAAACATATGATGAGAAGAAACGAAGTATTCTCCAGGACCTTGATCGTATCGTCTGCCCGGAGGGTGCAGTGTTTCAGAAAGAGCTTGCCAGGCTGAAAAAAGAAAAATTCGATGGTCAGGTCATGCGGGGGATGGAACTGCTGGCGCTGTGCACCGCGATGGACGAGGAACGGCTTTCCGAAATGAATGAAGAGCGTCAGGCGCTTGGAACACAGATCGAACAGGAAAACCGACTGCTCGGCAAGGTGAAGGAGAGCCGGAAACGTCAGGAGGAAAAAGCGCAGAAGGAAAAAGAGCTGGAGGAGCTGATTCCGCAGGAGGCAGAAAAACGGCAGAACAGGGAACAGGCGGATAAGGAAGCGTCCGTCTGCAAGGAACTCGAAGCACAAATCCGTGTAGAACAGGAAAGCCTGGAACTGCTGCGGAAGATGAGGCTGGAAAAAGAGGATCTTCTGAAAAAACAGGAGGAACTGCAGACAGCCGGCAAAGAGAAAGAACTGCTGAAAGCGGAGCAGGAACAGGCGAAAGAGCGGCTTACGACACAAAAGAAACAGGAAGAAACACTTTCCGGCACGGAGATGTTGTTGGCGAGGGTCGAACAGAAAGAAACACAGGTGCAGGAGCGGCTCAATACGATTGCAGCATATCGGGATGCGGTTCAGACGGCGGCGGAAAAGACTGCGAAACTGACAGAGGAGTTGCAGAAACTGCAGAAACAGGAGACGGATCTGTCATCCCGGATGGAAACGACGGCAGAGCGGCTGGCCCAAAGAGAGGATGCCGCTCTGCAGGAAGAAAAATGTAGCCAGGCACGGATGGAATTTTCAAAGCTTCTTACAAAATGGACGATGGCCCGGAAAGCACGGGAAGAAAAACAGGCGGCATACCGGAAAGGTGTGGAGACCAGAGATCGTGTGCGGGAGACGTATCAGGAGATGGAGCAGCTGTTTCTCGATGCACAGGCCGGGATTTTGGCGGAAAATCTGACGGAAGGGATCCCGTGTCCGGTCTGCGGAGCAGTACATCATCCATCACCGGCGAAAAAGGCAGATCATGCACCGGATAAAGAAACGCTGGATCGAAAAAAGGAGGAACTGCAGAAACAGAATGAAATGACGGCGGCGTTAAGCGAAGCGGCGGGAACGTGTATCCGACAAGCGGATGAGGCGAGGAAAGAGCTGATACAGCGGATTGCGCAGAGAGCGGCTGTTGCAGCTGGCGCAGATAAAAAGAACGAAAGCAGCGGGACAGAGCAGGAGAGACTGGCGCAGCTTTCGGAAGAACTGTTTGCACAGGCAGCAAGAGAAAAGGAAAAGCAGCTTGCGGCAGAAGAGGAGTACCGGAAAACGCGCTGGGAAGAATATGCAGCGTATGAGAAACAGCAGCAGAAAGAACAGAAGCAGCGGGAGCAGTTAAAACGGGTGATGGCCGAAAAGCAGGCAGAGCTTGGCCGGCTGGACGGGGAAAGACAGACATTTTCCGGACAGCTGAAACAGAAAATGGAAGAGATCTTAAAGAATGTGGCGGGAGACCAGAAAACAGATACCGACGAACTGCAGAACGCCAGAAACCGGATGGAACTTCTGCAGCAGGCACAGGAAAAAGAAGAACAGCTGCAGCAGCTTGTACTGGCGGCTGAGGACTGTGAAAGCCATCTGGAACAGGAAAAAAGTCAGATTCTGCTACACAAAAAGGATCTCCTTGCCAAACAGAAAGAATGGAAAGCACTGAAACAGACCATTCAAACCGGGACAGAGCAGGCAGAACAGCGGGAAAAAGCCGTTCACGAAAAAGAACTGCTGGAAACCAGGCTGCGGGAGATGGAAAAAACGCTGCTGGAAAAGATCGGGGAAAAAGAAGCGCTGCTTGACGGAAAAGACGAAATGCAGCTGCGGACGAATATTTCCGACTGGAGTGCGAAAAAGGAGCAGCTGGAACAGGCACAGAACCAGGCGAAAAAAGCGTTCGACGAGATTTGGAATCGCCTGACCGAAGTGCGCGCAGCACTTGCGGCGATCCGTTCTCTCGAAGAAACGGCAGAAGCTGAAAACGTACTTCCTTCGGAAACGGAACTGCAGGAAAAAATCACGGAGCTGACAGAACAGAAACAGAAGCTCGATCAGAAATACAGCGATCAATACCATGCGGCGAATACGAACCGTACGACGTATGAAGCCGTACAGAATCAGCAGAGCCAGATGCAGGCGGTAGAAGAGGAGTATAAGTGGGTGCGCGCACTTTCTGACACTGCATGCGGTTTTCTATCCGGAAAGCAGAAAATTGAGCTGGAGACATACGTTCAGATGGCGTATTTTGACCGGATTCTGCGGAAAGCCAACCTGCGGTTCCTGACGATGAGCGGCGGCCAGTACGAACTGAAGCGACAGGAGAATATTGAAAACAGAAAGGAAAAAGCCGGTCTGGATCTGAACGTGATCGATCATTACAATGGAACGGAGCGCAGCGTCCGCACGCTCTCCGGCGGCGAATCTTTTCAGGCATCACTCTCGCTGGCGCTAGGACTGTCGGATGAGATTCAGTCGTATGCGGGCGGAATCCAGCTCGATGCCATGTTTGTGGATGAAGGCTTTGGTTCCCTTGATGAAGAATCTCTGAATCAGGCAGTCAAGGCGCTGGAAGGTCTGGCGGACGGAAACTGCATGGTCGGCATTATCTCTCATGTGCCGGAATTAAAGGAACGGATTGAGAAAAAGATCGTTGTGACGAAAAACAGAAGCCGCGACGGCGTGGGAAGCGTGGCAGTGATCGAATAAGTGAAAATCAGAGAAATGGTTCTCTAAATTTCTTGTCAGAAGGCGGATGCGATGGTATAATAAAGTTCGTTGAGCTCGAAAAACGGGCACAGCACAGTATTTTACCTGACCGCGGCCTTCTGCGCCGATTTGCAATAGAATGGAGGAAATAAATGAAAACTTCAGATTTTTACTATGATCTGCCGAAAGAACTGATTGCACAGGATCCGCTCGAGGATCGCAGCGCCTCCCGCCTGATGCATCTGAATAAAGAAACCGGTGAGTATGAGCACGGCCATTTCCGTGACATCCTGAAATATTTAAAACCGGGCGACTGCCTTGTCATCAACGACACAAAGGTTATCCCGGCTCGTCTGTACGGCTCGAAGGTCGGCACCGATGCTGCCATCGAGATTCTTCTGTTAAAGAGAAGAGAGAATGATATCTGGGAGACACTCGTAAAACCGGGCAAGAAATGTAAAGTCGGAACCGTAATCTCCTTCGGTGACGGAATCCTGACCGGAGAGGTTGTCGATATTGTCGATGAAGGAAACCGTCTGATCCAGTTCCACTACGAGGGCATTTTTGAGGAGATCCTCGATCAGCTTGGCGAGATGCCGCTGCCGCCGTACATCACACACAAACTGCAGGACAAGAACCGTTACCAGACCGTATACGCAAAACACGAGGGAAGCGCAGCCGCTCCGACAGCCGGTCTGCACTTTACGAAAGAGCTTCTGCAGCAGGTACAGGATGCCGGTGTGAAGATTGCGCATGTGACACTGCACGTCGGCCTTGGTACCTTCCGTCCGGTCAAAGTGGAGGATGTCACCCGGCACCATATGCATTCAGAGTTCTATATAGTAGAAGAAGATCAGGCAAAACTGATCAACGACACGAAAGCAGCAGGCAGCCGCGTGATCGCAGTCGGAACGACGAGCTGCCGTACCCTGGAATCGGCAACTGGCGAGGACGGTATCTTAAAAGCCGGAAGCGGCTGGACCGAGATCTTTATCTATCCGGGCTACCACTTCAAGATGATCGACGGGCTCATTACCAATTTCCATCTGCCGGAGTCCACCTTAGTGATGCTGGTATCGGCACTGGCTGGAAAAGAACACATTATGTCGGCTTATGAAGAGGCGGTAAGAGAAAAATACAGATTCTTCTCCTTCGGGGATGCGATGATGATTGAATAAAATTCGTTTATGACAAAAGTATGATACAGGAAGAAAACGACCGTATAGGAACACCCGCGAAGCCCTATATGGTCGTTTTTTCGGCTTAAGATTCTTCTAAATCTTTCTTTTTCCCTGCCGAAAAACAGAAGATTTTATTAAGATTTCTGAAAACGAGCGGAACTGGGTTGTGCGAGGGGACATTTTTGCGTATACTTGAACGTGTTTGAGACAAGGGAGGACGGATTTTGAAGAAAAGCAAAAGAATACGGTTTCCATACTACGGCATCCTGCCCCTCGTTCTGACTGTGGCGGCCAATTGTCTCGCCTATTTCGGAACGCGGCCGTTTACCAGCTCGTGGAAACATTACAAGATAGAAACTGTGCTGGATCAGCAGATCCCGGTCATCCCGTGGACGATTGTGATTTACTTTGGGTGTTATCTGGTCTGGATTGCCAATTATCTGATTGCGGCAAGCAGGGAAAAGGAGTTTGTCTGGCGGTTCTTCGCTGCGGATGTTCTGTCGAGACTCATCTGCATGGCATTTTATCTGCTGCTGCCGACGACGAACGTAAGACCGGCGATTCCGGAGCAGGGCTTCTGGAATCAGATGCTTGCCGGCCTGTACCGGATGGATGCGGCAGACAATCTGTTCCCGTCGATTCACTGCCTGAACAGCTGGTTCTGTTACATTGCAGTCAGGGGCAGAAAAGAGATTCCGCGCTGGTATCAGCGCTTTTCGTTCTGGGCGGCAATTGCAGTCTTTCTTTCGACATTGACGACAAAACAGCATGTGATTGCCGATGTGATCGGAGGCGTTCTGCTCGCAGAAGCGGCATGGCAGACAGCGGGCCGCACACATCTGGCAGCCTGGTATGGCAGAAGATTGGAAACAAGGAGGTGGAAGAGCCGTGCAGAGTAAGAAAAAAGTCATCATCAACGGTATTTTCCTCATTTTGATTTTTGCATTGACGGTATATGGAGTCTTTCATGGAGAAGATCTCGGCGAAATGGTGGATGCGATGAAGCGTGCGGATGTGCGCTGGCTCCTTCCGGGCGTGGGATGCGTTGTGTTTTTTATCTGGGGAGAGTCGATCATCATCTGGTATATGATGCATTCGTTCCAGATTCCGGTGAAGAAACGGACGTGTTTTCTGTTCTCTTCCGTGGG
>CAVLAW010000095.1:987-2425 GCA_963661155.1 Tidjanibacter massiliensis | reverse complement strand
GGATTCTTTTTCAGCTGTATTACACCGTCTGCGAGCGGCGGTCAGCCGATGCAGTTATATTATATGAAAAAAGAAAAGATTTCCCTTCCGGTATCGACCGTCATTCTGATGATTGTTACGATTACTTACAAGGCGGTACTTGTCGTTGTGGGTCTTGGAGTGATTCTGTTCGGGCAGGGCTTTCTGCACCGGTATCTGACAGGAATTCTTCCGGTCTTTTATCTTGGCATCGCTTTAAATGTATTCTGTGTCACAGCAATGCTCATTCTGGTTTTTCATCCGGTGCTGGCACGGACGATTCTTGTCGCAGGTCTGAAACTGCTGGAAAAACTGCATTTGATGAAGCAGAAAGAGAGCCGGCTCAAAAAGCTGGAAGACTCGATGGAGGTCTATCGCAACACGGCAGAGTACCTCGGCAGCCACAGGATGGTGCTGGTAAATGTACTGGCAATCACATTTGCCCAGCGGTTTGCCCTGTTTGCAGCGACATGGTTTGTATATCGCGCCTTCCATTTATCGGGCGTTTCGTTTATTACGATTGTACTTCTGCAGGCGGTCATTTCCGTGTCCGTCGATATGCTGCCGCTTCCGGGCGGAATGGGAATCAGTGAGACGCTGTTCCTGAAAATTTTCCCGCCGGTATTCGGAAGTGCACTGCTTCTTCCGGCGATGGTGCTCTCGAGAGGCCTTGGCTACTATGGAGAGCTTTTCGTGAGTGCGATCTTTACGGTTGTTGCGCAGCTTACGATCGGGAATGAGAAAAGAATAAACACAGGGGGAACTACATATGATAGGGTTTTATGATTATACCGTAATATTGACATACATCAGCTTTGCATCGTCCATCAGCGGCATTTTGCTTGCAATGCGGGGACATTTTAACTGGGCGATTTTCTGCCTTGCATTTTCGGGTCTCTGCGATATGTTTGACGGAAAGGTTGCAAGAACAAAGAAAAACCGGACCGAGGATGAAAAGCGGTTCGGCATTCAGATTGACTCACTTTGTGATGTCGTCTGCTTCGGCGTTTTTCCGATCGTAATCTGCTATGAGCTTGGCATGACGCATTTTTACAGCATTCCGATTCTCGTTTTCTACGGTCTTGCCGGTGTGATCCGCCTGGGATACTTTAATGTAATGGAAGAGAAACGTCAGAATGAAACGTCAGAGAACCGGAAGTATTATCAGGGACTGCCGATCACGTCGATGTCGGTGGCTCTGCCGCTCCTGTTTGCGTTTGCGCCGCTGTGCCGCGGACAGTTTCTCCTTCTGCTGCATCTGCTGGTGCTGGCGGTCGGCATTCTGTTCATCACGAATTTCCGTTTTCGCAAGCCGACGAACAAGGAACTTGCCGTGCTCGTGGCCGTTGCCGGTGTGGCGGTGCTCCGCGGACTTCTGATCTGGAAAGGAGGAAGAGCAATTTGAGACTCTGCGCCTATC
>CAVLAW010000095.1:0-977 GCA_963661155.1 Tidjanibacter massiliensis | reverse complement strand
GCGCCTATCTTTATCGGAAAAACGGCAGAAACCATCCGAAGCTTGATCTGATCCGTGAGGAGAAGGATTTGCAGGACCGCTTTCTGCGTACGATGTACAGCCACGCTGCCGGAAGAGCCGTCATGCGGCCGCTTGTCCAGCCGGTGGTATCGCGCGCGGCGGGATGCTTTCTGGACAGCCGCTTATCGGTGCCGCTCATTGCGCCGTTTGTGAAGAAGAACCATATTTCGCTGAAAGAGTGCACCGCGAAGCAGTTTATCTCGTTCAATGATTTCTTCGTGCGGAAGCTGAAAAGCGATGCGCGCCCGTTTTCGGAAGCGCCGGAGGACTTCATCAGCCCGTGTGACGCGAGGCTTACGGTTTACCCGGTTCATGAGAACGGAAGATTTGAGATTAAAAATACAGAATACACGCTGGAACAGCTTCTGCGCGACCGGAAACTGGCGAAGCGGTATGAGGGCGGAACACTCTTTCTGTTCCGGCTGTCGGTGGACGATTATCACCGGTATCTGTTTGTGGATGACGGTGTCTGCTCGACGGAACGCAGGATTGAGGGCGTACTCCACACGGTAAACCCGGCGGCGAATGATTACTGCCCGATTTATAAAGAAAATACACGGTCTTACACACTGCTGCGGTCCGACAATTTTGGCACGCTGGTGCAGATGGAAGTCGGCGCGATGATGGTCGGAAAGATCGTAAATGAAAACGCCGGCCATGCAAGACGGGTACAGCGCGGCGAAGAAAAAGGATACTTTGCATTCGGCGGATCGACGATCGTTGTTCTGGCACAGAAAGGAACGGTTGTGCCGGAAAAACGGATCTGGAATTACTCGAGGCTCGGCATCGAAACGAGAGTCCGGCAGGGCGAAACGGTTGGAACGGCCGGAAATAGACAATAGAAAATGGATTGTGAAGAAATTTTCTTCACAATCCATTTTTTATTGCTTGTAAGTTTTCTGATTTAAGCCTGCAGC
>CAVLAW010000094.1:0-8767 GCA_963661155.1 Tidjanibacter massiliensis | reverse complement strand
CCCGGCTCTCCTCATCGAGAACGCACTGAGCCCGGCAAAAGTGATCTCCGTTATGGCTGACCCGGATGAGAAGACCGCAAAAGTCATCGTTCCGGATTACCAGCTTTCCCTTGCTATCGGTAAAGAGGGACAGAACGCAAGACTTGCCGCACGTCTGACCGGTTTCAAGATCGACATCAAGAGCGAGACCCAGGCACGCGAGGCAGGAGACTTCGACTACGTTGAGGAAGACGAGTACGAGGAAGAGGATAATTACGATGAGTCCGCAGCAGACGAGACCATTTCCGCAGAAGAAGATTTCGATGAGAACGATGTGGAAGTGACCGAGGAAGCCGGAGACGAAGAGTAAAGAAAATAAAGACAAAGGCGGGATGAGCATTTGAGTACAGTTCGTAAAGTGCCACTGCGTAAATGCATTGGCTGCAATGAAATGAAAAACAAAAAAGAGATGATCCGCGTGGTAAAGACGACGGAAGGAGCGATCGTTCCGGACACAACCGGAAGAATGAACGGACGCGGTGCTTATGTCTGCTCTTTGGAATGCCTGGGAAAAGCAATGAAAAACAAAGGACTTTCCCGTTCTCTGAAGGCAGAAATTCCATCAGAGGTTTATGAGCAGTTAAAGGAGGCATTTGCGAAGATTGAACAGTCAAAGTAAAGGATTATCCATGCTGGGCCTTGCCATGAAGGCGGGCAAAGTATCGAGCGGCGAATTTGCGACCGAGCAGGCCGTAAAGAGCGGCAGCGCATACCTTGTCATTCTGGCAGAGACGGCGTCGGCCAATACACAGAAGAAATTTCGCAATATGTGTGCATACTATAAAGTGCCGTGCATTCTTTTTGGGGACAAAGAGCAGCTTGGAAGAGCCATCGGAAGAGAATACCGTTCTTCTCTTGCCGTATGTGAAGCGCATTTTGCAGAAAAGATAGCAGCATTGTTGGCAGAAGTGTAAACGTCGGAAAGGGTCGGTGGATGGATGCAGGAAACACGAAAACCGCAGAAAGAGGAGAGAAGATCATTGGAAAAGAAAGATACAGAAAATATGGAAATGAAAAAGCCGGAAGAGCAGGCAAAACCGAAGAAAAAGAAAATTATTTCTGTTGTGCGCCCGCAGAACGCAACGAGTAAAGAAGCAAAAGAGTTCACCAAGAACCAGGGTCAGAAGAAAGACCGCCCGAACCGCGGAAACGGCCGTCCGGAAGGAAACCGCAATGGAAATGGAAGAAGCGAGGACCGTCCGAACCGTGGAAACGGTAATGGCGGAAATGGAGAACGTCAGAACCGAAACGGAGACCGTCCGCAGGGAGAGCGCCGCTTTAATAACAACGGAGACCGCCCAAACCGCAATGGAGACCGTCCGCAGGGAGAGCGCCGTTTCAACAATAACGGAGACCGCCCGAACCGCAACGGAGATCGTCCGCAGGGAGAGCGCCGTTTTAACAACAACGGAGACCGTCCGAACCGCAATGGAGACCGTCCGTTCGGTGACCGCAACAACGGCGGAAGAAACGGAAACGGCGAAAGAAGCCAAAGACCGTTCGGCGAGCGTT
The DNA here is from genome assembly GCA_963661155.1 of Tidjanibacter massiliensis. Taxonomy (GTDB): domain Bacteria; phylum Bacillota; class Clostridia; order Lachnospirales; family Lachnospiraceae; genus Fusicatenibacter; species Fusicatenibacter massiliensis_A. The sequence continues at coordinate 7,216 of CAVLAW010000094.1, read as the reverse complement.
CTGCACGTCCAAATGGAGGCCGTCCGGGAAATAACGGCGGAAGACCGTTCGGAGGAAAGGATGATGATTCCCAGAATCAGAACCGCCGTCCGGGAGGAGACCGCCGCAGAACCGAGCATAAGAGCGCTGCAGCAGATACCATGAGCCTCGGCATCAAGAAACCAGGCCGTGATACCGGAAGAAAAGAGAAAGACAAAAACAAAGATTCTTTAAGAGAGAATAAATTCAGCGATGACAGAGGAAGAGGCGGAAACCGCCCGAACCAGGGACATCATCAGCAGTCCAGACTCCCGAAAGCGCTCCAGAAACCGGTCAACAAACCGAAACAGGAAGCACCGAAGGACGAGGTAAAGGAGATTACCCTGCCTGAGAAAATGACCATCCGCGAGTTGGCTGAGAAGATGAAAATGCAGCCTGCAGTCATCGTAAAGAAACTGTTCATGGAAGGCACGATGGTTACCGTAAACCACGAGATCGATTTTGAAAAAGCACAGGAAATCGCACTCGATTACAACATCATCGCTGAGCCGGAAGAGAAAGTCGATGTCATCGAAGAACTCCTCAAAGAGGACGAAGAGGATGAGAAAGATATGGTTTCCCGTCCGCCGGTAGTCTGCGTTATGGGACACGTCGATCACGGTAAAACATCCCTTCTGGACTGTATCCGGAATACCCATGTCACCGACCGCGAGGCTGGCGGTATTACCCAGCACATCGGTGCATACACCGTTTCGATCAACAAACAGAAGATTACATTCCTGGATACCCCGGGACATGAGGCATTCACAGCAATGCGTATGCGTGGAGCCAATGCAACAGATATCGCGATCCTCGTTGTCGCAGCAGACGACGGTGTGATGCCGCAGACCGTTGAGGCCATCAACCATGCAAAAGCAGCCGGAGTTGAGATCATCGTTGCCATCAACAAGATCGATAAACCGGGCGCAAACGTAGAGCGTGTAAAACAGGAGCTCTCCGAGTACGAACTGATTCCTGAGGACTGGGGCGGAAGCACCGTATTTGTTCCGGTATCTGCAAAGAACAACGAAGGTATCGACGATCTGCTTGAGATGATCCTTCTGACTTCCGAAGTGCTCGAACTGAAGGCAAACCCGAACCGCAAGGCAAGAGGTCTTGTCATCGAGGCAGAGCTTGACAAAGGAAAAGGACCGGTTGCTACCATTCTGGTACAGAAAGGTACCCTGCATGTCGGCGATTACATCGCAGCAGGCGCATGCTCCGGTAAAGTACGTGCAATGATGGATGATAAGGGACGCCGCGTCAAAGAGGCAGGCCCGTCCACTCCGGTCGAGATCCTCGGACTTTCCGATGTTCCGAACGCAGGAGAGATCCTCGTTCAGACCGATAACGATAAAGAGGCAAAGAACTTTGCCGCAACCTTCGTAGCAGAGAACAAGAAGAACCTGCTCGAGGAGACAAAAGCAAAGATGTCGCTTGACGATCTGTTCAACCAGATCCAGGAAGGCAACTTAAAAGAGCTGGCACTCGTTGTCAAAGCCGATGTACAGGGATCTGTAGAGGCTGTGAAACAGAGTCTTGTCAAACTCTCCAACGACGAAGTTGCTGTACGTGTGATCCACGGCGGCGTCGGTGCGATCAACGAGTCCGACGTTATGCTGGCAACCGCATCTTCCGCAATCATCATCGGATTCAACGTACGCCCGGATGTGAACGCAAAATCCATGGCAGAGCAGAACGGCGTAGACATCCGTCTGTACCGTGTCATCTACCAGGCGATCGAGGATGTCGAGGCAGCCATGAAGGGTATGCTCGAGCCGATCTACGAAGAGAAGGTTATCGGTCATGCAGAAGTACGTCAGCTGTTCAAAGCATCTGGTGTCGGAACGATCGCCGGAAGCTATGTGCTTGACGGTACCTTCCAGAGAGGCTGCAAGGTTCGTATCAGCCGTGAAGGAAATCAGATCTTCGAAGGAAATCTGGCGTCCCTGAAACGCTTTAAGGACGATGTAAAAGAAGTGCGCTCCGGCTATGAGTGCGGTCTCGTATTTGAAGGATTCAACGATCTTCAGGAGTTCGATCAGGTAGAGGCGTACATCATGGTAGAAGTGCCGAGATAGAAATGAGGAATTAAGTTGAGAAAAAACAGTATTAAAAACACCAGGATCAACGGGGAAGTACAGAAAGAACTTTCCAACATCATCCGGAACGAGATCAAGGATCCGCGCATCGGAATGATGACCTCTGTCACAGCGGCAGAGGTAGCGCCGGATCTGAAGACGTGTAAAGTATATATCAGCGTATTTGGCGATGCTGAGGCGAAGAAAGAGACCATCCGCGGCTTAAAGAGCGCGGAGGGCTTCATCCGCCGCATGCTGGCCAAAACCATCAACCTCCGCAATACGCCGGAGCTGACCTTTGTCCTGGATGAGTCGATTGAATATGGCGTTACGATGTCGAAACTGATTGATGAAGTAACACACAAAGAAGACAAAAAGGATGAGGAAAATGAAGAAAATTGATGAAATTCTAAACGGAGTCTCCTGTATGGCCATCGCCGGACACGTTCGTCCGGACGGTGACTGCATCGGTTCCTGCCTGGGATTATACCAGTATCTTCGCGACAATATGCCGGAAATTCAGGCAGATGTCTATATCGAGGATCCGCGTCCGGAGTTTTCCTATCTCCCGGGCTTTACTGAGGTAAAGACAAGCTGTGAAGAGAAAGCGTACGATCTTGTTGTCCTTCTGGACGTATCCAACGAGGACCGGATCGGCGTTGCCGCACCGCTTCTTGCAAAAGCGGGAAAAACGGTCTGCATTGATCACCATGTGACGAATACAGAATATTGTGAAATCAATCACGTAGAGCCGGATGCAAGCTCTGCCTGTGAGGTGCTGTTCGGTCTTCTGGAAGAAGAGAAGATCTCCGAGCCGTGCGCCGAGGCGCTGTACACCGGTATTGTGACCGATTCCGGCGTATTCCAGTACAGCAGCACTTCTCCGCACACGATGCGGGTTGCGGCTTCTCTGATGGAAAAAGGAGTTCCGTTTACCAGAATCATCGAGGATGCATTCTTCAAGAAAACATACGTACAGAACCAGATTATGGGACGCACGCTGACCGAGAGCATTATGCTGCTCGACAAGCAGTGCATCGTCGGTATGGTGCGCAAAAAGGTCATGGATTTCTATGGCCTGACACCGGGCGATATGGACGGTATTGTCAGCCAGCTGAAAAATACAGAGGGCGTTCACGTGGCGATCTTCCTGTATGAGCTGGAGCCGCAGGTCTTCAAAGTAAGCCTCCGTTCCGACGAGCTGGTCGATGTGAGCAAGATCGCAGCCATTTTCGGCGGCGGCGGCCATATCCGTGCGGCAGGCTGCACGATGTCCGGTTCTCCGTATGATGTGATCAACAATCTGACTCTGTATATCGAGAAACAGCTTCTTGCAGAAGAAGAGGAACATACAGAGGAATAAAGAAACAAAACGAAGCCGGGCTCTGGCAAAAAGACAGGCCCGGTTTTCTTTGGGAATGGGAGACATAACATGATCAACGGAGTTCTGAACGTATGGAAAGAGGCGGGATTCACCTCGCACGACGTGGTTGCGAAGCTGCGCGGCATCCTGCATCAGAAAAAAATCGGCCACACCGGAACCCTTGACCCGGATGCGACGGGCGTGCTGCCGGTCTGCCTCGGAAAGGGCACAAGACTCTGCGATATGCTGACGGATGAGACGAAGACGTATGAAGCGCTGCTTCACCTTGGAGTTTCAACGGATACACAGGACATGAGCGGAACCGTGACAGCGGAAGCGCCGGTGACCGTGACCGAAGAAGAGGTGCGTGACTGCATCGCCTCGTTTGTCGGGGAGCAGCAGCAGGTGCCGCCGATGTATTCCGCGCTGAAGGTCAATGGAAAGAAGCTTTACGAGCTGGCAAGAGAGGGCATCGAGATCGAGCGGAAAGCCCGCACGGTCCATTTTTATGAGATCAACATTCTGGAAGTGAAGCTTCCGCTGGTGCGCATGGAAGTGACGTGCTCGAAGGGAACGTATATCCGCACCCTGTGCCACGATATCGGTGAAAAACTGGGATGCCACGGCTGCATGGAGCAGCTGATCCGTACGAGAGTCGGCGGATTCGACCGGACGAGCGCACACACACTCGATGAAGTTGCAGCGATAGTGGGAGAGGAACGCCTGCCGGAGATCCTCGTGCCGGTCGATGCAATGTTTTCGAAACTGCGCAGCTTTGCGACAGCAGATGAACATGCGAAAAAGTTTGCGGAAAACGGAAACCCGTTAAAACCGGCGCAGATCCGCGAAACCGGGGCAAACGCATCCGGCGGGGATTTTGCGGAGGACGAGGAGTTCCGCCTTTATTTAGATGACGGTACATTCGTCGGCATTTACCAATACAGACCATCACAAAACTTAACCAGACCGGTCAAGTTATTTCTGGAGAGAACATGAGATATCTAACAAAAACACTGGATTTTGACAGCAGAGGGGACAGCGTTGTAACCCTGGGAAAATTTGACGGCCTCCATAGGGGGCACATGCTTCTGATCCGCCGTGTCCTTACAATCGGCAGAACAGAAGGGCTGGAGACGGATGTGTTTACGTTCGACGTGCCGCCGCAGTCGAAAGTGCAGCATGTCAAACCGCATCAGCTTCTGACAAACGAAGAGCGCCGGGAGCGCCTGGAAAACCTTGGCATCGACTGCCTGGTGGAATGCCCGTTTGTGGATGAAGTAATGCATATGACACCGGAAGCTTTTATCAAAGAGATTCTGGTGGAAAAGCTGCATGCGAAAAAGGTTGTTGTAGGAAAAGATTTTGGTTTTGGCTATAAGAGAAGCGGCACAGCGCAGATGCTGAAAGAAATGGGACCGTCCCTCGGTTTTGAGACAGAGATTATCGAAAAAGAAGAGGAGAACGGCCGCGAAATCAGCAGCACCTGGGCGCGGGAAGAGCTGGAAAAGGGCGATATGGAAGCTGTAAGCCATCTGCTCGGCTACGATTACGCCGTTCACGGTGAGATCGTCCACGGCCATGCGCTCGGCAGAACGATCGGCGTGCCGACCATCAACCAGATTCCGCCGGCAGAAAAGCTGCTGCCGCCGTTCGGCGTCTACGTTTCTGAAGTGAAAATCGAAGGAAAGATTTATTACGGCATCACAAATATCGGCGTAAAGCCGACGGTACAGGAAAAATTTACCGGCGTGGAGACGAATCTGTTCGACTGCAGCGAGGATCTCTACGGAAAACAGGCAGAAGTTTCTCTTTTGAAATTCCTGCGCCCGGAGCAGAAATTTGCTTCGATCGACGCACTGAAAAACCAGCTCGACCATGATGTGGCGGCAGGAAAAAAATATGTAGAGAAAAAGTTCGCTCAGCAGTGAAACACTTGCTGTTTCGCTGCGTAAGAAAATGATTCAGGTGTGAGCAGCTCTCCTTTTGCGAAGCAAAACTTCAAATGAGAGCTGCGAAAGTTACAGTTCGGAGAACTGTAACTATGTGAAAATTCATCGGTAAAACATCTGATTTTAGTATTTACAATTTGAAAAGCGTATGCTATACTAAGCAAGTATGCGGGATGAAAAGATCCCCGGACCCTGATTCAGAGGCAGGACACTCCGACCACTTCTTAGTCAGCGGTGCAATCAAAATAACAGGAGGAATTTAAAATGATTTCGAAAGAAAAAAAACAGGCAATCATCAAAGAGTATGCAAGAACTGAGGGAGATACAGGATCACCGGAAGTACAGGTAGCTGTTCTTACCGCAAGAATCGAGGAGCTCACCGAGCACCTGAAAGTTCACCACAAAGATCATCACTCCAGAAGAGGTCTTCTGAAAATGGTTGGTCAGAGACGTGGTCTGCTTGACTACTTAAAGAAAACTGATATTGAAAGATACCGTGCTTTAATCGAGAAGTTAGGAATCAGAAAATAATCAGCTTGGAACAACGGGCGGGATGCATTTTCCGCCCGTTTCTTGCATTGCATATCAAAAATTGGTTCAGTGGACCAATTTTGATTTCGATTAATGGCATATAATTGCCAGACAGCTAATGACATGGAGCCAACTCTGAGCGCAGGAATTTTATCCGAGACCACTGAAAAACATATTGAAAGGCCAGGAGGTATCCGTTTTTCGGTGTGCTTTTCAGTTGTTTCGGAAATTCTGTTCAGAGGAAAAAAGGAGATTATTTATGTACAAGAGTTTTTCTATGGAACTGGCAGGCAGAACCCTGACCGTAGACGTAGGCCGTGTAGCAAAACAGGCAAACGGCGCTGCATTCATGCACTATGGCGATACTGTAGTTCTTTCTACAGCAACCGCATCCGAGAAACCGCGTGACGGCATCGACTTCTTCCCGTTAAGCGTGGAGTACGAAGAGAAGATGTACGCAGTCGGAAAAATCCCGGGAGGATTTAACAAAAGAGAAGGAAAAGCAAGCGAGCACGCAATTCTGACCAGCCGTGTCATCGACCGTCCGATGCGTCCGCTGTTCCCGAAAGATTACCGCAACGATGTTACTTTAAACAATATGGTAATGTCCGTTGATCCGGACTGCGATCCGGAAGTCGTTGCAATGCTGGGTTCCGCAATCGCAACCTGCATTTCCGACATCCCGTTTGACGGCCCGTGTGCCATGACTCAGATCGGCATGATCGACGGCGAGTTCATCGTAAACCCGACCCTCGCACAGAAAGCCGTATCCGACCTGAAACTGACCGTAGCTTCTACAAGAGAGAAAGTCATCATGATTGAAGCCGGAGCAAAAGAGATTCCGGAAACAAAAATGATCGACGCAATCTACAAAGCACACGAAGTAAACCAGGAAATCATCAAATTCATCGATACCATCGTAGCAGAGGTTGGAAAACCGAAACACTCTTATGAGAGCTGCGCAATTCCGGAAGAACTGTTTGCAGCAATCAAAGAGATCGTACCTCCGGCAGAGATGGAAGAGGCAGTCTTCAGCGATGACAAACAGACCCGCGAGGAGAATATCCGTGTGATCACCGAGAAACTCGAGAAGGCATTTGCCGACAACGAAGAGTGGCTGGCAGTATTAGGCGAGGCTGTTTACCAGTATCAGAAGAAGACCGTTCGTAAGATGATCTTAAAAGATCACAAACGTCCGGATGGCCGTGCGATCACAGAAATCCGTCCTCTGGCAGCAGAGGTTGACATTATCCCGCGTGTTCATGGTTCCGCTA
>CAVLAW010000093.1:0-8804 GCA_963661155.1 Tidjanibacter massiliensis | reverse complement strand
CCCCCCTCAAGATGAGATATCCCATTCGAAAGAAGTAAGACCCCTTGAAGACGACGAGGTAGATAGGGCAGGGGTGGAAGTGCCGTAAGGCATGGAGCTGACTGTTACTAATCGGTCGAGGGCTTGACCTGAATGGTTGTGTTCACAAAATGGAATGATAGATGTGAAGTGTATGCGGTTTTGAAGGTATATCGGAAAGACCATCGGAGAGATCCGGTGGTTTTTTGTTATAAAAAAACGCTGCTAATGAGAAAAACACTCATTAGCAGCGCTTTTCATTTCACAGAAAAAGCAGTATTATGGGGTTAGAAGAGTCTAACATAAAAATGGACTCTTACATACTCAGGAAAAATGCAGGGAGGAAAATTATGTTTCTTGAGATTAATAACCTGAAAAAAAGCTTTGGAACTGGTGAAAGCAGAGTGGAGGTCTTAAGAGGAATCCAGTTTTCCGTGGAAAAAGGAGAGATCTGTGTTCTCCTCGGCCCATCCGGTTCCGGAAAATCAACACTGTTAAATATTATCGGCGGAATCGACGAGGCGGACAGCGGTTCAATTGTGATCGAAGGTGAAAAAATTGAAGATATGAACGAGAAAACACTGACCCGCTACCGCCGGAAACATTTGGGATACGTCTTTCAGATGTACAATCTGATTCCGAATCTGACCGTGAAGGAAAATATTGAGGTCGGTGCCTATCTGAGCGATCATCCGCTTGATATCAACGATCTGTTGAAGACACTGGGACTCTATGAGCACCGCGACAAGCTGCCGAATCAGCTTTCCGGCGGACAGCAGCAGCGTACTTCGATCGGAAGAGCGATCATCAAAAATCCAAGTATTCTGCTCTGTGATGAGCCGACCGGTGCGCTCGATTATCATACGTCCAAGGAGATTTTAAAACTGATCGAGGGCGTCAACCAGAAATACGGCAATACCGTTATCATGGTAACGCACAACGACGCGATCAAAAACATGGCGGACCGTGTGATTCGTCTGCGTGACGGTCAGATCCGCAAAAATTACGTCAATGAAACCAAAATCGCCGCGGGCGATCTGGATTGGTAAAGCGGGGTGGGAGTATGAAAAATCCATTACGAAAACGCCTGCTTCGGGAACTGAAAGACGATATTGGAAAGTATCTCGTTATTTTTCTGTTTATGACGGCGACGATCGGCTTTGTGTCCGGTTTTCTTGTTGCAGATGAGAGTATGCTGTATGCTTACAATGAGAGCTTTGAAAAGTACAATGTGGAAAACGGAAACTTTACGACGGAACAGAAGCTCACTGACAACCAGAAGACGCGGCTGGAAAAAGAGAAGGTAACGCTTTACGAGAATTTTTATAAAGACGAAGATGCCGACACGGATCTGGATTCGGAGATAGAGAGCACGATCCGTCTTTTCAAAAACAGAACGGAAGTCAATCTGGTCTGCCTGATGGATGGTGAAATGCCGCAGCAGAAAGAGGAAATTGCAATCGACCGTATGTATGCGGACAATAATGATCTGCAGGTCGGCGATGTGATTTCGGTTGATAAAAAAGAACTGACGATTACAGGTCTTGTGGCACTTTCCGATTACAGCGCGCTGTTCAGCAGTTCAAGCGACATGATGTTTGATGCCGTCAAATTCGGTGTGGGAATCATGACAGAAGAAGGGTATGATACCATTACCGACGACCATATCAAATATTGCTATTCCTGGAAATACGATACGCAGCCGAAGGATGAGACGGAAGAAAAAGAGTGGTCCGATGATTTTGTTGAGGTACTGGCGGCGCATTCATCACTGACCGGTTATCTGCCGCGTTACGGCAACCAGGCCATCAAATTCACCGGCGATGATATGGGAAGTGACAAGGCGATGGTGGAGGTGCTACTGTACATCCTGATCGCTATTATGGCGTTTATCTTTGCTGTTACAACAAACAATACGATTGTAAAGGAAGCATCCGTTATCGGAACGCTGCGCGCTTCTGGTTATACGAGACAGGAACTGCTGCTGCATTACCTGTCGCTGCCGGTGCTGGTCACGATTTTATCAGCAGTAGTTGGAAATATTCTGGGATACACGGTATTCAAAAATATCTGCGCCGGTATGTATTATGGAAGCTACAGTCTGCCGACGTATCAGACACGGTGGAATGCCAATGCGTTTCTGCTGACAACGGTAATTCCGGCGATTCTGATGTTTGTGATCAATGCAGTTCTGATTTCCGGCCGTCTGCGCCTGTCGCCGCTTCGCTTTCTGCGCCACGATTTTACAAAAAAGGGAAAAGGACATGCGGTGCGCCTTCCGAATTTCCACTTTTTCTCGCGGTTCCGTCTGCGCATCCTGCTGCAGAATAAATCGAGTTATTTCACACTGTTCCTCGGCATTGTGTTTGCCAATGTTCTGCTGCTCTTCGGTATGATGATGAAACCGCTGCTGGAGCATTACCAGACGGAAGCAGTGGAGAATATGCTGGCTGACTATCAGTATATTTTAAGTGTTCCGAACCCGGTTGATGAGGAAGATGAATACACGCTGATGGGCATTGTGCAGAAGCTTCTGACACCGTCTTTGAAGACAAGCACGAAAGGCGTGGAATCATTCGCGGTTACTTCGTTGAAAAATATTCCGAAAAACCGGGAAGGAGAAAGTATTTCTGTTTATGGAATCCAGAATGACAGCAAGTACGTTTCTGCCGAACTGTTTGAGGACGGAGTGACGATTTCCGACGGATATGCCGAAAAATACGGTGTGAAGGTTGGAGATACACTCGAACTGAAAGAGCCGTATGAGGATAAAACATACTCGTTCGAAATAAAAAGCATTTATTCTTATCCGGGAGCACTGGCTGTATTCCTGCCGATCGATGCATTCTGCGAGACGTTTGATCAGACCGAGGACTACTTCAACGGCTATTTCTCCAATGAGCCGATCACGGATCTGGAAGAGTCGTATATCGCGACGAAGATTACCGAGGATGATATGACAAAGATTTCACGGCAGCTGAATGTGTCGATGGGAGAGATGTTCCAGCTGATTAATATTTTTTCCATCATACTGTTTATGCTGTTGATTTATCTGCTGACGAAACTGATTATCGAGAAAAATACGACTTCGATTTCCATGGTAAAAATTCTAGGCTACGAGAACAGGGAAATACTGAGTCTGTATCTGACGGCAACGACCTGGGTTGTGATTGTTTCAATCGGTGTCAGCCTTATCATCGCATCTCTGCTGATTCGGCAGATTTACGTTATTATGCTCTCCGGGTACAGCGGCTGGCTGACGTATTATATTGATCCGACGATCTACGCGAAGATGTATGGCATGGGTCTTGCGGCGTATGCGGTTGTTGCCGTGCTGCAGTTCCGACGCATCAAAAAGATTCCGATGGATGAGGCACTGAAAAATGTAGAATAAAAAAGTTACAGGGGAAATCTTGACAAGAGCGGGCAAAGTGTGGTATATTGTTCTCAAATTTGGTGTGGATTTTTCAACTTGTAACAGAGTTCTTTTCGCCACGCAATTATCGAAAGAAAGATAATTGCGTGGCTTTTTTTGCGCGGAGGCGCACTGCACCAATAGAAAAGTATCACAACTGGAGGTAATAATGAACGAAAACTTTATGAAAGAAAAGCCGGTATTCCCGCTTCTGGTTTCCATGGCGCTTCCGATGGTCATCTCGATGCTGGTTAACTCTTTATATAATATTGTGGACAGCTTCTTTGTCGCAAAGATCAGCGAAGATGCCATGACGGCCCTCTCCCTGGTTTATCCGGTACAGAATTTTGTAAACGCCGTCGCCATCGGTTTCGGAATCGGAATCAATGCGGTCATCTCGTATTATTTGGGAGCCGGAGACAAAAAGGCGGCAGGCTGTGCGGCAACACAGGGCTTTGCGCTTAGCATGGTGCATGCCGTGATCTTAACAATCGGAAGCCTTCTGGTCATCGAACGGTTCCTTGGAATGTTTTCTTCTTCCGCATCCGTCATAGACCTGGGTATCCGCTATTCACGGATCATCTTTATTTTCACAGCGGCTATCATGGCAAACCTGTATTTTGAGAAGGTCTTCCAGGCCGTCGGTCAGATGAAGGTGACGATGATGGGTATGATGATCGGCTGTATCGTCAACATCATTCTGGATCCGCTCATCATTTTCGGTGTCGGCCCATTCCCGCGCCTTGGTATTGAAGGTGCGGCTCTGGCAACCGGAATCGGTCAGGTGACACCGGTGGTTATCTACGTTGCGATCTATAAGATCCGCCCGATTTCCGTAAAGATCCGCCGCGAATACTTAAAAGAAGGAAAAAACATGACCGGAAGACTGTATGCGATCGGTATTCCGGCAATCCTGAATCTGGCGCTGCCGTCGCTGCTGATCTCAGCGCTGAACGGAATCCTGGCAGTGTACTCCCAGAGCTACGTTGTCGTGCTCGGTATCTACTATAAACTGCAGACCTTCATCTATCTGACCGCAAACGGCATCGTACAGGGCATGCGCCCGATCATCGGTTTCAACTACGGTGCGGGTGAGCACAAGCGTGTGCGGAAGATCTATGAAATTACGCTGGCAATGAGTGCAGTCATCATGCTGATCGGAACCGTGATCTGCCTTGCCATTCCGGAGCAGCTTATCGCCCTGTTCAGCAGCAATCCGGAGACGATTCACCTCGGCGGCCAGGCACTGAAGCGGATCAGCGCAGGATTTTTGATTTCCGCGGTATCTATCACTTCCTCGGGAGCGCTCGAGGGACTGGGAAAGGGAGGATCTTCTCTTGTCATCTCCCTGTGCCGAAACGTCGTTGTCATTCTTCCGGCAGCGTATCTGCTGTCGCATCTGGGAGGCGGTGTCTATGTATGGCATGCTTTCTGGATCACAGAGGTGATTTCCGCGGCAGTTTCGCTGGTGGTATATAAACGCGCGGTGCGAAGATAAAAGATAGTGAAGAAAAGAAAAACGGCCTCTTGTGGAGAGCCGTTTTTCTTTTTATAATAGAAGAGCAGAAAGACGTAAGAATTAAGTAAAGATTTTTTCGAGTTTTCATGATATCATTAAAGATACTGGAAAAACAGAGAGGATGGAAACGACGTGGAAGAAACAAATATTTTAGTTGTAGATGATGAAAAAGAAATCGCGGATCTGCTGGAGATTTATCTGATCAGCGATGGATTTCAGGTATTAAAGGCATACAGTGCGAAAGAGGGACTGCGCATTCTGGAGGAGAAGAAGATTGATCTGGTGCTGCTCGATGTGATGATGCCGGATATGGACGGCATTGCAATGTGCCGCCGGATCCGGGAGACGAACAACATTCCGATTATCATGGTGAGTGCCAAGACACAGGATATCGACAAGATTGTCGGCCTTTCGACCGGCGCGGACGACTATGTGGCAAAACCGTTTAACCCGTTGGAGCTGATGGCGCGTGTGAAATCGCAGCTCCGCCGTTACCGTGAGCTGAATCCGTCGAAACCGCGGGAACGCCAGGAGATCATTTCCCTGAAAAATCTGGAGATCAACAAGGTGACGCATCAGGTGGTCTGCTACGGGGAGAACATCAAGCTGACCCCGATCGAGTTCGATATTTTATACCTTCTGGCATCGAATCCGGGCCGCGTGTTCAGCACAGACGAGATTTTTGAGCGCGTCTGGCATGAAAAATTCTATGAGGCGAACAACACCGTCATGGTACATATCCGGCGTCTGCGCGGCAAGATGAAGGACGATACAAGAGAAGAAAAAATTATTACAACGGTCTGGGGAGTGGGATACAAAATTGAAGCATGATTTTATCAAAAACTTCAGCCAGAGACTGGCGTTCGACCTGATCGTGAGCGCAGGTGTCACCCTGCTTGCGGTGGCTGCCGCCGACTGGATTCTGACCTTTTTCGGAAACGGACTGATGAACATCGGATACCGGAGTGCCTGGATCGGGCCGAGAGGTCTTCGGCCTTCGGTTCGAACCGTGCTTCTGAGTGTGACGGCGCTGCTTACGTTCTGCCTGATGCTCTATCTTCTGATGCGTGATACGATTCGTTACATCGAGAAAATTCTGGAAAAGGTAAAAGAAATTTCGGCGGGAGACTTTGATCACCCGATGGAAGTCAAAGGGAATGACGAATTTTCTGTGATGGCGGAGAATTTAAATGCGATGCAGCGGAATATCAAGGAAATCATGGAGCGGGAGCGGATCGCGGAGCATACGAAAAACGATCTCGTCTCTTCGGTGGCGCATGATCTTCGGACACCGCTGACCTCGATCATCGGCTATCTCGGCTGGGTGCGCACGCGGAAGGATCTGGATGAGGAGACGAGAAACCATTATATTGATATTGCCTATCAGAAAGCGCTCCGCCTGGAGCAGCTTACGAACGAACTGTTCGGTTTTGTGAAACTGGAGCATAAGGAAATGCAGCTCCATCTTGGAAAACTCGATCTGGTGCAGCTGATGGAGCAGATGCTCGATGAGATGACACCGTCCTTTGTGAAAAATGAGCTGCAGGTGGAATTTCAGCACGCGGAGAATACCATTTTTCTTGAAGCGGACGGCGAACTGCTGGCGAGACTGTTTGGAAATCTGCTGAACAATGCGGTAAAATACGGAAAAGACGGCAAGCAGATCCGCGTCTTCATGGAGCAGGAAGGCGAGTATGTGGTGACACGCGTCGTCAACTATGGGCGGATCATTCCAAAACAGGAGCTGGAACATATTTTCCAGAAGTTTTACCGGACGGAGCAGTCGAGAAGCCGCGATACCGGCGGCACGGGACTTGGCCTTGCGATTGTACAGCAGATTGCGGAGCTGCATCACGGCCAGGTTCATGTAAAGAGCGATCTGCAGGGAACGGTCTTTGAGGTAGAGCTGCCGATGCACCTTGCACAGCAAGAGGGGAAACAGGGATGAAAAAGAAAAAAGGAAAGGGCTCGTTCTGGCTTCTGCTGGTGCTTGCGCTTGTGCTTCTGACGGCGGGAGCAGGCACGGTGTCTGCGATGGCGACGCGGACCATTACTTACCAGAACGGGCAGGAGAATACAAGAAATACCGGGAAAGAAAAGCAGTTTCTTGCCAACAGTTATTCCGGGGAATATAATATTGCGTTCAGTTATGGATTTCAGGGAAATTACCAGGACGGAAACCATGTGCCGGTCCGAGTGAACATTTCCAACCAGAGTGCGGTTGAGTTTGAGGGATACTTTGTCTTTCAGGTAAAAAACGATACGACCTCGATCTATCAGGGAAACAGCGGTGCCGGTATTATCGCGAAGCTCTTTCCGGGAGTTAAAAAAACGGAGGATACGAGAAACAGCCTCTTTACCTACCGTTTTCCGATTCACATTCCGGCGAACGGTGAGATTACAAAGACGTTTTCAGCAGGTCTGATGGCGGAGAATGTTTCTTACTGTGTCTTAAGTCTGGAAAACAGTCTGAACGATACGGTTTACAGCCGTGAGGAGACGATTTCCAATGAGGATTTCTTTCGCTCTTCCGTGCGGGTCTGTGTTGTGGAGGAGGAGACCGATTACGGCCGCCAGCTGAACGGAATCACGCTGGATGACGGTGTCTATGAGGTGGAGGCATCCTCGGCCAGCCCGGAGGAGCTTACCGGACTTGCAGAGTCATATGCGCCGGATGTGCTGATTCTGCTGGAACACACGGTGGAAGAGCTTTCCAGGGAGGCACAGCAGGAAATCGATGAATGGCAGGCGGAAGGCGGCCGCCTTATCGTGTTCGGCGGAGACAATGCGTATACAGAGAGTCAGCGCAATGCTTTTAAAGAGGCACCGGCGGAGTTTCTGAAAAATATGCTGGATGAGGATACCACGGGGCATATCACGGCAAACCGGAATGCCAATTATCAGAAATACTATACGATCAGTGATCAGCTGGAAAACACGAAGGTGCGGAACCAGCCGAACACGATTTTATACGGCGCGATCATTCTGATCTACCTTGTGCTGGTGGGACCGGGCCTGTATTATCTCCTGAAAAGACTGGGAAAGAGAAGGTATCTCTGGGGAGCGATCTGCGGCTGTTCGGCATGCTTTCTTGTGATGATCAGTCTTCTGGGAAAGACAACACAGTTAAGGGCGCCGGTGCTGACATACGTAAGAGAGGTTTGGCAGTATGATTCTTATCAGAAGGAATCCATTAATTTCTGTACGCAGGCGCCGTACAATGCATCGTACGAGCTGTACCTCGATCCATCCTACGATCTGGTAACCTACAGCCGGATGGACTATGTTTCCAACAACGTCGTTGATATGCCGGAGAAAGATGATGAGTATGAAAAGACGGAAATCAGCTTCGGGGATCAGAAAAACAGAGTGGAGCTTTCCAATATGGCGGCGTTTGCCTTAAATGAGTTCGGCATGCAGAAAACGAAAATGCTGGAAGCGGGTGAGGGTCTTGTCGGCGAGTTTTCGTTCTGGAATCAGGCGGTCAGCGGAACCGTAAAGAATACGACGGGTTACGATATGACCAACTGTGTGCTTGCCCTTCCGGGATATTTTGTCTGGATCGGTGATTTGAAAAACGGCGAGGAGAAAGTGCTGGATCAGACACCGGCGGACAGTGCGCGGGAGATTGTAAGCTGGGATGCGGTTGCGGATCTGCCGGAGATGGAGAAAAACTATCTCGAAGGCGTTGTCTATAACCATATGCCGAACCGCACCACCAACTGCCTGCTGTTCGGGAAAATAAAAGGAGAGGGCGATTCGTTCCAGATGGACAGCGGATACGAAGCATACGGCATTTCCTACTACTTTGAGGAGACATCGGTGGAAATGACGAAAGGGAATGTGGTCTAC
>CAVLAW010000092.1:0-9075 GCA_963661155.1 Tidjanibacter massiliensis | reverse complement strand
GAACGAGACGCATCCGCCTGACCGACGAGGGCATTTTGCTGCGCCGCCGTGCGGAGGAGATCATCGGGCTGATCGACAAGACAGAGAAAGAACTGACGGAGCAGGAAGCACTGATTGACGGGCGTGTGTCGATCGGATGCGGTGAGACAAAGGCAGTCAACATGCTGGCAGATCTGATCGAATCGTTTCATAAAAAATATCCGAATGTCACGTTTGAGTTGATTACAGAGAATGCGGATGTTGTAAAAGAGCAGATGGACCGCGGTCTCATTGATATTGCGCTGCTGCTTGAGCCGGTTGATGTCGGAAAATATGAGTTTGTGCGGCTGAAAGAAGGCGAACTGCAGCAGGTTCTGATGCGTGCCGATGATCCGCTTGCCGAAAAAAAAGTAGTGAGACCGGAAGAATTAAAGGATCTGCCGTTGGTTCTGCCGCGCAGACGCAATGTCCAGAATGAGATCGCGAATTGGTTTGGTACATATTATCAGTCCCTGAATATTCTGTTTACCAGCAACCTGCCGACAAACGGCGCAAAGATGGTAATGAAGGGACTGGCTTATCAGATTACCGTACAGGGGGCGTCGGAGCTGTGGAAAGAGGATAAAATTGTTGGACGGCCGCTGGACCCGCCGATCATCTGCAACAGCGTCTTCGCCTGGAAGCGGGAGCAGCCGTTCAGCCTTGCGGCGACCAAGTTTATCGAGCATATCCGGGAATCTTTGTGAAAAAGGCTGTAAATTTATTTATTAATGTAGATTATTTTTTATAACGAATTTATTAGTTATGCTTTACAGTGCGGGAAATATCGTGTTACACTAGAAACAGAATCCCCGGTCACCCGGGCCATCTGTTTTTCAGACACAAAAGGGAGAAAAAATACACAAAGAGAGGTAGACAAGAAATGGGAGGCTTTTTTGGAGTTGCATCAAGAAAAGACTGTACACTGGAACTGTTTTACGGAGTAGACTATCACTCACATCTCGGCACAAGAAGAGGCGGTATGGCGACGTATGGAGCAAACGGCTTTTCCCGCGCCATCCACAACATTGAAAATTCCCCGTTCCGTACGAAATTCGAGCGCGACGTGGCAGAGATGGAAGGCAATCTCGGCATCGGCTGTATTTCAGATTACGAGCCGCAGCCGCTTCTGATTCAGTCACATTTGGGAAGCTTTGCGATTACCACGGTCGGAAAGATCAACAACATGGATCAGCTCTTAAAAGAGGTATACGGAAACGGCCGCACCCATTTCCAGGAGATGAGCACCGGCCAGATCAACGCGACCGAGCTGGCGGCATCCCTGATCTGCAGTGAAAAGACGATCACCGAGGGTATCCGCCACCTGCAGGATGTGGTCGACGGATCCATGACATTGCTTCTGCTGACAAAAGACGGTATCTACGCCGCGCGTGACAAGAAGGGCCGCACGCCGGTCGTGATCGGAAAGAAAGAGGGCGCGTACTGTGCGTCGTTTGAGAACTTTGCGTATCTGAACCTTGGCTATACTGATTACCATGAACTGGGGCCGGGCGAGATCGACTTTATCACGCCGGACAGCGTTGAGATGGTCGTTCCGCCGCAGGAAGAGATGAAGATCTGTTCGTTCCTGTGGGTTTACTACGGCTATCCGACCGCATCGTACGAGGGCATCAACGTTGAGGAGATGCGGTATCACTGCGGTGCGATGCTGGCGAAGCGTGATGCAGGAAGCGATGTTCACCCGGATCTCATTGCCGGTGTGCCGGATTCCGGTATCGCCCATGCGATCGGCTATGCGAATGAGTCGAAGGTTCCGTTTGCCAGACCGTTCATCAAATACACCCCGACCTGGCCGCGTTCCTTTATGCCGACGAACCAGGAGCAGAGAAACCTGATCGCTCGCATGAAGCTGATCCCGGTGCAGGCGCTGATTGACCAGAAGAAACTGCTGCTGATCGACGACTCCATCGTGCGTGGAACCCAGCTCCGTGAGACGACCGAGTTCTTATATCAGAGCGGTGCGAAAGAAGTCCATGTCCGCCCGGCATGCCCGCCGCTTCTGTACGGATGTAAGTTCCTGAATTTCTCACGCTCCAAATCCGAACTGGATCTGATTACCAGACGGATCATTCTGGAAAAAGAGGGCGAGAATGCAGAGAAAACTCTGGAAGAGTACGCAGATCCGAAGAGTGACCGCTACGAATCCATGTGCCAGGAAATCTGCCGCCGCCAGAACTTCACGAGCCTCCGGTATCACCGTCTCGACGATCTCGTCGAGTCGATCGGACTGCCGAAGTGCAAAATGTGTACATATTGCTTTGACGGAAAAGAATAAAAAGGATATAATGGTTATTGCAGGCCAGCCGACAGAACATTTTATGGAAATGGTGTCTGTCGGCTGGCTTTTTCTCTTAGAATAGAAGAGCCTTTATAGTAGAAGAAACAGAAGAATAAACTGGGGGCGTAACTTATGGGAATTAGTATTCTGATCGTGGATGATGATAAACTTCTGGTGGAAAAGCTGGAAGAGACCGTCAACTGGAGCGGAATTGGAATTGATATGGTGTTTACGGCGAACAACATCCGCCAGGCACAGAAGCTGCTGCAGGAGTATCCGATCGAGATGCTGCTGTGCGATATTGATATGCCGCAGGGGAATGGGCTGGAACTTTTAGAGTGGATCCGGTATAAAAAGCTGGATATCGAGTGTGCCTTCTTAAGCAGCTATGCCAATTTTGCGTACGCGCAGATGGCACTGAAACTGTCCTCGCGGGAATATCTCTTAAAGCCGATTTCAAATGCCGATCTCGAAGCAGCACTGCGCAAGGTGGTCGGAGTTGTACAGGAAAAACAGCAGAAGCAGAAAAAACAGGAGAGCACGAATACAAAAGAAAAACGGTTCTGGGAAGACCTTCTGGTGCAGTGTCTGCAGGAGAATTACTGGATTGAACAGGCGAAAAAGGGCGGTTACTGTGTGCCGGGAGAAACGTTCCGTCTGGTGCTGCTGCGCGTACTGGAATTTCCGAGTAAAGAGCATTATAAAAAAGAGATCAGTCTGTACAATTTTGTGATCAACAATGTGACAGCCGAGGTGCTCGAGACGGCGGAGGTAAAACTGGAAACCGTGGTGCATGTCAGTGATCTCGAATGGGCGATTGTGCTGCGGAATGACGGAAGAAGGATAGGAACCGAAGACGAACTGGAACACCTGCGAGTATGTCTTGCCAAAGCAGTTCCGCCGAGATTCTGCATGTATGTGGGAAAAACGGTTGAGATTGATCAGATTCCGGAAAGCCGCGACCGGCTGGAAGAGATGGAAAAGTATGCGGTACCGGATGAGACAGGCATTTTATATGAAACCCGCTGGTCTTTTGTGGAACGGGAATATCAGGAATTCCCGTGGAAAACGTATCTGGCAGAGATGGAACGGTCAGAGTCGCTGGAGCCGGTGCGGGAGAAACTGCAGGGCTATCTCACAGAGCGTCTGGAAAACGGCGGTCTGCGGAAAGATTTCACGCGTCGGTTTGCCGAGGAACTGATGCAGACCATTTATGTTTATTTAAAGGAAAGCAATATTGTATTCGGACAGATTTTTGACAGTGACGAGTACGAGAACAAACGGCGGGAGGCTGTTCTTTCGGTCATCGGAGCGCGTGCGTTCATTGATTATCTGTTTGATGTGCTGGAAGGCCAGAAGAAGAATGAGTCCCACAGTGATAATGTCGTGGATCAGTTAAAGGACTATATCGAGCAGAACCTGGGTGAGGATCTGTCACGTTCGGTGCTGGCCGGAAAAGTGTTCCTTTCGGAGGACTACGTTTCCAAGATTTTCATGAAAGCAACGGGCATGTCACTTCCAAACTATATCGCAGAGCGCAGAATCGAGCGCGCCAAAGAGTATCTGAGAAGCTCATCCCTTCCGATTAGCAAAATTGCGATGGAAGTCGGGTACGGAAATTTTTCTTATTTCAGCAAAACATTCCGCGAAATTGTCGGCTGTACGCCGAATGAGTATCGCAGCCGCCGGAAATGACAAAAAAGCGTTGTCAATAACAAAAAACAGGATTTACTTAAAAAAGAGACGTTGCAAAAACATCTCTTTTTTAATATACAGATTGCCGGAATATGTTAGAAAAACGGACTGGCTTTTTGTATAATATGTTCATCGGTTGAGACGAGAACATGAAAAAGAAAAGAAATTTAAAGGAAAGAAGGGATGATATGTGAGCGCCAACCATAGCAAAACCAAAAAGAAAAGCTCCATAGGATTTGTAGAGGGAGTGAAACGAAGCAAGCCATTATATTTACTGATGCTTCCTTCCATCATCATTTTTGCACTGTTTACGTACTACCCAATGTACGGAATCATCATTGCATTCAAAAACTTTACACCTGCGGACGGAATTATGGGAAGCAGCTGGGCAGGACTGAAATACTTCAAACAGTACTTTAACTCCTATCAGTTCAGCCTGACCATCAAGAACACAATCATCATCAGTCTTTATACAATCGCGGTAACATTCCCGCTTCCGGTTATCATGGGACTGCTGGTAAACCAGATGAAGGCACAGAAATTCAAAAAGTTCTTCCAGGTATCGACTTACCTGCCGCACTTCATCTCCACCGTCGTTATGGCCGGTATGCTGATCCTGTTTCTCTCCCCGAGCACAGGTATTATCGCAAAACTGGTCGGACTGCTTGGATTCAAGCTCCCGAACCTGATGGGAAGTGCAAAAGCATTCCCGCACGTTTATGTATGGTCTGAGGCATGGCAGCATGTAGGATGGGACAGTATCCTCTACATCGCAACGCTTTCCTCTGTAGACCCGACCCTGTATGAAGCAGCAACCATGGACGGTGCCAACAAATGGCACAAGATGATCCACATCGACGTTCCGGCTCTTCTGCCGACCGCAACCATCATGTTCATCATGAGAATGGGAAGCGTGATGAGCGTCGGATTCGAGAAAGTTTACCTGCTGCAGAATACCCTGAACAGTACCTCCAGTGAGATCATTTCCACCTATGTTTATAAGATGGGTCTTGTAAGCAGCCAGTACAGCCTTTCCGCTGCCATCGGTCTGTTTAATAACGTAATCAACCTGGTTCTTCTTCTGGCAGTCAACTTCATTTCTGGTAAAATGAGTGATACCTCACTGATCTGACAGAATTTTGAGCCTACATAGGAATGGAGAACAAAGATATGAGTAAAGCAAAAGCAGTATCAAAAAATAAAGTAAAGAAATCCAGAGAAGACTGGATCTTCGATATCATCCTGTATACGATCGGCGTGCTTCTGATCATCATCACGCTGTACCCGATGTACTTCATCGTCATTGCATCGTTCAGTGATCCGGCAGCCGTATCAAACGGACAGATCATGTTCCTTCCAAAAAGAATCAACTTTAAAGGCTACAAACAGTTAGCAAGTTACGCAAAACTGTGGACTGGCTACCGCAACACCATTGCATATGTAGTCGTTGGAACGATTGTGACACTGGTTGTCAATATTCCGGCTTCCTATGCACTTTCCAGAAAGCATCTGTATGGAAGAAAATTCTTCACAGCATTTTATCTGATCCCGATGTTCTTCACCGGCGGTCTGATCCCGACTTACCTGGCAGTGCAGAAATTTCACATGCTGGATACATTCTGGGTTATGGTTGTTCCGTTCTCTGTTGTAACATACTACATCATCGTAGGAAGAACCTTCTTCAACAACAGTATCCCGGAGGATCTCTGGGAGGCAGCACAGCTCGATGGATGCGGATACCTTGGATTCTTCTTCAAGATCGTCCTTCCGCTTTCAAAAGCCGTTATCGCTGTTATCGCCCTGTGGGCAGCCGTAGGACAGTGGAACTCCTACTTCAACGCATTGATTTACATCAGAAGTGAAACGCTGCAGCCGCTGCAGATTGTCCTTCGAAGCATTCTGGTCGGCAACCAGACCATGAGTGCGATGAGTACCGGTGCTGCAGCCGTTGAGGCAAAACAGATGGCCGACCTCATCAAATACGCGATCATCGTGGTTTCATCCGCGCCGATCATGTGTATGTACCCGTTAGTGCAGAAATACTTCAATCAGGGTGTTATGCTTGGATCACTGAAAGGCTGATCAAAAAAGCAGGAGAGAAGTATTGCAAATAAAAATCATAAAAGGAGAGATGATTATGCGAAAGAAAACAAAAATGGCCTGGAGCGTAGCGCTTTCAGCCGCAATGGCAGCCGGACTTCTCGCAGGATGCGGAAGCAGCGGAGGATCTTCCAGTACGAGTGGAAGTACAGCAAGCAGTTCTGCCAAGACAGAGTCTTCGACTGGTGACACTGCAGATACCAGTGACCGCCCAACCTTTAAGATTGCAACCGTAAGATGGACGGATGCATGGCCGACAGATTTCCTTCATGAAGGTTTTATGAAAGAACTGGAGGACAAATTAAACATCAACATCGACTGGCAGGTTTACTACAACAGTGACTGGTCCGAGCAGAAATCCCTGCTGCTGGCTTCCGGTGACCTTCCGGATGCATTCCTTGGCTCCATCTGCTTAACACAGGCAGATATGGCACAGAACAAATCGGCATTCCTGGATCTGACCGATCTGATCGAAAAAGATATGCCGAACCTGACAGCAGCATTTAAAGCTGATCCGGCACTGAAAGCAGTCTGCACAAGCCGTGACGGAAGAATCTACAGCCTGCCGAAACAGCTTCCGCTTCGTCCGAAGGTTTGCGGTGATGTTATGTTCATCAACCAGGAATGGCTGGATAATCTGGGACTGGAAGTTCCGACCACTTATAAAGAACTGGAAGATGTTCTTGTTAAATTCGCAACAGAAGATGCTGACGGCGACGGCGATCCGACCAATGAGATCGGTATCACAAACCAGGCAAGCAGTGCACTGTTAAGCGGTGACCTGCGTCACATCCTTTCCC
Source organism: Tidjanibacter massiliensis (assembly GCA_963661155.1). Taxonomy (GTDB): domain Bacteria; phylum Bacillota; class Clostridia; order Lachnospirales; family Lachnospiraceae; genus Fusicatenibacter; species Fusicatenibacter massiliensis_A. Next base: position 2,163 of record CAVLAW010000092.1, on the reverse strand, counting down.
CATTCGGAACCATGGTAAGCCGTGATGGAAACTACATGGGACTGAACGGCGATGGCGAGCCGGTATTTATGCCGATGGAAGAGAATTACAAAGAGGCAGTAAAATGGATGCGTCAGTTATGGGAAGAGGGCGTTGTTGACCCAGAATACTTCACCCAGGATTCTTCCATGCAGACAGCAAAACAGCAGGCTGACGGCGGCTCTCAGGTAGGTCTCCTTTTCGGATGGACCGCAGACGCACAGGCTGGCCCGAACGTAGATCAGTTCACTACCCTTGAGGCAGTAGAAGGCTACGATGGAAACCATTATGTAGAAGCAGCTACCAATTACCTTGACATCTCCGATCGTGAGTTCATGATCTCCAAAGACTGCGAAGATCCTGACACTCTGCTGAAATGGGCAGATGAGTTCTACACCGATCTTGCATCTGTACAGACCATGTACGGCTCCATCGGAAGCCAGATCACTGACAACGGCGACGGAACCTATACCGTAAATGTACCAAGCGATGGATCTTCTCTTGATACTTCTGCATGGTCCAACTCCTTCCGTGATTTCGGACCGAAATACATGAACCCGGATTTCTATGACAAAGTTTCCCTTCCGGAAGATCAGGGTGACGGCGTGAAACTGGCAGACGATGCAATCAACGAGAAATATGTTGATACCGAGAAAAACTGTGGACTTCCAATGCTTCAGTACACCGATGAAGATCTTTCCAGAATCACTGCAATCGGAACCGATATCTACAAATACGTAGAAGCACAGTATGCTCACTGGGTAGTAGACGGCGGTATTGATGATGAGTGGGATTCCTACATCGATCAGTTAAAAGCTATGGGTATCGATGAGTTCGTTCAGATTCAGAAAGATGCTTATGAGGCATACAAAGCAAATATGGCAGAATAATCGAAAATAAAAAAGATTACCTGCAAATGCAGGAGAAACGGCAGGCCAGAAATGATCTGCCGTTTCTGGTAAAGGCGGATTTTTACATGTTTCTGGAAAAAGAGGGTAAATTAATCTATTCGTACGACGGCGAGACGGTCTGCATCGAAGCGTGGGGTGAAGATGCAGTGCGTGTGCGGGCAACAAAAAATCAGAGTTTTACCGGAAGAGACTGGGAACTGGAAGAAAAGGATGCACATGCGGGAGAAGTTGAGATCTTTGAAGACCCGGCGGCAAAGGGCAGAGCATTCGCCAATATGTACGAGGGAACCGATACTTCCTATGGAAAGATCACAAATGGAAAGATCCATGCGGTCATCGATTCCGGAAGCGTGATTACATTCTATAATCAGGATGAAAAAGTGCTGTTAAAAGAGCATTTCCGCCGTCTGTGCAATGAGACAAGCATGCCGCTCAATATTATGGGACGCGAGTACAGCAATGGTGTCGGAGAAAACTTCCGCATTGCGGCGCGTTTTGTGGCGAGAAAAGGCGAGAAAATTTTCGGTAGGGGACAGTATCAGCAGCATGAACTGGATCTGAAGGGATGCATGCTGGAGCTGGCGCAGAGAAATTCGCAGGTCAGCGTTCCGTTCTACATGGTTCAATGCTTGGACGGGAGAAAAATACGAGGGCGGACAGACAGTGACCGCTGCAGCGCCGATGGATACGATTCCGGTATTTGTAAAAGAAGGACCGGATGCGGAAAATTTTTGCAGAATAAAATTATTTGAAAAGTCAGAAAACGTGATATAATAAAAAAGCAATCCGATTGAGAGAAAAGACTGCCGGAGCTGCGAGGTAAGGTGCGGCGTCCGGCAGTTTCTGACCCGGCAGATGGGACATTTCAGAGTAAGACAGAAAAAGGGAGAGGGGTGGATCTGCTTTATGAATCTCTGGCAGAGAGGAAAGCGAAAAATGCTGCACAGTGTTAAGATGCGCAGCATGAAAAATACATCACTGCGGCTCGGTATACCGGTCTTTCTGGTACTGATGGGGCTGATTGCATGCCTGGTCTGGGGCGTTATGGAAAACCGCAAGCTGGCGGATAAATATATTGCCGATACGGCAAAGCTCTATGTCGATCAGACCAACCGCGATATGTCACAGATCAACAGCGAGCTGATCTATCTGCTGGATTCCGACAGCAACATCAAAGAGATTCCAGATAAAATGACATCGACAGACGCTCAGTATTTTGCAATGGAGCGTACCC
>CAVLAW010000091.1:6115-9132 GCA_963661155.1 Tidjanibacter massiliensis | reverse complement strand
AAAAGAGGAATCTGAAAGCCTTGATTTTAGTGGGCTAAAGATTCCGAGAGATCATGACACATCTATGGGGGGATTTTTATGGAGATCAGTATTCTTCTTGCGCAGCAGATCGCGCAGCTTTTTCTTATGATTTTTATGGGTTTTCTGATTGTAAAAGCCGGGCTTTTGAGGGATGAGGACAGTAAGGTTCTGTCGAAAATTGTGTTGTATTTGATTATTCCCTGTGTGATTCTCAATGCGTTTCAGGTGGATTATACGCCGGAAACGGTGCGGGGGCTGCTGGTTACGTTTGCGGCTTCGCTTCTGACGCAGGTTGTGCTTCTGTTTGCGGTTTCGGCACTTGGGCGGGTGTTTCATCTGAATGAGGTGGAGACGACTTCGGCTTACTATTCCAATTCCGGCAATCTGATTGTGCCGATTGTGACGGCCATTTTAGGGGAGGAATGGGTGCTTTACAGCTGTGTTTATATGAGTGTGCAGCTCGTCTTTTTCTGGACGCACTGCAAAAAGGTGATCAGCCGGGAAGCTTCTTATGACTGGAAAAAGATTGTTCTGAATCTCAATATTATCTCTATTTTTGTCGGACTTCTTCTTTTTCTTACGGGCATCCGGCTTCCTGCGATCGTCAATGGCACGCTCCATTCTGTCGGCAGTATGATCGGGCCGGCCAGCATGATTGTGACGGGGATGCTTTTCGCAGGAATGGATTTCCGGCAGATTTTTGCAAATAAACGTATTTACTTTGTGACCTTTCTCCGCCTGATTGTAGTTCCGCTGATGGCGCTTGTTCTCTTAAAGTTCAGCCATCTTGCCGACCTCTCCGCAGACGGACCGACACTGATTCTGATCGTTTTTCTCGCCATCATCACACCATCCGCCTCTACCGTCACTCAGATGTGCCAGGTATACGGAAACGATTCGCGCTATGCCAGTGCGATCAATGTCGTTACCACGCTGGCTTCTATTGTGACGATGCCGCTTATGGTGATGCTGCTTCAGATGGTAATCTAATTCACAATTGACGTAAAAACGCTGTCCCGCTTCCCTTCAGGAGAAGCATTGACAGCGTTTTTCATTTACCCAATCAGTACCTTTTTCCCTTCAAACGCAAATCCATAATGCCGGATTCTTTCTTTCGGGATTCCCCGTTCTTTCAGCTCCGCATCATATCTTTTTGTTTCAATCTGCGCCAGTGCTTTCTGTACCGTTTCCTGCAGTGTTTTTTCTTCCGTTTCTTTTACTTTAAATTCCAGAATCATAGCATCTCGATCCAGATTTCTGGGAATTAAAATCACATCGTATCTTCCATACCCGCTTTCCCGATTGGAACGCACCTCATAAAGATCTCGAACTTCCACCAGCAGTCCAAGCACAAAGCCATGATAAAATCGTTCGGGCTGGCTCCGCTCGGATGCATGTTTTCCAACATCAAAACTACTGAATGTAGCAAGTGCAATATCATTCATATAGAGATTCATCGCTTTTACATCCCCATTCAGCAATGCTTTGATAAATTCATTATAATTGGCAGATGCCGCTGCAAACCAGCTTTTGAACATATTCGAAAACATGCTCACAGTCTCCAGATTGGTAATAGAAAGAGAATACCACGGCTCCAGCGTCAGTCCTCTGTATGCAATCTCCTCCACTTTCAGATAACCGCTTGCCACCAGCAGACTCCATACCGCACTTTCATCCTGTTCTAATTGACCAAATATAATCTGTTCATCAAAATTTACTGCAATCTGCTGTCGGTTAATCAGTTTTTCCAGTTCTTCCTTCATATTTACGGAGGCCGACTGCAGAAGTTTGCTGATCAATCCATTAGAACTTGTAGCCGCCCAGTAAGGCCGAAGTTTTTTCTCTTTCAGATAATTTGTAATAGACCATGGATTGTAAATATCCCGATGCGTGCCAAAGCAAAATCCGTCATACCATTGTTTTACCAGATTTTTCTTTTCCTGCATTCCAAATTGATCTAATGATCGAAATACCTCTTCTTCTGTAAATCCAAAACAGTCTGCATAGGCATCCGATGTTGTTGTAATAACCGTCAGATTATTGAGGTCGGAAAAGACAGATTCTTTGGAAATACGGGTAATTCCAGTCATCACAGCGCGTTCCAGATATGGATTTGTTTTGAATGTCGCATTGAAAAGGCTTCTCATAAATCCGGCAAATTCATCCCAGTATCCATGAATATAGGCTTCCTGCATGGGCGTGTCATATTCATCCAGAAAGATCAAAACCTTTTTTCCATATAAAAGATTCAGATAACTGGAAAGATTTTTTAATGCATCCTGTGCTGTCACATCGCTCATTTTTTCTGTAATTTCCAGCATCTGCTGTTTTTCATTTTGCGTAAAACACTCTTCCTGCTCCAGATACCGGTGCTGGCGGTACGTATCTACGATAATATTTTTTATTTTTTGCACAGCATCCTGATAATTATTCTGTTTTACGTCCGCAAAACTCAGAAAGATCACCGGATAAGTTCCCTGCAGTCGGCGGTATTTTTCCTGATTCCAAATGGAAAGTCCTTCAAATATAGTACCTTTTTCTGCATACTGTCTGGAAAAGAAACAATTCAGCATGCTCATATTCAGTGTTTTTCCAAATCTTCTCGGACGTGTGATCAGCGTAATATCATCTCCACTTTCCCACCATTGTCTAATAAAATCGGTTTTATCAACATAAAAATAATGATTTTCTCGGAGGGAAGCAAAATCCTGCTTCCCTATACTAATCGCCGGAGTCATATTTCATCTTTCCTTTCTGAGCGCAGACACACCAGCATTTTCTGTCTGATAATGAAATGTTCCACTGTTTTCTAATCGATAATCTTATTCTATAGTTTATCAAATTCTGGAAGAAATTAATAGACTTTTTCTTCTGCACAGCCGAAAAAAATGGCCGTCCCATTCCTCAGTACAAGGATCAGACGACCATTTTTTACTATTGATTTCCAGTTTTATTTCTCATACAAAAACTCTTCCGGCAGTGTTACGCCGAAATCT
>CAVLAW010000091.1:0-6105 GCA_963661155.1 Tidjanibacter massiliensis | reverse complement strand
GGTCGAAATCGAAGCCGGCTGCGAACATGCCGTGGTGTGCCCATACGGCGAGGTCATATTTTTTCATCAGCTCGCTGGTGGCAACGGCGATCTCTCTTCCGCCTGGCACCATCCACGGAACAACGCCGATTCCGGACGGGAATACGACCGGGCACTCAGTTGCCATTTCCCAGAGTTCGCGAGTAAATACTTTATCCTCTAACGGCAGGACGAAAGTCAGTGCGATGACGTTGGTAGTGTGTGCGTGATAAACGACGCGGTATCTTTCGTCCTGCAGTTTTTTTACTTCCAGGTTCATCAGATGACTTGGAAGTTCGGAAGTCGGGCGTCCTCCATTGACGAGACCCCAGACGATGCGGTAATTTTCTCCTTTTTCATCCAGCTCGATCATGCAGATGCTGTCTTCCGGTTTGATGATGACATTGCGGAAATATTTTCCGCTGCCGGTCACAAGGAAATATTCTCCGGCAAGATTCGGAACAGAAGTTCCAATCGGATTCCACTCTCTGGCTTCAAAATTTTCTTTTACACTTTCCACTTCTTCCGGTTTTACACGGTAGGAAAGGTTTCCGCCGTTTCTCTCATGCCATCCCTGCTCCCAGCCGTCATTTGCCATACGGATAAAACCTTTTACGAATTCTGCATCTAAAAATTTCATTTTCGTCTCCTCATTTCTTTTCTATATATAATGTTCTATTTTACTCTCAGATTTATCGGCACACAATGTCTACCGGCACATCCAGGATTTTTGCTACTTTCAGAATAGTATCAATATGGCGTCCTACTGCTGCTGCCATATGATGGGTCGGGCCTGCTTCGCTCCATCTGTTGCAAAACTCTCTTGCTCCGATGGAGAAGCGTGTTCTCATATTGGTATCTCCAAACATGAAGATCGGGCCGTCCTCGTTGACGCCTTCTGCAACAACAAATTTGAAATGACCGTCTTTATCCTGGGTAATTCCAAGATACGTAACGTCTCCAACCGGCGGGTAGAACTGCGTCAGGTATCCGCCGCCTGTCTTGCCGTGAAAGACATCGACGATCTTCATCGTAGGCTTTCTTGCCTGCGAAATATCAGCATCTCCCGATCCGGAATGACCGATGATGCAGATGTCCTCATTGAAATCGATCGAATACATCTCGGAAAGCTGGCCGGTTCCGGCAATTGTTTTCAGAATGCTCATCGCCATGGCAACTTTGATATCGCCTTCTACGGCACACGCGGTTCCCTGTTTGATCAGCATCGAGAATGCCGGGATCAGCATGCTGTCAAGTTTTCCGGCAACGCCCTGCGCAAATCCATCATAGTGAGAAGCTACCATGCCAAGATCTTCTTCTTTGACCCACTCTTCAAAAGCAACGACATATTTCGCCATATCCCATACCGTTTCTACCGTAGCGCCGCCCTCGATATCGAAGGTGTCCAGAATATCCTCGGCTTTTGCACGGATCGCATCTTCATCTGTGACGTGATCCGCGATGGCCCACATTTTCTCCCAGTCGAACTGTTTGGTGTAGAGTCCCATCCGATTATACAGGTTGGTTTCATCAATGTACAGATCCATCATACCCGGATACGGTCTTCCGATCTGGGCAATGTTGGTGTAACGGAATCTTCTGCGCACCTGTGCTGCACGGCACCACTCGTCAATTTCTTTTGCCACGTAATCATCGCCGCCCTCTACGACACCGGTGATGACCGCATGACGTTTTCCTGCGCGCTCCAGATCGGCAACCATCTCGCCGACTGCGCCGCACGCATACAGCTCGCCGAGCCATTTCGGTGTGTCGGTATTTGCATAATCCGGTGCTTTCAGTTTCTGAACATTCGCCAGGACAACCGGCACATTCAGGTCACGGATCGCCGGAAGCATGTTGTAGCTGGTTGCGTAGGTCAGAAGCTGTAAAATCACAAGGTCTACATCTGCTGCACGGAACTTGTCTCCTGCTTTCATGGATAATTCTTTTGTTGTAACGATTCCGCCGTCGATCATTTCCACGGTATCCGGAATGGTCTTTTTGAATGCATCGTACTGTGCTTCAAATTCCGGAACCAGGCTCGGGAACTGCGGCAGGTATGCACCCAGTGCAATCGCGAATACGCCTACTTTTGCTTTTGTCTCAACTAACATTTTCTTCGCCCTTTTAACCTTTCTCATTTATGCTTCATATTTTTTGATATCAAAAGAATGGAAAATACAGTTTCTTGCATCCTTCAAATCGTTCAGTTCTTTTCCGGCAATCATCTGTACCGCCAGATTTCCGATCGCTGTTGCCTCGGTCGGGCCTGCCAGAACGATTCTTCCCGTCTTTTCTGCTGTCAGCCGGTTCAGATAATCGGCATTGGCACCGCCGCCGACGACATGAATGGTCTCGTATCTGCATCCGGTCTGGTCTTCCAGCTCATGCAGGGTTTCTGCGTAGCATACCGCCAGGCTGTTGTAAATCACCGCTGCGACCTCGGCGATTCCCTGCGGTACCTGCTGTCCGCTCTCCTCGCACGCTTTCTGCACCTCGGCTGTCATATTTTCCGGTGCAAGGAAACGGTCGTCGTTTGCATCCACGATAGATGAAATGCTGCATTTCGATGCCATTTCACAGATCGTTCCAAAGCCTAAATCTTCCGCGATTTCTTTTTTCACGGACTGGATCATCCACAGTCCCATGATGTTTTTCAGGAAGCGGTATCTTCTGTTGTAGCCGCCCTCATTCGTAAAGTTGCGCTGCATGGCTTCTTTTCCGCAGTCAGCTTCTTTTAATTCCGTTCCCATCAGGGACCAGGTTCCGGAGCTGATGTAGAGGACATGATCCTCATTGCTCGGCACGGCCGCTACGGCAGAACCGGTGTCGTGTGTTGCAGGAAGAACGACTTCACAGTCGAATCCGACCTGCTCCTGGATTTCTTTTTTCAGATGACCGATAACCGTTCCCGGCTCGCTGATCGGCAGGAAAATTTTTTCCGGATAGCCCAGTTTTCTGATCATCTCTTTGTTCCAGTCACCCGTTGCCGGATTGACTAACTGCGTTGTCGTCGCGTTCGTGTATTCCTGTGCTTTTACGCCGGAAAGCAGGAAATTCAGGTAATCCGGAATCATCAACAGCGTCTCGGCCTGTTCCAGTGCTTCCGGCTTTTTCTCTTTCCATGCCATCAGCTGGTAAATGCTGTTGAAAATCTGTTTCTGGATACCGGTGGCTGCGTACAGTTCTTCTTCCGGAACGGTGCGGTAAACTTTCTCATCCATTCCCTTCGTGCGGTCATCGCGGTAGGCGACTGCATTTCCGATGCGCTCATCATTCTTGTCCAGCAGGACAAAATCAACTGCCCACGTATCCATTCCAACACTGACCGGAATTTTTCCGAGTTCTCTGCATTTTTTCATTCCGGCTACCACGGCCTCAAACAGTGCGTCGATATCCCACACTTTTTCGCCGTCCTGCTTTTTCATCCCATTCGGAAAACGATAGATCTCCTCGAGAACCATCTTTCCCTCTTCCATATGGCCGAGGATATGTCTTCCGCTCGATGCTCCAATATCAATTGCTAAATAATACTTGTCCATACCTTCCCTCCATTTTCTGTCCTCATTATATGAAATTTCGGAGCATAAAAAAAGAACACTCTTTGTCTAAAAAAGTGTCCTTATTTGCAGTATGTATTCTGTTGTAAAAAATCTTACTCTGCCTTTAATGCCTCACTGATGCATTTTTCTATGAAATCCATTCCCAGATCGGTATTGATCGTAAGATCGAAATTCGCAGATGCTCCCCAGATTTTTCCGGTGTAATAACGATAGTTATCCGCACGGGATTTGTCTTCTTTTCGAACTTTGTGCTGCGCATCGGCGTATCCCATTCCGAGGCGTTTCATCACACGCTGGATCCGGCTCTCGACCGGTGCATTAAAAAATACTTTTAAGACACGGTCATCCTTCCGAAGCACATAGTCGGAGCATCTTCCGATGATGACGCAGTTTCCTTTTTCTGCCAGGTCTTTGATCACTTTTGACTCGACATCAAAAATCCGATCCTTCGGTGCCTCTTCTTTTTCGTCGCGGTACTGATACATCTGATTGACCAGATCATACAGAAGACTGTTTGTCATGGTCTCTTCTCTTTTTTCAATAAATTCCGACGTCATGCCTGTCGTTCCGGCCGCCATTTTGATAATCTCACGATCGTAGAACTCAAATCCCAGCTTGTCCGCAAGTGCTTTTCCGATCTCATGTCCGCCGCAGCCATACTGTCTGCCGATGACGATAACATTCTTGTGTCTTACGTTCTCGTCCGCATGTTCTGCCGGTTTCTGCGTTTCCATTGTTCTGTACTCTTCCGGGAAGATGTACGGTTTCACAAATTCCAGATGTTTTCCAAACAGTCTTGCGATAAATCCAACGAGCAGTGCTGCGATAATGGTACCTTCGCGCACACCGTTCAGTTTGCCGAAGAATACGAAAGAAAGCACGCCCGCAATGATGGTCATGGAGGAATCGAAGATGATTTTTGTCGTTCCAAAATTAGTGTTCCAGGTCTGTACGATGGCACGGACAAAGGATTCACCCGGCAGCATGACGACATCGGCCAGCACTTCCATATAAACACCAAAGCCAAGCACGATACAGCCTGCCAGAAGTGCAATTACTTTTACAAGATAGTTCTGCGGATTGACCCAGAAAAACAGTTTCATGGTAAGGTCAATAAAATAACCAAACGCGATGGAAACCGGGATCTGCAGAAGATTTTCTATTTTAAAGTTTTTTCTTAAGATCAGGATCTGCAGTACGATGAGCAGGATACTGAAGATGATGGTGAAATTTCCGAGGGTGAGCGGGAAATTAAGACTTAAGACATAGGGAATCGAGGAGATCGGTGATGTTCCCAGACTCGCCTTCGTTACCAGACTCACGCCAAGTGCATTGATAAACAGTCCGATTAAAAATATAAGATATCGTTTCGCTTTATTCATTTTTCGTATGTTCCTTCTTTCTTTCTGAATCCGTGTTACTTTTCGAAAATGCCGATAAATTAGAATAAATTCTATGATATACGGCCATAAACTGCGCAGCCTCTTCTCCTGAAACTCCTGCCAGCGCCTTCATTTCAATCTCAAAAAATGCCTGATCGACAAGCTGCGCTTTTTCTTTTCCTTCTTCTGTCAGGAAAATATGAAATGTACGCCGGTTTCCATTTAAGATTCTGCGCTCGATCAGCCCTTTTTCTTCCATCTTGTTCAGAATCGTTGTCAGCGACCCCGCCTCCAGAAAGCACGCCTTCGCGATCTCTTTCTGATTGCTGCCGTCATGACTTTTCAGAAAATCCAGAATCTTCGGCTGCCCGATGGTAAGACCGGTATCTTTCAGCTGCTCCATCAAAGCCTTCTGCACCATCATCTGATTCGCCATAATCAGATAATGCAGAGTATCATCCATGGTTTCGTCCCTCCCTCTCAATAGTTATAATTCAAACAGTTAGAATTATAACTATTTTCTTGAGGTCTGTCAACTGTTGTTGCCCGTCTTCTGACTAAAAAACGGCTGAACATCTCCTGTTCTTTAGGGTGTTCAACCGTTTTTGAAAATTATGCTATTTTATTTTTGTTGGTGGCAAATCGATGGATTTCTATCGTTTTTACTCCGCAATCCCGCTTACTTCATTTATAATCTGCTCATAGGAAACTGACATCACATAATCTTCTTTCTGAATCTACATTTTCTTGCGAAGATTACGAATATTACGTCTGATTTTTCTGCAAACTCCAAAATTCTCTTTTTCACTGCTTTCCAGCTTATGTAATCTTTTTTCCATTAATCTGATATTTTCTTCAATTGTCATTAGATAATCTCCTTTTCGTTTTATATTTATATGATGTATGTATTTTAATCACTTTTATGTTGAAAGTGAAGTGAATAAATGTTAATATTATTGAGCAAAACGCAATAATAAAGGAGATGATTTTATTACTACCCAACAACTTGAAACTTTTATACAGGTTGCAGAAAATCTTAATTTTGCGAGGGCTGCTGAAGTTTTGAACATTACCACTTCTGCCGTGTCCAGACAAATTCGTGCTTTAGAAGATGAATTAGATACCAAACTTTTACACCGTTC
>CAVLAW010000090.1:0-9145 GCA_963661155.1 Tidjanibacter massiliensis | reverse complement strand
GAATTGTTAAAAGAAACATAACGGCAGTGGCGGGCGGAGAGAAATCGGTATCCTCCACTGACATGAGGCAAGTCACAGTCGAACTATTTTCGACATGTCAGACTCCGTGAAAATACCGACTGTGAGTTGAAATAAGACAAAAGGGGAAGAACGGATATGATCACACTGCCGGAAGACTTTGAGCAGGAAATGAAACGGCTGCTCGGGGAGGAAGAATACGAGGCATACCGCAAGACGTTTGATAAGGCGGTACACAGAGGACTGCGGGTAAACAACAGGAAAATTTCGACAGAAGATTTCCTGGAGCGGACATCATTTCCGCTGCGGAAGGTTCCGTGGATTCCCAATGGATTTTATTACGATGAGGAAGCGTGCAGTCCGGCGAAGGACGCTGATTACTACGCAGGTCTTTATTACCTGCAGGAGCCGAGTGCGATGACACCGGCCTCCCGCCTGCCGGTTGAACCGGATGACCGTGTGCTGGATCTCTGTGCGGCACCGGGCGGAAAGGCGACGGAGATGGGAAGCAGAATCGGCGATGGCGGTATGCTGCTCGCAAACGATATCAGCAATTCGCGGGCGAAAGCGCTTCTCCGAAATCTGGAAATTCAGGGTGTGGGACGCCTTCTTGTGACGAGCGAGGATCCGGAAAAGCTGGTCGCTGCGTATCCGGGATTTTTCGACAAAATTCTTCTTGATGCGCCGTGTTCGGGCGAGGGCATGTTCCGAAAAGAGAGTTCGATGCTGCGCTACTACAGTGAAAACGGGCCGGAGCACTATGCGCCGATCCAGAAAAAGCTGGTGGAGCAGGCGTACCAGATGCTCGCAGAGGGCGGCATGCTCCTGTATTCGACGTGTACGTTTTCTGTCAGGGAGAATGAGGAGGTCATTGCCGAGCTTCTGACGAATCATCCGGATATGGAAGTGCAGGAGATTACGCCGGGCTACGAGGGCTTTGCACCCGGTATATCGGTGGATGGACACGATCTTTCCTGGTGCGTGCATATTTTCCCACAGAGAATGGAGGGCGAAGGCCATTTTGTGGCACTCCTGAAAAAACAGGGAGAAAGCCGCAGGCGGCAGCCGTCCCGTCTGCTGGAGACGACAATGAAACTGTCGAAAGAGACAGAAGAGTTTCTCTTGGGTGTGCGGCTGGACTGGAAGAACGGTTCGTTTGCCCTTGTGAAGGATCAGCTCTATTTCCTGCCGCAGGGTGTCTGTGCGGCGAAAGGACTGCGGTATCTGCGGACCGGGCTTTCTCTCGGCACCGTAAAGAAAAACCGCTTTGAGCCGTCGCAGGCGCTGGCGGCCTACTTAAAGAAAGAAGAATACGTTTCGTGCCTGACCATTCCCAAAGATGATGAGCGCGTCATGCGCTACTTAAAAGGCGAGACGCTGGCATGTTCCGACGAGGAGTGCAGAGGGAAAAAAGGCTGGGTGCTTGTGTGCCTGGATGATTTTCCGCTTGGCTGGGGAAAACTGAACAACGGAACGTTAAAGAATAAATATTATGCAGGATGGCGGATGGTATGAGTAAATTACGACTCGATAAATATCTGGCGGATATGGGCGTGGGAACGCGCCAGGAAGTGAAAGGTCTGATCCGGAAAGGCCGGGTTGCGGTGGACGGAACCACGGCAAAGGCGCCGGAACTGAAAGTAGACCCGGACGAAGCCCAGGTAACGGTGGATGGAAACAGCGTTTCCTATGTGAAAATGGAATACTGGATGCTCCACAAACCGGCAGGCGTCGTCTCTGCGACGGAGGACCGGCGGGATCGGACGGTGCTGGATCTTTTAAGTGATGCGGCAAGGAAAGACCTGTTTCCGGTCGGACGGCTCGATAAAGATACGGAAGGACTGCTCTTGATCACCAATGACGGAGCTCTTTCGCACCGGCTGCTTTCCCCGAAATCACACGTCTCGAAAGTGTACGAGGCCGTGATCGACGGAAAAGTGACCGAGGAGGACCAAAAAGCATTTGCCGAAGGCCTCGACATCGGGGATGACAAGCCGACGCTTCCGGCCGAGCTTGTCATTCTGGAGACGACAGAAAAAGAACCCGGAGTTTTTGAGAGCCGGATTCAGATTACCATCTGCGAGGGACGTTTCCACCAGATCAAGCGAATGTTTGAGAAGGTCGGAAAGAAAGTCGTCTATTTAAAACGGCTGTCCATGGGAAGCCTGGAACTCGATCCGGCTTTGCCGAAGGGCAGTGCCCGTCCCCTCACGCAGGAAGAAAAAGCGGCGCTTGGGATTGCAGACGCTGCAGAACAGAAAGGAAAGTAACGAATGCCTTTTTTACCGATTTCAAGAAAAGATATGAGAGAGCGGGGAATCGAGCAGCTTGATTTTGTCTATATCATCGGAGATGCCTACGTCGATCACTCGTCGTTCGGCCCGGCGATTATCAGCCGTGTGCTGGAGGCGAACGGCTACAGTGTCGGCATTATCTCGCAGCCGGACTGGAAGGATGAAACCAGCATTTCTATTTTAGGGGAACCGCGGCTCGCATTTATCGTTTCTTCCGGAAATATGGATTCCATGGTCAACCATTACACCGTGGCGAAAAAGCACCGGAAAATGGATGCCTTTACGCCGGGCGGCGTGATGGGAAAACGGCCGGACCGCGCGGTTACGGTCTATGGAAACCTGATCCGGAAAACGTATAAACACACACCGGTGATCTTAGGCGGCATCGAGGCATCGCTCCGCCGGATGGCACATTACGACTACTGGTCGGATCAGGTGCGCCGTTCGGTGCTGCTGGATTCCGGCGCAGATATGATCTCGTACGGAATGGGCGAGCTCTCAATTGTGGCGATCGCCGATTCGCTTGCTGCGGGACTGGATATTCACGATATCACGTATATTCCCGGAACGGTTTACCGGAGCAAAACACTCGATCATCTGATTGATCCGGTGGTGCTGCCGTCATACGAGGAGGTGCGTGAGAACAAGCGCACGTATGCCGAAAGCTTTGCGATTCAGTATAAAAACACTGATGCCATCAACGCGCATCCGATTGCGGAGCCGTATGAGGGGCAGGGATACGTAGTACAGAACTCGCCGTCCCGCCCGCTGACAGAGCAGGAGATGGATGATGTCTATGCGCTTCCGTATATGAGAGCGTACCATCCGATCTACGAAAAGGACGGAGGCATTCCGGCGCTCGGCGAGATCAAATACAGTCTGACGAGCAACCGCGGCTGCTTCGGTTCCTGCAGTTTCTGTGCACTGACATTCCACGAGGGACGCGTCGTGCAGACGAGAAGCCATGAATCGATTCTCACGGAAGCGCGGCAGATGGTGCAGGAAAAGGATTTCAAGGGCTATATCCACGATGTCGGCGGTCCGACCGCAGATTTCCGCGGTCCGGCGTGCAAAAAGCAGCTCACGAAGGGCGCTTGTCCGAACCGGAACTGCCTCTTCCCGGAGCCATGCAAAAATATGGTGGCGGATCATAAAGACTATGTGAAGCTACTTCGGGAGCTGAAAGCGATTCCAGGCGTGAAGAAGGTCTTTATCCGGTCCGGTATCCGTTTTGACTATGTGCTGGCTGACAAAGACCAGACATTCCTGGAGGATCTCGTTAAAGACCATGTGAGCGGCCAGCTCCGCGTGGCGCCGGAGCACGTTTCCAACCGCGTACTCTCCTATATGGGAAAACCGCGCCATGAGGTGTATCAGGAATTTATCCGCCGCTTTGATGCATGCAACAAAAAGACGGGCAAGCAGCAGTATGCGCTTCCGTATTTCATGTCCTCCCATCCGGGCTGTGACCTGGAGGATGCGGTGGAGCTTGCCGAGTATATCCGCGATATGGGATTTATCCCGGAGCAGGCGCAGGACTTCTATCCGACACCGTCCACGCTCTCGACGTGTATGTATTACACAGGTCTTGACCCGCGGACGATGGAGCCGGTCTACGTGCCGAAATCGCCGCATGAGAAGGCGATGCAGCGTGCGCTGATTCAGTACCGGAATCCGGAGAACTATGAGCTGGTCTGTGAGGCGCTCCACCGGACACACCGGGAGGATCTGATCGGGTTTGGAACGAAATGCCTCGTACGACCGAGAAAGATGGTCGGGGAGGCTGGAAAATCCGCGAAAGGAAAAGGCGGAAAAGACAGAAAGCCGGTGAATGACCGTTCCGGGCAGGGAAGAGCGAAAACAGGCGGACGTCCGAAAAAGACACTCCGGAATGTTCATAAAAAGAAATAAACGATGCAAAAAAAAGATGAGCGGGGATCTTATCGAAGAAGGGAAACAGACAAAAGAATGAAGATCAGAAAAGGGGATTACGGCTATATCCGCCGGGAAAAGAAAAAAAGACTTCTTGTAGCGTTGGGACTGTTCGTCCTTCCGGCGATCGCATTTATCGTCGGACTTGTGCTCGCAGATGGAAATAAGAGCAATATCTTTACGGTTGTCGCCGTTGTCGGCTGTCTGCCGGGCTGCCGCGCCGCGGTAGGGCTGATCATGATGATGATGCAGAAGCCCGTCGACCAGGCAACCTACGATGCGATCGAAGCAAAAAAAGGAAAACTTCTGATGTCATACGAAATGTACATCACACAGGAAAAATCAAGCCTGATGATTGAGGCGGCGGCGTTCTGCGGCGAGGAGATCGCCTGCTACACCTCACGCGCCAAAGATCAGAAGCAGATTGAGGAGTGCACCACCTATCTGACAAAGATCATCCGTGCCAACGGCTACAAATGCCATGTGAAGATTTTTGACCGGGAAAAAGCGTTCCTGGAGCGCCTCGATTCCCTGAACCGCAATCACGACGAACTGGAAAAGAGCGCAAACGAAAACTTCAAGCCGGACGAGCGGTACCCGGATCTGTCCCGCGCTGAGCTGGTTAAACACACGATGCTGGCGCTGGCACTGTAGGAGAGAACGTTATGAGAGAACTGACCGTGACAGAAAAAGACTGCGCGCAGCAGCTCATCAAATATCTGTCCAAATATATGGAGGAGGCGCCAAAGAGCTTCTTCTATAAGATGCTTCGAAAGAAAAACATCGTGCTGAACCAGAAAAAGGCGGATGGAAGCGAAAAACTGAAAGCAGGCGACACGATCCGTCTCTATCTGGCGGAGGAGACCATCGAGAAATTCCGGAAAGCACCGCAGAAACCGGCAGCTGGAAAACGGATGAATCAGCCGAAGCTGGATATCGTCTACGAGGATGAAAATGTTATCTTCCTGAACAAGCCGGCCGGTGTGCTCTCGCAGAAGGCAAAAGAGACCGATGTGAGCCTCACCGAATCGCTCGGCGCGTATCTTGCAGAAGAAAACGACGGGGAAGAGACGATGTTCCGCGCCGGACTCTGCAACCGCCTCGACCGGAATACGAGCGGCCTTGTCCTGGCAGGAAAGACGGTTGCGGCGACACAGCAGCTCTCGGAGCTGATCGCAAAGCGGGCCGTCGGAAAATATTACCTGACCGTTGTGAAAGGACAGGTGACGGAGACGAAACGCATCCGCGGCTACCTGAAAAAGAATGAACGAACAAACCGTGTGGCGATCCAGAAGGAGCAGCAGGGGGACGCCGTCTACATAGAAACCGCGTACCGGCCGCTCTGTACGGGAAAAAACTGTACGCTGCTGGAAGTTGAGCTTGTGACGGGAAAGAGCCATCAGATCCGAAGCCATCTCGCGAGCATCGGTCATCCGCTTGCGGGCGATCCGAAGTACGGAGATGCGGATTTTAACCGCCGTTTCCGTGAAAAGTACGGATTAAAATACCAGCTTCTCCACTCTTGGAAGACGGTATTTCCAGAGCTTGTCGGACCGCTTGGCAGTCTGTCCGGGAAAACCTTTACAGCACCTCTGCCGGCATCCGTGCGCCGGATTTTAGAGGGAGAACATTTGACGGGAGAAGGATTATGAGCCGAAAAGACAAGGAAAACAAAGAAACAAAACCAAGAAAGACGGAGGAGACGAGCATCGGACGGGAAATCTGGGAGTATGTGAAAATGATTGCCATTGTCGTGGCTGTCGTTGTTTTTGTGGAGCAGGTCATCGTCATCAACGCGAGAATCCCGTCTCCTTCCATGGAAAATACGATCATGACCGGAGACCAGATCTTCGGAAACCGCCTTGCATACGTAAAGAGCGATCCGCAGCGGTATGATATCGTCATTTTTTATTATCCGGACGATGAAAAACAGAAGTTTATCAAGCGTGTGATCGGCCTGCCGGGCGAGACGGTGACGATCCGGGACGGAAAAGTGTATATCAACGATTCCACCGAGCCGCTGCGTGATGATTTCTGCCCGGAGACACCGGTCGGCGATTTCGGGCCGTACGAAGTGCCGGAGGGCTGCTACTTTATGCTCGGCGACAACCGGAACGTATCGAAGGATTCCCGCTACTGGATGAATCCGTACGTGGAAAAAGACAAGATCATCGGAAAAGCATTTCTGCGCTACTGGCCGCTGAATAAGATTTCGCTGATTGAGTAAAAAACGACAAAAGACGAGGACAGAAAAACATGGCATGGACATCGAGGGGACTCCGCGGATCAACGCTGGAGGAAATGATCAACCGCACAAATGAGCAGTACCGGGACAAACATCTCGCGCTGATCCAGAAGGTGCCGACACCGATCACCCCGATCAAAATAGACAAAGAGAGCAGACATATCACGCTGGCGTATTTTGAGAAGAAGAGTACCGTCGACTATATCGGCGCCGTACAGGGTATTCCCGTCTGCTTTGATGCAAAAGAATGTAAGACGGATTCCTTTCCGCTGGCGAATATCCACGAGCATCAGGTCGCGTTCATGAAAGATTTTGAGCAGCAGGGGGGAATTTCCTTCCTGCTGCTGTATTTTACGGCGCGGGACGAGTATTATTACCTGCGGTACGAGACGCTGAAAACATTCTGGGACCGCGGGCAGAACGGCGGCAGAAAGCATTTTACGTATGCGGAGCTTGACCCGGCGTTTTTCCTGCAGCGGACGGGCAGCGGCGTTCTCGTTCCGTATCTGAACGGAATCCAGCATGATCTCGAAATACGCGATTCTGCTGCAGATTAAAATTTAAGGTTGACAGAGAAAACGTTTTCCGATATACTAACCATAGCTTTGAATTTATTATGGTAATATGGTAGCGAACTAAAGTGAAAGAGTGAGGACAACAGAACATGGATCGATTAATTCATACCCCGGAAGGCGTCCGGGATGTCTACAATCAGGAATGTACGACGAAATTATACCTGGAGAATCAGATTGAGCAGGTTTTCCACGCATATGGATATCAGGATATTGAAACACCGAC
Source organism: Tidjanibacter massiliensis (assembly GCA_963661155.1). Lineage (GTDB taxonomy): Bacteria > Bacillota > Clostridia > Lachnospirales > Lachnospiraceae > Fusicatenibacter > Fusicatenibacter massiliensis_A. Next base: position 1,858 of record CAVLAW010000090.1, on the reverse strand, counting down.
GTTCGAGTTTTTTGATGTATTCGGAAGAGAGGTCGGAACGACACCGTCCCGCGAGCTCTACAAATTCTTTGACCGCGACGGCAACACACTTGTGCTCCGCCCGGACTTTACCCCGTCGGTAGCACGTGCCGCATCGATGTATTTTATGGAGGAGACGATGCCGATCCGCCTCTGCTATAAGGGAAGTAGCTTCGTCAACAGCAGCAGCTATCAGGGCCGCTTAAAAGAGTCTACGCAGATGGGTGTCGAGCTCTTAAACGACGATTCGGCAATGGCAGATGCGGAGATTATTGCGATGACCGTCAAAGTCATGCTGGACGCAGGTCTTACCGATTTCCAGATCAGCATCGGCCATGTCGGATTCTTCCAGGCACTTGCGGAAGAGGCAAATCTCTCGGAGGATGTCCTGACCGAGTTAAAAGAGCTGATCTCGATCAAAAACCATTTCGGAGCCGAGGAGCTGCTTGCAAAACAGAATCTCAGAAGCGACCTGTTTGAGGCATTACGCGATGTTCCGCAGCTCTTTGGAAATGCGGAGATCCTGGAAAAGGCAAAAAGCCTGACGAGAAACCCGGCCGCACGCGCCGCGCTCGACCGTCTGGCGATGATTTATGAGATCGTAAAAGATTACGGCTATGAGAAATACGTATTCTTCGATCTTGGCCTTTTGAGCAAATTCCACTACTATACTGGTATCATTTTCCAGGCATATACCTATGGCACCGGCGAGCCGATCGTAAAGGGCGGCCGCTACGATGCACTGCTGCAGCACTTCGGAAAGAAAGCGCCGGCGATCGGATTCTGTACGGTGATGGAATCCCTGATGAACGCACTGGAGCGTCAGAAAATTTCTCTTCCGATTGCCAACACAAAAACGATGCTTCTCTATCCGGATTTCCTGCAGCCGCTGGCCGTAAAGCTTGCCAACGAGCACAGAAGCAAGGGAATGGACGTCGCGCTCGTCTGCTTCGCAAGAGACAAGGTTCTTGCAGATTATGAGGAGTACGGCAGAAAGAACCAGTTCGGCGGTATCGTCTATATTCAGAAGAGTGATTCGGTGCTTGCCATCGATTTAGCGACAGGAGAAGTACAGCCGGTTGAGCTGTAGGAGAGGAAGGAACACATACGATGAGATATTTGACCATTGCACTGACAAAAGGACGCCTGGCCTATCAGACACTGGAACTGCTGGAACGGGTCGGCATCACCTGCGATGAAATGAAAAACAAAGATACGAGAAAGCTGATTTTTACCGATGAGGAGCACAAGCTCCGCTTCTTCCTCGCCAAAGGACCGGATGTGCCGACGTACGTGGAGTACGGCGCAGCGGACATCGGAATCGTCGGAAAAGATACGATTCTGGAAGAGGGAAGACGTCTCTACGAGGTGCTGGATCTCGGCTACGGCAAATGCCGCATGTGTGTCTGCGGACCGGAATCGGCAAAAGAACTGCTGCAGCACAACCAGCAGATCCGCGTGGCGACAAAATACCCGAACATCGCAAAGGATTACTTCTACAACCGCAAACATCAGACTGTTGAGATGATCAAACTGAACGGCTCCATCGAGCTGGCACCGATCGTCGGACTGTCCGAGGTGATTGTAGATATCGTAGAAACCGGAAGTACCTTAAGAGAAAACGGCCTGACCGTTCTCGAGGAAGTCTGCCCGCTGTCTGCGCGCATGGTGGTCAACCAGGTGAGCATGCGGATGGAAAATGAGAGAATCACCAAATTAATTCAGGATCTGAAAGGAGCACTGGCATGAGAATCGTAAAACTGACGAAAGAAACCACAGAAAATATTCTGGAGAATATGCTGAAACGGAGCCCGACACAGTATGGAACATACGAAGCTTC
>CAVLAW010000089.1:0-9212 GCA_963661155.1 Tidjanibacter massiliensis | reverse complement strand
TCACAAAGGTGGGCTGCTTTGATGTAGATGATCTGATCCTGAATACGCTCGGTGCCATGATCGGCTGCGGCGCATTCTTGATCTGCAATAAAATCAGGAGATGGAAATATGGCGAGAAAGAAGTATAATTACAATTTTGTCCGGAAGCAGTCAGAAGGCGGAAAAGAAGCGCTCTATATGGCAGGGGCCTCGGTCTTTCTGCTTCTGCTGGCTTCGGTCGTATCTTTTGCGTTCCGCGGAAAGGGAGGCATCTTTCTTGGAGCGGCGGGACTCTTTTCGTTCCTGCTGTCGGGATACGGCTTCCATGTGGGGATGAAAAGCTTTAAAGAAGAACAGGTCAGCCACAGAATGTCGGTGATCGGTTCGATTACGTGCGGCGGTATGATGGTTGCATGGCTGGCGCTGTTTCTGATCGGCGTACGATAAGAGAAGAATGTTCAGGAGAAAAGGGGAAAAAGAATGGATCGCGAACGGTTTGAAAAACAGCTGAATTTTATTCTGGAGATCGATAAAGAAAAACAGATTTTGCGTCAGACGCACATCCGCGGCTATTCCCGCCAGGAGGACGATGCGGAGCATGCCTGGCATATGGCGGTGATGGCATTTCTGCTGCAGGAGTATTCGAATGAGAAGATCGACATCGGCAGAACGATGCTGATGCTTCTGATCCACGATCTCGTGGAGATCGACGCGGGAGACACCTATGCGTACGATGAGGAGGCAAATAAATCGAAAGACGAGCGGGAGCACAAAGCCGCAGAACGCATCTACGGCCTGCTGCCGGAAGATCAGGGAAAAATGATGATGGATCTCTGGCTCGAGTTTGAAGCGTATGAGACACCGGAGGCGCGTTTTGCCCATGTGATGGACAATTTCCAGCCACTGCTCTTAAATCATGAGAACGACGGAAAAGACTGGACCCGCCACAATGTGCGGATTTCCCAGCCGTTAAAACGAAACGAGAAGACGGCGACCGGTTCCGAGGAGATCTGGAGCTATATGGAGGAGATTCTCGAACAGAGTATCCGGGACGGAAAGATCATTGACGACCGGGAAGAAAAACAGAAATAAAGAAGAAAAATGAGGGGCAGATCTGCCCCTCGTAACAGTTATGGAAAAAATAGAAGAAGAGAGGAATTTTTGCATGGATGAAGTATTAAACGAGCGCTATGCGCTTGCGATTGAACGGATCCGCCAGATTCCGGCGGAAAAAAGCGTTCCGCAGCCGTACCGCGATTTCTTTGCACAGATGGCGCAGTACCTCTGCAAAATGGATCAGATCCACACCAGAATCGCAGAAGGTTATCTGAAAACAGCATTGGAGGAAGAATTGGCCATGTTCAACCACGAGCCGTATGAGGATGTGATCGGAGAACGGTATGAGACTTCGTACGGAAACCCGGAGTTCGCTGTCCGCGCACTCGGAGAGACACACGGCAGGAGCCTCTGCTATCTGTACCGGGAGTTGGGAAACGCTGTTGTCTGGGTCTATGAGGATCGCCTGCTGGAGCTGACCGCAGCGATGGAGCTGTATCTTGAACTCTACGCGATGTTCGAGGAGGAGACACTGCCGTCCGAGCAGTATGTGAAAGAGAGCATCTACTGGTATGTGAGCGATTACGCCGAGGAGCGTCAGGAGCACCAGGTACGAGAGATCGTCGATCCGTCGCTGAATTTTGTGAAAGATATTGTGATGGAGTCCGACCTGACCGATCTGCGGTATCTGTACCAGTACGGCGAATACATCACCGAAAACGAGAAGGGTACAGCCCGCTTTTTAAATACGTTCAGTCAGGACGAAATTGATGCGATGGCGCGCACTTACACCGAGGGCTTCCGCAAATGCTTTATCGTGGCACGGAAAGATCTGTCAAAGAAAAAAACAGTCAGCATCCGCTTCCACATTGGGTTTGAACGCATGATCCGTGCGGCAGTTTTACAGTTCCGCGAGATGGGACTTGAGCCGGTGATTTCCCGCGGCGCACGCCGGAACTGGGTTGCCGGTGCGGCTGCAAACAAGCAGTACGACTACGATCACCGGAACGACGAGGCGCTGTATCTGAATGAGGATCTTGTGAAGAGACGCCTCCGCGCAATGCAGGTCAAATACGATGAGTACAAAGAACTGGCCGACGGTTATGCCGGCCCTGCCGTGGTCGAGACATTCGGCGAGGTTCCGTTTGAGCCGGTGAACAAGAAACAGGCGCTGCACTTAAACGAGCATCAGCAGAAACTCCGCGTCGGCTACCAGAACGAGGCGGGCCAGATTGTGAACCGCTATATCAAGGATGACGAGTACGGCTACACGATCATCGCCTATCCGATGCCGGAAATCGATCCGCGCTACGAGGAGATTTTCCGCGAGATCGTAAAGATCAACAATCTCGATTACGAGAAATACCAGCGCATCCAGCAGTACCTGATCGACGCGCTCGACGAGGGCGTTTCGGTCTATGTCCTCGGAAAAGGGGAAAATGAGACGGACCTTCGCGTGATGCTGCATCACCTGAACGATCCTGCAAAAGAGACAAACTTCGAGAACTGTGTCGCCGACTGCAATATCCCGGTCGGAGAAGTGTTCACCTCCCCGCTGCTGGCTGGCACGACAGGCGTGCTCCATGTGACGGGTGTCTACCTGAACGAGCTGTATTACCGTGACTTGCGCCTGACGCTGACCGACGGCATGATTACCGCGTACGACTGCAAAAACTTCGAAAAAGAAGAAGATAATCATACTTATATAGAAGAAAATCTGCTGTATCACCATAAGACACTGCCGATCGGCGAGTTTGCAATCGGAACGAACACGACTGCGTATGTGATGGCGGAGCAGTACGGCATTGCCGGAAAACTGCCGATCCTGATTGCCGAGAAGATGGGCCCGCATTTTGCGATGGGCGACACGTGCTACGCATGGGCGGAGGACAGCCCGATGTACAACCCGGACGGAAAAGAAGTGATCGCGCGTGAGAACGAGGTTTCGGCGAAACGGAAAGAAGATCCGTCGAAAGCATACTTCGGATGCCACACGGATATCACGATTCCTTACCGCGAACTGCAGTCGGTTACGGTCGAAAAAGCGGACGGAACGACGATTCCGCTGATTGAGGACGGACGCTTCGTTCTGCCTGGAACGGAAGAATTAAATGAACCTTTTGCCTGATTATGGGTTGACATTTCTGCGCCTGCTTAGTATATTATAAGCAGAACTGAATGATTAAAACATAAATATAAGCAATACTAATGAATAACGCTTAGAACAGTTAATCAGAACACCAGAAAAGGAGAACAACATGGCTAAAGTAGGAATTGTGATGGGAAGCGACTCAGATATGCCGGTTATGAGCAAGGCAGCCGACATGCTGGAAAAATTTGGAATTGAGTATGAGATGAAAATTATTTCCGCACACCGCGAGCCGGATGTATTTTTCGAATATGCAAAAACCGCAGAGGAGAAAGGTTTCAAAGTCATCATTGCAGGCGCCGGTATGGCAGCTCATCTGCCGGGCATGTGCGCAGCGATTTTCCCAATGCCGGTCATCGGAATTCCGATGCATACCACATCGCTTGGAGGCCGTGATTCCCTGTACTCCATCGTACAGATGCCGAGCGGCATTCCGGTAGCAACCGTTGCCATCAACGGAGGAGCAAATGCCGGAATCCTCGCAGCAAAGATTCTTGCAACTTCCGATCCGGAGCTGCTTGCAAAGCTGAAAGCATACACGCAGGAAATGAAAGAGCAGGTTGAGGCGAAAGACGCCAAACTGCAGGAAACAGGATACCGCAACTACAGCAAATAAAAACATAAGGATAAGGGAGGTTCACCATGGATTACAAGAACGCAGGAGTAGATATTGAAGCTGGATACAAATCAGTAGAATTAATGAAAGAGCACGTAAAGAAAACCATGCGCCCGGAGGTATTGGGCGGCCTTGGCGGTTTTTCCGGCGCTTTTTCCCTGGCAAAAATCAAAGAGATGGAAGAGCCGGTGCTGCTTTCCGGAACCGACGGATGCGGAACCAAGGTGAAGCTCGCCATGATTCTTGACAAACACGACACCATCGGCATCGACGCCGTTGCCATGTGTGTGAACGATATCGCGTGTGCCGGCGGAGAACCGCTGTTCTTCCTGGACTACATCGCATGCGGAAAGAATTACCCGGAGAAAATTGCGTCGATCGTAAAAGGCGTTGCAGAAGGCTGCCTGCAGTCCGACGCGGCACTGATCGGCGGCGAGACCGCAGAGCATCCGGGACTGATGCCGGAGGATGAGTACGATCTGGCAGGCTTTGCTGTCGGCGTATGCGACAAAAAAGATATGATCACCGGCGAGCATCTGGCAGCCGGAGACGTGCTGGTCGGCATGGCTTCCACTGGCGTTCACAGCAACGGATTTTCTCTGGTAAGAAAAGTGTTTGATATGTCCAAAGATTCCCTGAATACTTATTACGATGAACTCGGCGCAACCCTCGGCGAGACCCTGCTTGCACCGACCCGCATCTACGTAAAAGCACTCCGCGCCATCAAAGATGCCGGCGTGACCGTAAAAGCCTGCAGCCACATCACCGGAGGCGGCTTCTATGAGAATATTCCGCGTATGCTGAAAGACGACACCGTAGCCGTTGTACAGAAAGACAGCTACACCGTACCGCCGATCTTCAATCTGATGGCAGAAAAAGGCAACATCGACGAGCACATGATGTACAACACCTTCAACATGGGTATCGGTATGGTGCTTGCTGTTGATCCGGAGGACGTTGACACAGCCATGAAAGCAATCCGTTCGACAGGAGATACCCCGTACGTGATCGGACATATTGAGAATGGCGAAAAAGGAGTAAAATTATGCTAAAGCTGGCAGTTCTGGTTTCCGGCGGCGGCACGAACCTGCAGGCCATTCTGGATGCAATTGACGCGGGAACTATCACAAACGCAGAAGTTTCTGCTGTCATCAGCAACAATGCAGGGGCATACGCGCTGGAACGCGCGAAAAAGAAGGGGATTGATGCGGTATGCCTTTCCCCGAAAACCTTTGAATCAAGAGCTAAATTCAACGAGGCACTGCTTGCCAAGCTGCAGTCGTACAACGTCGATCTCGTGGTACTGGCAGGATGCCTGGTTGTAATCCCGCAGAGCATCGTGGATGCTTATCCGAATAAAATCATCAACATTCATCCGTCACTGATTCCGTCGTTCTGCGGAACGGGTTATTACGGACTGAAGGTGCATGAAGGCGTTCTCTCCCGCGGCGTGAAAGTGACGGGAGCGACGGTTCACTTTGTGGACGGCGGAACAGACACCGGCCTGATTATTCTGCAGAAGGCAGTCGAAGTGCACGAGGGCGACACACCGAAAATTCTCCAGCAGCGCGTCATGGAGGAGGCCGAGTGGGTTATCATGCCGCGTGCGATTGATCTGATTGCAAACGGAAAAGTAACGGTAGAAGACGGACACGTAAAGATAAAGGAGTAAAGCCATGAAAGTACTGATTGTTGGAAGCGGCGGAAGAGAGCACGCCATTGCATGGAAGGTGGCACAGAGCCCGAAGGTAGACAAGATTTACTGCGCTCCGGGAAATGCAGGAATTGCAGAATACGCAGAATGCGTGGACATTGGAGCGATGGAGTTTGAGAAACTCGTTGCCTTTGCGAAAGAAAAAGAGATCGATCTGACCGTGATCGGCATGGACGATCCGCTGGTCGGCGGCGTGGTAGATGCTTTTGAGGCAGAGGGACTGCGCGTCTTCGGACCGAGAAAGAATGCGGCGATTCTGGAAGGATCCAAGGCGTTCTCGAAAGATTTGATGAAAAAATATAAGATTCCGACCGCAGCATATGAGACGTTCTCTGATCCGGAAGCGGCAGAGAAATATCTCGAGAATGCAAAATTCCCGATTGTGCTGAAAGCGGACGGTCTGGCACTTGGAAAAGGTGTTCTGATCTGCAATACCTTAGAAGAAGCAAAAGACGGCGTCAAGACGATCATGCTCGACAAGAAATTCGGCAGTGCCGGAAATGAGATGGTCATCGAGGAGTTTATGACGGGACGCGAGGTTTCCGTACTCTCTTTTGTTGATGGAAAGACGATCAAGACGATGAGCTCCGCACAGGATCACAAGAGAGCAGGAGACGGCGATACCGGCCTGAACACCGGCGGTATGGGCAACTTCTCCCCAAGCCCGTTCTATACAAAAGAAGTTGACGATTTCTGTAAGAAATATATCTATCAGCCGACCGTAGATGCGATGGCAGCCGAGGGAAGACCGTTCAAGGGCGTCATTTTCTTCGGACTGATGCTGACACCGGATGGACCGAAGGTGCTCGAGTACAATGCCCGTTTCGGCGATCCGGAGGCACAGGTTGTGCTGCCGCGGATGAAGACCGACATCATCGACGTATTCGAATCATGCATCGACGGAACGCTCGACCAGATTGACCTGCAGTTTGCAGACAATGCGTGTGTCTGCGTTGTACTGGCTTCGAATGGTTATCCGGTTTCCTACGAGAAAGGATTCCCGATCCGCGGACTGGAGACGTTCAAAGAGCATGAGGGTTATTACTGCTTCCATGCCGGAACGAAGTTCACGGACGGCGAGATTGTGACAAACGGAGGCCGCGTGCTCGGCGTGACAGCGCTTGGCGATACCCTGAAAGAGGCACGTGCGAATGCCTACAAGGCTGTCGACTGGGTTGATTTCGACAATAAGTATTACCGTCATGATATTGGAAAAGCGATTGACGAAGCGTAATGTGAATTTGAATTTTAATTTTGAGTAAGATGGAGCCGTCAGAATTCCGGAAGAAGGAGATCTGGCGACTCTGTTTTTTTTCTTTCATCTTGAAATGCGGAATAATGTGCCGCCGTTCTGGATAAAATAGTAAGGAGTTCATTTGCTTTTTTATCAGAATCAGAAAGAAAGGCGGTCAAAGAAAGATGGCAATCGTTTGTTTTGCGGGCGTTTTTGCAGCATTTCTTCTGCTCGCGTGGACACTCTGCCGGGCAGCAGGATGGGAGAAAGAACGGGAAGATCTGGAGCAGGAACAGTACCTGAAAGAGTGGCGGGAGAAAAACTTGAAAAAAATCGAAAAAAATTGAAAATTGGTGTTGACATTTGACGGGTGGGATGCTATACTAAACAAGTCGGTTGGTGATGCAGATAAAAAGCCAACAGACAAAACATCGATGTGGGGTCTTAGCTCAGCTGGGAGAGCATCTGCCTTACAAGCAGAGGGTCATAGGTTCGAGCCCTATAGGTCCCATATTTATCAAAAATTATATATGGCGAGATAGCTCAGTTGGCTAGAGCACGCGGTTCATACCCGCGGTGTCGAGGGTTCGAATCCCCCTCTCGCTACTTATGGAACCCTTGAGAGATCAAGGGTTCTTTTGGGTTTCAGGGAAGAGCAAACGGTATGAGTATCATATCAAAATCGTGTCTTGAAATTCAAAGGGATTTGTGAGAAAATGAGACTACCTAGGAGTTTTGCACTCTGAAAGTAAATAAAACAGTAATGGATAGAAGAAAGACAAGGAAAAAACAATGATAGAGTTTAATAAACCACCTTTTATTGGAACTGAACTGGAATACATCCGTCAGGCAGCAGCGGAAAACAACAAGCTTTGCGGTGACGGCCCGTTTACGAAGAAATGTTCCGCCTGGATGCAGGACAATTTCAACGTAAAACACGCGATGTTGACAACATCCTGTACCCATGCGCTGGAAATGGCAGCTTACCTGTCTGAAATTCAGCCGGGAGATGAAGTCATCATGCCGTCCTACACCTTTGTTTCCACCGCAGATGCGTTTGTTCTGCGCGGAGCTAAAATTGTGTACGTGGATATCCGTCCGGACACCATGAACATTGACGAGACCAAGATCGAGGATGCCATCACCGAAAAGACGAAAGCGATTGTCCCGGTACACTATGCCGGCGTTGCATGTGAGATGGACACGATCATGGATATCGCGAAACGTCATAACCTGAAGGTTGTAGAGGACGCGGCACAGGGCGTGAGCGCGTACTACAAAGGAAAAGCACTCGGAACGATCGGCGATTTCGGCTGCTACAGCTTCCATGAGACGAAGAACTATACGATGGGAGAGGGCGGCGCACTGCTGTTCCAGGATGAAAATTATCTGGAAAAAGCAGAGATCCTGCGTGAGAAGGGAACGAACCGCAGCAAATTCTTCCGCGGCCAGATCGACAAATATACCTGGATCGATTACGGTTCTTCTTATCTGCCGAGCGATATGAATGCAGCTTACCTGCTTGCCGAGCTGGAAGATCATGAAAAGATTGACCAGAAGAGAATGGCGATCTACAACTATTACCATGAGCAGCTCCGTCCGCTGGCTGAGGCCGGAAAGATCGAGCAGCCAGTGGTGCCGGAAGGCTGTGTACATAATGCGCATATGTACTTCATCAAGGCAAGAAATCTGGAAGTGCGTACAAAACTGATCAAATATATGAAAGAGCGCGGTGTAATGTGTGTGTTCCATTACGTTCCGCTCCATACTTCCCCGGCCGGACAGAAGTTCGGTGTGTTCCACGGAGAGGACAAATACACGACAAAAGAGAGCGAGCGACTGATGCGTCTGCCGATGTTCTACAGCCTGTCGGAACAGGATATGGCGTATGTCGTAGAGTGCCTGATGGACTTTAAAGAGTGGTAACATTTCATGTATGAGAAGTTTTTAAACTACTTTACGGACTACATTTTCGTGAAAGACGAACCACAGAAAGCTGATGTGATTTTCGTTCCGGGAAACGGGTATCCGCAGATGGCGGCGCATGCGGCAGAACTCTGGAAAGAAGGCTTTGCACCGTATGTGCTCCCGTCGGGAAGATACAGCACCGTGATCGGCCACTTCGCCGGAGTGCAGGATCTCGCGGAGCAGTACGGCGGAAATTATGAAACCGAGTGGGAGTTTCTGCGGACGGTGCTGCAGAAAAATGGCGTGCCGGAGGAAGCGATTCTTCGCGAAGACCAGGCGACGTATACGTATGAAAATGCACTGCGGTCACGGGAGGTGACGGATGCAGCGGGCGTTGAGGTGAAAAAAGCGATCCTCTGCTGCCGGAATCTCCATGCAAGACGGTGCCTTTTATACTACCAGTTGGTTTACCCGGAGACAGAATTTTTTGTCTGTCCATCCGATATCGAATTCACCAGGGAAAACTGGCATACGAAAGGCGAATGGATCGACCAGG
>CAVLAW010000088.1:0-9234 GCA_963661155.1 Tidjanibacter massiliensis | reverse complement strand
CCACGCTAACAACGATATGGCTGGCGATGATGATGATTCCTGGAAGAGCCAGTTCGAGGCATCTGGTGCATTCGACGAGATCGACACCCAGATCGAGGGACTTGGAAGAATCGACGCAATCGAGCAGCTGTATGTACAGCACACCCAGGCAGCTATGGACGGCAACGGCGTTCAGGACGATGCTGAATAATTAGGGGTTGTATTTGGTACATAAAATAGAGTAAAATAAGATCCGGCAGTACGGCGAGGATATCGGCGTGCTGTCGGATTTTAAAGGTTATACAAGGAGGAAATTTATTATGAGAAAAAAAGCAGCCGTTCTTTTTCTTGGAGCAGCACTGACCGTATCGATGCTTGGCGCATGCGGCGGAAATGATGCATCGTCATCATCCTCTTCTGCATCGGCAGTATCCACATCTTCCGTATCGAAAGCTTCCGCATCCTCATCCGTACAGGACGAGTCCCAGGCCGAGACGGAGAGCAGCACATCTTCCTCTTCCGCAGCAGAGAGCACTTCTGCAGAATCGACAGAGGGCGAGACCGGCGAGGCAGAGCTGGCAGACGGTGTTTATACAGCCGATTTCAACACAGACAGCAATATGTTCCATGTGAATGAAGCAAACGAAGGAAAAGGCGTTCTGACCGTAGAAAACGGAAAGATGACGATCCACATCAGCCTGGTATCCAAGAACATCGTGAATGTTTTTGTAGGAACGAAAGAAGAGGCACAGGCAGACGGCGCAGAGCTGATCGAGCCGACCACAGATGAAGTAACGTATTCCGACGGAACAACGGACGAAGTTTATGGTTTTGATATTCCGGTAGAAAAACTGGATGAGGATTTCAACGTTGCCATCATCGGTAAAAAAGGAACCTGGTACGATCACGTAGTCAGCGTATCCAATGCAGTACCGCAGGAGTAATCTTAAGGTAAAATAAAAAAAGATATCCACAGAAGATGAACCTCTTTGCACCCTCTTTCCACAGAAATTGTGGAAAGCGAGGGGAAAAGAGGTTCTTCCTTGTGGATATCTTTTTTTATTTTATGTCTTTATTTTTCCGGAAACACTTTGCGGAACAGAAAACGGATGAACGGTCCGCAGTAAATGAGCTGCCAGAAGAAGGCAACCGGGAAGTTTAAGAAGGTAGTCTGGAACCAGACAGCAACAAATTCCTTTCCGGCGTTTTTAAAGAGCAGCGTTGCGATAAAGCTCATAATCGGGCACATAACGGCAATAATCATAACAGAAATGGCCAGTGTGATCATGATCGGACGGTCCTGCGGGGTTACCATGCGGAAGGCCAGTTTGTGTGCCAGATTATCTACGATGAAAAACTCGAGGATAAAAGCAGCAGGCCACATGATCATCATCTCGTGGAATGCCATCAGAAAGACCTGATTCGTCATTCCGCCGATGTTCAGCGAAATATTGTAGCAGATCATGGCGTAGACCATCAGAAAGGACATCATGAGGGTGAATACAACGTTTTGAAATTTTGTTTTTGGCATCGATTGTTCTCCTTTTCTTTGCGTTTTTTTGAAAAATGGGCGCAAAAAAGACACATGTGTTGTTCGTTAACCAAGCAATGCACTTGTGCCGTTTCCAATCTGATACCAATCTTTTCTGCAATTTGTAATTTTGAACTGTCGATTATTATACATGCCCGGGCGGCGTTTGGCAAGAGAAAAATTAAAATTTTTCAAAAAGACAGATAAATAAGAAAATTTAACGGTGCGGTGAACGGGGTGGAAAAGAATGGATTGCGGAATAGGAGCAGGGTTGTTACAATAGAAGAACAGATGAAAATTCAGGATAAAAAGGAAAGTAATATTATGTCAGACATCAGAAAAATCGAAACTTTTGCGGCACCGGAGCTTGATGTGTATGCGCGTCTCTCGGAACCGCAGTTACTCCATTATTACGAACCGCAGCCGGGACTCTTTCTCGCGGAGAGCACGCGTGTGATCGAGCGTGCGCTGGATGCAGGATACGAGCCGGTTTCTTTTCTTGCCGGAAGCACAGAGCTTGCCGCAAACGAAGCACTCTTTGCGCGGTACCCGGACGCGCCGGTCTATACAGCAGAGACGAAGGCGCTGGAACAGCTCACCGGATTTGCCCTCACGCGAGGCATGCTCTGCGCCATGCACCGCCGTACGCTTCCTACGATGGAGGAAATCTGTCGGAATGCCCGCCGCGTGGCAATTCTGGAAAATGTTGTGAACCCGACCAATGTCGGCGCGATTTTCCGTTCTGCGGCAGCACTTGGCATTGACGCCGTGCTCCTCACCGCCGGCTGCAGCAACCCGCTGTACCGCAGGGCCATCCGCGTGAGTATGGGAAATGTCTTCCAGGTCCCGTGGACCGTGCTCACGGGAGGCGATTACTGGCCGGAGCAGGGAATTGCCGCGCTGCGGGAACTGGGATTTTATACCGTTGCGATGGCATTAAAAGAAGATTCTGTGCCGATGGATGATCCATCCTTAAAAGAACATGAAAAACTTGCCATCCTGCTCGGAACCGAGGGTGATGGTCTGGCGACGGATACGATTGCGGAAACGGACGCAACGGTCTTGATTCCGATGACGCACGGCGTGGATTCCCTGAACGTCGCCGCGGCGAGCGCCGTTGCATTCTGGGAACTGGCAGGAAGAAAGTAGAAGAGAAACCGACAAAAACAGGGAGGAAAAACGCATGAAAAAAGAACGAATCTATGCCGCCATCGATCTGAAGTCGTTTTATGCCTCCGTGGAGGCGCAGAAGCGGCATATGGACCCTCTGACGACGAATCTAGTCGTGGCGGATGCCGAGCGGACGGAAAAGACGATCTGCCTTGCGGTATCGCCCTCCTTACGGGCTTTGGGCGTCCCGGGCCGCGCACGATTGTTTGAGGTGATTCAGCGTGTCCGCGATGTCAACCGGGAGAGGCTGGAAAAAGCGCCGGGACACACGTTCCTTGGAAGCTCCTGCAATGCCGTGGAGCTGGCAGAGGATCCGTCGCTTTCCGTCAATTTCGTCATCGCCTCCCCGCGTATGGCGCATTACATGGACTGCAGTTCGCGCATCTACCGCATTTACCTGAAATATCTCGCACCGGAGGACATTCACGTCTATTCGATCGACGAGGTCATGCTGGATGTCACAGACTATCTGAAAGCGCGCAGCATGACGGCTCGCGAGATGGTATCCGCCATGATGCGTGAGGTCTATGAACAGACGGGCATCACCGCGACGGCCGGTATCGGCACGAATCTGTATCTTGCGAAAATTGCGATGGACATCGTGGCAAAACATATGGAGCCGGACGAGACCGGCGCGCGCATCGCGGAGCTGGATGAAATTTCCTACCGGAAAACACTGTGGAATCACCGTCCGATCACGGATTTCTGGCGCGTAGGCCGCGGCTATGCGAAGCGGCTTGCCGAGCAGGAACTGTACACGATGGGAGACATTGCGCGGTGTTCGATTGGAAAAGAGAATGAATATTATAATGAAGAACTTCTCTACAAGATGTTCGGTGTCAATGCGGAACTTCTGATTGACCACGCCTGGGGATATGAGCCGTGTACGATTGCGGACATCAAGGCGTACCGCCCAGAGAACAACAGCTTCTGTTCCGGCCAGGTGCTGGCGTGTCCGTATCCGTCCGCGAAAGCGCGCCTTGCAGTGCAGGAGATGGCGGATCTGATGGCGCTCGATCTCGTCGACAAACGTCTGGTGACGGATCAGGTGGTGCTGACGGTGGAGTATGATATTGAAAATCTGAAGGACGATGCGATCCGGAAGAATTACCGCGGCGAGACGGAGGCAGACCGCTACGGCAGACGCGTGCCGAAGCATGCGCACGGAACGGAAAATCTCGGTGTGCAGACATCCTCGGCGCGGCGGATCATCAAGGCGGCAATGACGCTGTACGATCGAATTGTCAACCCGGAGCTTCTGGTGCGGCGGCTGTATCTCACCGTAAACCATGTGGTGAGCGAGGACTCTGTAAAGAAAGAAGAGGTTTATGAGCAGCTCAATCTGTTCACTGACTACGCCGGACGGGAAGAAAAGGAAAAGCAGGAAGAAAAAGACCTTGCGCGGGAGCGGAAAATGCAGGAGGCGATGCTCTCGATCAAGAAGAAATACGGCAAAAATGCGATTTTAAAGGGAATGAATCTCAAAGAGGGCGCGACCAGCATGGCACGCAACAGCCAGATTGGAGGACATAAGGCGGAATGACAGAGAACAGAAAATCTTACGAGGAAATGTATGAAATGGAGCATCCCACCTCGCGCAGACATCCCAGAATGCCGCGCGAAGCACGTGCCGCCCAGTTCGCCCCGTTTGCGGCGCTGACCGGGTACGAAGCCGTCCTGCTCGAGACGAACAAAAGAACAGAGGAAGAAGTAGAACTCGCCCAGGGACGGGAGGAGCTGCCGGAGATTGTGGAGTGAGAGAAAAAGAAATCGTGAATGACTGGTATTTTGACAGATACCGTAGTAAAATATCAGATAGAAACATTTACTGCAGGAAGAAAGGCAGAAATAAGAACGAAAGAGGGAAAAGAAAATGTCAAAATGGTTAGATAACGCAGTATTTTATGAGATTTACCCGCAGTCTTTCAACGACACGAACGCCGATGGAATCGGAGATTTCCAAGGAATTATCGAGAAACTGGATTACATCAAGGAACTGGGCTGCAATGCCATCTGGATCAACCCGTGCTACCTGTCCCCGTTTGGTGACGCCGGATACGATGTCGCAGATTACTGCCGCGTTGCACCGCGCTACGGAACGAATGAGGATCTGAAGAGAGTCTTCGAAGAGGCACACAAACGCGATATGCACGTTCTGCTCGACCTGGTTCCAGGTCATACATCGGTAGAGCATCCATGGTTCAAAGAATCCATGAAAGCCGACAGAAACCCGTACACTGACCGCTACGTTTGGACCAACAATGTATGGGAAGCACCGGAGGGAATGGGAAGCCTGCGCGGTATCTCCGAGCGTGACGGCGCCTGCGCAATCAACTTTTTCTCCAACCAGCCGGCACTGAACTACGGTTTCTATCGGCCAGATCCGGAAAAACCGTGGCAGCAGTCCTTTGACGATGAGGGACCGCAGGCAACTCTGGCAGCGATGGAAGATGTCATGAGATTCTGGCTGAACATGGGCTGCGACGGCTTTCGTGTTGATATGGCAGGCTCTCTGGTAAAGAACGATCAGGAGGGCAAAGGAACGATCCGTCTGTGGGAGCAGGTCCGGAAGTTCCTCGATGCAGAGTTCCCGGATGCAGCCATGGTATCTGAGTGGGGCGAGCCGGACAAATCCCTGATGGGCGGCTTCCACATGGACTTCCTGCTTCAGTTCGGACCGTCTCATTACAACGATCTGTTCCGCTGCGATGAGCCGTTCTTCTCGAAACGCGGAAAAGGAGATATCTCCGAATTTGTTGAGACCTATAAAACCAATTACAATAAAACAGCCCAGAAAGGCCTGATCTGCATCCCGTCCGGAAACCACGATATGGATCGTCTGGCACGCCGCCTGCAGGGTGATGAGCTGAAAATTGCATTCGCGTTCCTGCTCTCTATGCCTGGCGCACCATTTATTTATTACGGTGATGAAATCGGTATGCGCTACGTCGAAGGTCTGAAATCTGTCGAGGGCGGCTACAACCGTACTGGTTCCCGCAGCCCGATGCAGTGGGACGACAACACCAACGCAGGCTTCTCCAGCGCACCGGCCAGCGACCTTTACATTGCCATGGACCCGGACAAAAACCGCCCGAACGCAAAAGCCGAAATGGCTGACCCGGATTCCCTGTACAACGAAGTCAAAAAACTCATCCAGATCCGTCAGAGCAGCAAAGCGCTCTTAAGCCGCGGAACGATCGAGTTCGTCTACGCAGAGAAAAACCAGTATCCGCTGGCATACGTCCGTGAAGCGGAAGGTGAAAAAGTTCTCGTCATCATCAATCCATCCGATCAGGAGCAGTCCTTCCCGTACAGCGCTGAGCTGAAAGATGCTCTCTACACCATCGGAGGCAAAGCAGAATCTAAAGACGGAACTATCACCATTCCGGCGCAGTCCGCAGGATTCTATCACATCTAATAAAAGCAAAACTTACAGGGAGGACACCCGGATTTTCCGAGGTGGACTCCCTGTTTTTGTGTGTCAATGAAGTTTCAGACGGCAAACCGTAGACGCAGTTTTTCGATCGCATTCTTTTCAATTCTCGACACGTACGACCGGCTGATGCCAAGTCTGGCGGCGACCTGTTTCTGTGTAAACTCTTCTTTTCCGCCGAGGCCGTACCGCAGAAGAAGCACCTGTTTTTCCTGTTCTTTCAGCTCGGAATCGAGATAGCGGTACAGACGCCTGGCGTCCTCCTTTCGGTTGTACTGTTCTGCGATATCCTCCCCTCCGCTCTCCACGATGTCCAGCAGATGGATTTCGTTCCCCTCCTTGTCGGTTCCGATCGGCTCGTAGAGGGAAATCTCCCGTGCCGTTTTCTTTTTGCTCCGAAGATACATTAACAGTTCATTATCAATACAGCGGGCGGCATATGCGGCCAGCCGGTTTCCTTTTTGGGGATCATATGTCATCACCGCCTTGATGAGGCCGATCGTTCCGATCGAAATCAGATCGTCGAGGTCATCGGGCAGGCCCTGATACTTTTTCACGACATGCGCCACCAGACGCAGATTCCGCTCCACCAGAATGTCTCTGGCTTTTGTATCGCCCCTCTGATACGCATCCAGACAGCTTTTTTCTTCCTTTGCAGACAGTGGTTTTAAAAAGGGTTCCAAGAAACGCGGCACCTCAAAGGGGATTTTTCTTTATTTTATGTTTGAATTGCAGGAAACGTGCCTGTCTGCTATACTGATAAGATCAGCCGGGTTTTCCGGCGCTCGACATTATATGAGGTGGGTGTCAAAAGGTCTTTTGACACCTATGATACCAGATTGCTCCGTACTTCGTACTCCCGCAATCTTCAAAACATTCGTAATCCGCTCATTTTTCTTTGAAAAATGGCTACTTACTCATGTTTTGTCGTGTCCCAAGTTCAAAAATCCTCCTGCAAGCTTTGCTTGCGTCGGATTTCCGACCTTTTGACACTGGTATCATTATATTTTTATGAGGAGGTTTCCTTTTATGACAGATCAGAAAAACGGACAGGAATATCTTTCTTTTGTGCTGGAAAAGCTGCATGCACGTCTTGCGGAAATCAGCCAGTCGCTCCTTGAGGGACAGAAAGAAATTGAAAATATGCACGATTATTACTGGCAGAATTATACGGAGATGGATCAGTATGGATATGAGGATTACGACAATCAGCAGGCGCTGCTGCACCAGGTGAATGCCAATGAGGAGCAGCTTCTTCTGCGCAGCCGTTTTCGGAAAATGCTGGATTCGCCGTTCTTCGGGCGTGTGGATTTCTGCTATGACGGGGATGAGGAACCGGAGATTTTCTATATCGGCATCGGGAATTTCGCGGAGCGGCCGGGCCAGCTGCCGCTGATTTACGACTGGAGAAGTCCGGTCAGCGGGCTCTTCTATGATTTTGACCGCGGTCCTGCTTCCTATCTGGCACCGGGCGGCGAGATGACGGGGGAAATCTGTTCGAAATGGCAGTATAAGATCCGGGACGGAAAGATGATCTACGGGTTTGAGAGTGATGTGAAGATTGATGATGATATTTTAAAGGCGGAGCTTGGAAGCAACGGCGAGGTGCAGTTAAAGAATATCATCCGCACGATTCAGAAGGAGCAGAATGCGATTATCCGCAACACGAAGGATCGGATTCTGGTGATTCAGGGTGCGGCGGGAAGCGGCAAGACGTCGGTGGCGCTGCATCGGATTGCATACTTACTGTATCATGACCGGCAGAATCTGAAGTCTTCGAATATTCTGATTTTATCACCGAATGGGGTTTTCTCGGACTATATTTCGCATATTCTGCCGGAGCTCGGCGAGGAAAATATTCAGGAGATGAGTTTCGATCTCTTTGCGTACCGGAAGCTGCAGGACACGGCGGCGGACTGTGAGGACCGGTGTGACCAGATTGAGCGGGAACTGCGTGATCCGGAGGCGGCGAAGCGGTTTGCCGTGAAGCAGTCGCAGGCATTTGTGGAGCAGATGGAAGGGTTTGCGCTGGAGCTTGAGGACGAGCTGATGAATTTCTCGGATGTTTCGTACAAGTCGTTTGTGAAGTCGGAATCGGAGATTATTACGCTGTTTTATGAGAAGTTTGCGGATATTCCGCTGCTCTCGCGGATGGATGCGGTGGCGGAGACGTTTATTGACGAGATTGAGACGCTGCAGAACCGGGATCTGCCGGAGGAGGAGGAGCGGATTCCGTTGATTGAGAAGTTTCGGAAGATGTATGAGACGATGGATTTTTATGTGCTGTATGACCGGTTTCTGAAGAAGGAGGGGTATGAGACGCTGCCGCGGAGGCCGCTGGAGAAGCGGAAGCTGCGGTATGAGGATGTGTATCCGGTTCTGTATCTGAAATACCGGCTGTCGCGGCAGGCGGAGCGGTCGAATATTAAGCATCTGGTGATTGACGAGATGCAGGATTATTCGCGGCTGCAGTATTTGATTATCCGGAGGATGTTTTCGTGTAAGATGACGATTCTTGGGGACCGGGCGCAGACGATGGGGGATCAGCAGCAGGATGTGCTCACGTTTCTGCCGGGGATTTTTGAGAAGGATCTGCGGAGGATTGAGATGAGGAAGAGTTACCGGAATACGGTGGAGGTTGCGTCGTATGCGGCAGAGCTCATTGGGGTGACGGATCTGGAGCTGTTTGAGAGGCATGGGATGCCGGTGGTGGAACACGATGTCACCAATCTTGAAGATGCGCTGCGGGAGGCGGCGGATGAGCTGTTTCCATCGGATAAAACGTATGAGACGGCGGCTGTGATTGTGCAGGATGAGAAGACGGCGGAGCGGGCGTATCTGATTTTGCGGGAGATTCTGGCGGAAAAGGATTTTGACTGTGAGAAGCGGCTTTCCTGGTTGAATCGGGATAGTTCCAGTTTTAAGAAGGGGCTGACGGTTACGACGTTTTATCTGGCGAAGGGGCTGGAGTTTGATCAGGTGTTTTCGATTTTTCCAAAAGAGGAGAAACGGGAGATGATGATGCAGGCGCGGTATATTGCGGCTACCAGGGCGCTGCATGAGTTGAGAGTGTACAATATTTAAAAACGGACGCCCCGGAAGGCCCTCGTGCGGCGGGCGC